>NZ_CAUQWC010000095.1:0-11641 GCF_963521695.1 uncultured Microbacterium sp. | reverse complement strand
CGTCCGGCTGCTCGGCGGCTCACCGGCCGCGGTGGCCGAGGTCACCGGAGGCTCGCCCGCGCTCGCCGTCTACGCCGGCGAGGTGACGCGCGCCGGGCACGTCGAGCTCTTGCCGTTCCTGCGCGAGCAGGCCGTGTCGATCACAGCGCACCGCTTCGGCACCCCGCGTCGCTACGAGGTTCCCTCGCTCGTCGCACGGTGACCGCCACGGCAGGCGGGGCCGTTCCTCTTGGGCGGCCCCGCCCGTCGGTGTTCTCGTCGTCGGCGTTCCGGCGTCGTCTTCCGCCGGGCCGCGCCGAGTCGGTCAGGCCGTTCCCGACGCGGCGACGCGCCGTGCGGCCCGGCGCACCGAATCCGGTACGGGAGTGTTCGGGTCGGTCTGCGGTGAGGTCACCGGCGCGCCCGCGACGACCCGCAGCGGCAGCATGCCCGCCCACACCGCGCGGTCCTCACCGTCGTCGTCGGCCTCCACGAGAGAGCCGGCGTTGTCTTTGACGCTCGCCTCGGCGAGCGGCAGGCGCAGGACCATGGTCGCCGCGATCTCGCGCGCGGTCATCGGGCGCACGTCTTCGCTCCGTCCGGGCATGAGGTGTTCCGACAGCGTGAGGAGCGCGGCCTCCTTCTGCTCCGGGGGGACGACGGATGCCACTCCGTGCACGACGGCGCACCGGTAGCGCATCGAGCTGTCGAAGAGCGATCGGGCGTACTTCAGGCCCAGCAGGTGCGTCACCGTCAGGCAGACCGGGGCGCCCGCGGCGATGCGCCGGAAGAAGTCGCTCCCGGTCGATCCGTGAAGGAGCACGTCGTCGCCGTCGCGCCCGATGCCGATCGGCAGGGCGACGGGCCGGTCGTCGCGGACGATGGCGAGCGTTCCCGACAGCGCGCCGTCGATCACGTCGTACAGCGCGGCGCGATCCGTGCGCTGGTGGTGGGCGCCGCGGCGGACCCGGGTGAGAGCGGTGACGGGCAGGTCGGGGAGGGGCGGGTCGGTGCGCGGCAGGTCGGTGAGCGGGGGATCACCGTGGAGTCGGTCGGCCCGAGCGAGATCGGCGTGGCGGGGTTGCGCGTTCGGCGGGTCGGTCGGGGGCTGTGCGGTGACGGGTACGTCGGTCATGATCCGATTGCATCCGTTCTGCTGGACCATGGCGTAGTCCACTTCTCGCGCGTTCTCGTGGACCAGTGGCAGACTTCGTGCGTGATCTCCCTCGGCATCCTGGACCGCCGCTCGACAGTGCCGCTGCACGAGCAGCTCGCACACGGACTGCGGGCGGCGGTGCTCGCGGGACGCGTGGGTGGGGGAGAAGCGGTGCCGTCGACGCGCGCGCTCGCCGCCGATCTCGGAGTCGCCCGCGGCACCGTCGTCGCCGCGTACGAGATCCTCGCGGGCGAGGGGTATCTGCTCTCTCGGCCGGGGGGTGCGACCGTCGTCGCCGAGATCACGGCTCGTTCGCCGTCACGGCGCGCGCGGGCCGGCACCGGCGCAGTGGAGGAGTCGCCGCTCGTCGATCTGCGTCCGGGGCGGCCCGGCACGACGGGTCTCGCCGATGCGGCGTGGCGATCCGCGTGGCGGCGGGCGACGGCGGGAGATCCGGATGCGGATGTCTCCGACACCGCGGGCGCACCGGCCCTGAGGGCGGAGATCGCCGGGTACCTCGGTCGTGCGCGCGGGCTCGATGTGGCGGCATCCGACGTCGTCGTCACCGCCGGCACCAGCGACGCGATGCTTCTGGCGCTGCTCGCCATGTCGCCGCGCGGCGGCCGGACGAGGTTGCGGGTCGGCATCGAGAACCCGGGGTATCCGCGCGTGCACCGTATCCTCCGTCGGCTCGGGATCGAGGCCGTCCCCGTCGCCGTGCGTCTCGGCGCGGGTCTCGACCTCGACGCGGTCGAGCGTCAGCGCGATCTCGATGCGTTCATCGTCACGCCCCACCATCACTACCCGCTCGGAAGTCGATTGGATGCCGAGGCGCGCGCCCGTCTGCTCGCCTGGGCCGACCGCGAGGATGTCGTCGTCATCGAGGACGATTACGACAGCGAGTTCCCCCACGGCCGGGCGCCCCTTCCCCCGCTGCACATGATCGATCCCGCGCGGGTCGTCTTGATCGGCAGTCTGTCGAAGACCCTCACGCCGGCAGTCCGTTGCGGGTGGCTCGTCGCGACCGGCGAGGTGGGTGAGCGGATACGCGCGGCCCGCGGCGATCTCGATCTCCCGGTCTCGCTCGTGCAGCAGCATGCGCTCGCGCTGTACCTCGCCGAGGGTTCGCTCGCGCGGCACACGGCGCGGCGGCGGCGCGAGTATCGCCACCGTCGCCGCCTCCTGCTCGAGGCTTTCTCGGGCGTGCCGGGCGTCGACCTGGCGGCCACGGACGGTGGCCTGCATGCGGTGGCGTTGCTCCCCGGGAGGGGTGAGGACGCCGAGCGTGCGATCGTCGCGGATCTCGCCGAGCGCGGCATCCGGGTGGCGCCCCTGGCCTCGTACATCTGGGAGGGCGCTGCCACCTCGCTTCCGGCGGGCATCGTCTTCGGATACGCCCAGCCGTCGACCGTCGTGCTCGTGGAAGCGATCGAGGGGATGCTCACCGTTCTGGGTGCGCACGCTGGTATCGGTGGTCCCACGGGGTCGATGTCGGAATCGCCTCCGGGCTAGCGCCTACTCACGGTGGTGGTAGGTAGGTAGGGGGCCCGCTTCCGGCGGACGGCGTCTCAGCCGTCGGTCAGCCAGCGCGTCGATAGTTGCTCCACATCGCTGCGAGATTCTGCTCTGCAAGGTCGACGCCATCACTCCACGGCTCGGGGTGGGCGTGATCGAGCCCGTCTGCTTCGATGGCGGCACGGCGAATGTCTCGCTTCGCGAAGATGCGGGACGTCTCGGCCGCGACGGTCGTCTTGCGTACGCCGGATCGACCCCCGACGAAGATGACTTTGGCCGGCACCGTGACGTCCATCTGTGACGTGTGTCGGGGCGCGCCCGCCCTCTCCGTGTCTGCGGGGTGTTACGACGGCCCGAGGTCCGCGCGACCACCGGGTTCGCTGCGAAGTTCCGAACAGACCGCCGCCGAGAGGACCCCGTCAGAATGGCGGCACCGCCGGCGGGTTCGCCGTCCGCGTCGCGCCGTCGTCGTTCGGCAGGAACATCACGCGCGGCGGGGGAGACTCGATCACCTGCTGCCCGAGAGGACTCTCGAAGCGGAGTGTGCCATCCGAGCCCTGTGAGACCGTCCAAGCCGTTTCGGTTTTGAGCGTGTGATGTCGTGTGCACAGGTGGGCGAGGTTGCGGAGGGTGGTCGCCCCTCCGTGCTGCGCTTCGTGATTGTGGTCGATCTGGCATCGCGTCAGCGGAGCGCGGCATCCGGGAGCCCGGCAGTGCTGGTCGCGCGCAGCGAGATACCGCCGCTGGGCTGCGGTCGGGCTGTAGCGGTCGACTTCGAGCACGGTGCCGAGGATCGGATCACACATCACGCGGTCCCATCCGGGTGCATGCGCGGCCAGGCGTCGTGCCGACTCCGGATCGATGGGGCTGCGCCCAGCGACGGACGCGCCCACGTCGGTGCGACCGAGAAGAGTGAGCACCGGCACAGTGATCTGCACGTGAGCGCGGATCGCCCCGAGGCCGCCGGGGCAGGTGGTTTCGGTCGTCGGGTCGACAGTGGGCGCGGCAGTGAGCAGGAGGTCGGCGCAGACGTCGGCGCCGATCCGAGCAAGAGTGCGCTTGTCGTGGAAGGAGGCCGGCTTGGCGTGGTGTGGGGTGCCCGCCGAGTCTGCGATATCGGCGTCCGACAGGATGACCTTCCCGGTATCCGTCGCCCGCTCGTGACCCCCTGCGGGAGATTCCGTGCCGTGCGGAGCACACACGTTCGTCGATTCCGATGCCGACGTCGGGTGCGATGCCGCGGATCGAATCGCCGCCGCCTGCCGTCTCAGTCGATCGCGGATGCCATACGCGACCGTCGCAGGCAGGATGACGCTGAGCTCAGCCATGCCGTCGGCCAGGTCGCGAACACTGACTCCTCGCGATTCAGCGGCGCGCGCGTGTCGTGCGGTCATGCCCACGGGGTGCACGCTCTCGGCAAGCTCTCGGGCGAACGCTCGCACCCTGCCCGGCGAATCGCGCTCGACGCGGGTGAGGACGACCTGCTCCCATCCCCGGCGGGTGTCGTCGTCGTCGATGACGATTCCCGTGTCGAGGATCGCCTGGACGTGGCGCATGCCGATGCGCCCGGACTCGAGGGCGTCGATCGTCGCGGCGAACTTCTCCGTGAGCGCGTGCGCCTCGCCGAGCTCCTTCTGTACGGTCAGGTCGTGCGTCTGCGTTGCGGCACCGATTTCGAGCGCGACGGACCGTACGGGAAGCTCTCGCTCTCGGGACACTCGTGAGGGGGAGTGCGCGACCTGGTCGAGCGCGATCTGCATGACAGCGGCGCGCGATCGGACCAGCCCGGCCTGCACGCGCGCCAGCTCAATCGTGCCCGCACGGATGAGTCCGACGAGATCACGCAGGTCGTCGGGCTTGTTGCTGCCGCGGCCTTCGGTGCGGGGAGAGCGAGAATCGGACATGCCCATCAGTGTAGAAACTATGTTCGAATCGGTGGTGAAACTTCACCCGTCTCCCTGAGACTTCACCCCCTGCATGCCCGCGGCATCGCGACTACGCACGAACCGCCCGTGTCCCCGGCCCCCGGCCCCCGGCCCCCGGGACAGAGCCCCCACGCTGCTCTACCGCTCCAAGATCTCCAGCGCCGCCATGGCCGCGTTCTGCCCCCCGATACCGCTGACCGCCCCACCCCGCTGCGCGCTCGACCCGCACAGCAGCACGCGCGAGTGCGGTGTCGCCACGCCCCACCGCTCCGCGGGGGAGTGCGCCGGCGAAGACAACCACGGCCACGACAGCGCGCCGTGGAAGATGTCGCCGCCGACCATGTTCAGCGACTTCTCCAGGTCGGTCGTCGTACGGGCTTCGATGCACAGCCGCCCGTCGGGCGCACGCAGGATGCAATCACGCAGCGGCTCGGCCAGCACCGTGTCCAACGATGCCTGAGCCGCCGCCAGCAGTCGTGCCCCCGCCGCGACGGGATCGGTGTCGTCGATGAGGCGATGCGGCACTTGCAGCCCGAACATCGTCAACGTCTGTGCTCCCGACGCCCGCAGGTCGTCGCCGAGGATCGACGGATCGGTCAGCGAGTGGCAGTAGATCTCCACGGGGAGCGGCTCGGGGAGGAGTCCCGCGGATGCCGCCACGTGCGCGGCATCCAACTGGGTCATCGTCTCGTTGACGTGGAAGGTGCCCGAGAACGCGGCCTCGGGGGTGACCGAGGTGTCGCGCAGCCGGGGCAGTCGCGACAGCAGCATGTTGACCTTGACCTGCGCGCCCTCGGGCTGAGGCGCACCGGTGGTCGCAGATCCGCCCGCCGCGAGCAACCGGTCGAGCACCGCGCCCCCGACGCCGCTGAGCACGAGCTCCCCGTGGAACACCTCTGATCGGTCGGTCATGGTGTGCACGTCGCCGTCGGGCGAGATCGAGATGACCTCGACGCCCGTCACGATCTGCGCGCCGGCCTCGCGCGCGGTGCGTTCGAGTTCCGCCGTGACGGCGCCCATGCCTCCGACGGGGACGTCCCAGTGGCCGGTCTCGCCGCCGATGACGTGGTACAGGAAGCAGCGGTTCTGCGCGAGCGAGGGGTCGTCCGATGACGCGAACGTGCCGATCAGCCCGTCGGTCAGTGCGATGCCGCGCGCCACGTCGCTGTCGAGCGACGCACGCAGCAGGTCGCCGAGCGGACGCTCGGTCAGCGATGAGAACAGCGCGTCGTCCCCGACCCTTTCGCGCACCTCGTCGGCGGTCGGCAGCGGCTCGGTCATCGTGGGGAAGACCGCGCGGCCGAGGGGCGCCAGACGCTCCCCGAACGCGGCGTACCGCTCGGCTTCGGCGGTGTCCCCCAGGGTGCGGACGAACGACGCGGCCGTGGCTTCGGCATCCTCGGTGTCGATGAGGATCCCGCGCGACGGATCCACCGGATCGGGTGTGTACGAGGAGTACCGGCGTCGCCGCAGCTCGATGCGCAGGCCCAGATCGTCGATGATCTTCTGCGGCAGCAGGCTGACGAGGTAGGAGTAGCGCGACAGCCGCGCGTCGACCCCGCGCCACGGGCGTTCCGACACGGCGGCGCCGCCCACGGCATCCGTCCGCTCGATCACCACCACGCGACGCCCGGCGCGGGCGAGGTAGGCCGCGGCGACGAGGGCGTTGTGCCCTCCTCCCACGATGACGACGTCGTACCGGCGAGCATCCGAGGCGGTCATGTTATCCACGGTATCCACGGACGCGACTTCGGCGGAGGGGGTGGCGCAGTAGCGTGGATGCCATGACTTCCCCCGCGGATCTGCTCGACATCGCCACCCGAATCGCACGAGAGGCCGGCGAGCTGGCTCTCCGTCGCCGCCGCGAGGGAGTCACGGTCGCGGCCACCAAGTCGGCCGCCGCCGACATCGTCACCGCCGCCGACCGCGAGGTCGAGGCCTTCATTCGCGCGGAGCTGGTTCGAGAGCGCCCGGGCGACGGGTTCTTCGGCGAGGAGTCCGACGCCGAGGCCGGCACGACCGGCATCACCTGGGTCGTCGATCCGATCGACGGCACCGTCAACTACGCGTACGGCATCCCGGCCTGGGCGGTGAGCATCGCCGCCGTCGAGGGCACGGCCGAGACCGCGTCGTGGACCGCGCTCGCCGGTGCCGTCTTCAACCCCGTGACGGGCGAGCTCTTCCGCGCCGCGCGCGGCGGCGGAGCTTGGCTCGGAGACCAGCGCCTCTCGGTCAGCGAAGTGGGCGAGGCCGGTGGGCTCGTCGCGACGGGCTTCGGCTACAACCCCGAGACGCACGGCCCGGCGCTGGCGCAGCTGTCGCGCGTCATGCCGATCGCGCGCGACGTGCGTCGCATCGGTGCGGCCTCTCTCGACCTGGCATCCGTCGCTGCCGGCCGCGTCGACGCCTATTACGAGCGCGGAACGCACCCCTGGGATCACGCGGCCGGGGCCTTGCTGGTCGAAGAGGCCGGGGGGCGTGTCGGCGGTGCGCCCGGCGGCCGCCCGGGCAACGGCATGGTGATCGCGTCGGGCCCCGACTTCTTCGCGCTGCTCGAGCCGCTGCTCGACTTCGAGAGGTGACCCCCCCTCCCGCTCATCGCATTCTCAGATGACGGGGGTAGGCTGTTTACCAGTTCGTTATCTTCCGCAACCCGAACCTGCGGAAATGGCCAAGCCCTACAGCCCGAAGCCGTCGCCTGAGCGCGACACGACACGAGAGCCCTCGCGCGTTGCCGTCAGAAGCATTCCCGACTGAGCCTGCCCCCACCCGGCGGTCCCGTCGTCCCCTCGCCCCTGCCCCCGAGGCCGCCACCCGGCCGACCCGAGCCGAGATGCGTCGCCACGGTGCGAGCGACCCGGCCCCGGTCGACGCCGAGAACGCCGCGCAGCCCGAGCTGATCGAGAACGTGGCCGCCGCCGTCCTCGAGACGGTCATCGCCGCGACGATCGACGCCACGCTCCCCGAGACGGATGCCGCGCCCTCAGCAGACGCAGAACCCGACGCCCTCGAGGTCACCGTCGTCGACGAGCGCTCCTCCGACGAGGTCGCCGTCATCCTCCAGAGCGCCGACAGCGATAGCGCCACGACGCCCGTCACGCTGCCGACTTCCCCGATCACCCTCCCGGTCTCGTCGCGTCGTTCGCGCCGTCGCCCGCAGGAGGCGGTCATCCTCGACAGCGCCGAGACGCCCGAGTCGCCGGTCGCTGCGGTGTCCGTCGCAGATGCACCCGTCGTAGATGCACCCGCCGCCGAGGCGCCGCGCGCCGAGCAGGCCCCGGATGCCGCCGGCGTCCCCGTCGACGACGAGTTCACGTCGGCCGCGCGCCTCTTCGCGTTCACCGGCGAGACCGCCGTTCAGCAGAACCGCGTGGTCGCTCCCGCGCAGCCCGTCGCCGAGGGCCTTCCGGCCGCGGCGACGACCGGCTCGCGCCGCACCGTGCGCCGCATCGCGGCCACATCGTTCTCCGTCGGCGTCATGGGCGTCGTGGGTCTGCTGACGGTGGGCATGACCATGCCGGTCAGCGCCCTCGCCTCGGCGAGCGGCACCGACAGCGTCACCGCGAGCGAGAGCGTCACCACCCGGCTCGCCGTCGGCGGCGACGTCGCGGCATCCGAGGGTGCGATCCAGGCCTACGTCGCTCCCGCCGCGGCGCAGGCGGCTGTCGTCGACCGCTCCGACGGCTACAGCGCGACCACCTACGCGCAGATGGCCGCCGACTCGGGTATCACCAACCCGTCCAACTTCTACGTCAACGACCCCACAGCGCCCATCCAGTGGCCCTTCGCGGTCGGTGTGCCCATCACGTACGGCTTCGGCATGCGCGACGGCACCATGCACGAGGGTGCGGACTTCGTGCCCGGCGAGGGCTCGCCCGTCCAGGCGATCGCCGACGGCACCGTCCGCATCGCGACCGAGCAGGGCGGCGCCTTCGGTGTCACGGTTCTGATCGATCACGAGATCGACGGTCAGCTCATCTCGAGCCGGTACGGACACATGCAGTACGGCTCGCTGCAGGTCACCCAGGGTCAGCACGTGAAGGTCGGTCAGTTCCTCGGCCGCACCGGCAACACGGGCCGCTCGTTCGGTGCCCACACGCACGTCGAGATCCTGCAGAACGGCACCACGCCGATCGACCCGATCGTGTGGCTGCGTCAGCACACCGGCGGCTGACCCGATTGGTGAGAGGGTGTCGCGGTCTGATAACCTCTTCAAGTTGCCCGGAGCGATCCGGGTACGCCCCGATAGCTCAGTGGTAGAGCACTTCCATGGTAAGGAAGGGGTCGTCAGTTCAATCCTGACTCGGGGCTCAAGGCGTTCACTTCTGCATCGTGGATGCCGTGCGGCGGGGTAGCTCAGTTGGTGAGAGCGCACGACTCATAATCGTGAGGTCGCGGGTTCAAGCCCCGCTCCCGCTACCAGATTGGTCTTACTCGAACAAATGACTTCAAGATATTGAGTCAGTGGTTCAGCAGCAGAAGCGTCGGAGATTTCTCCGGCGCTTTTCTTATTGTTCGAGGTCGTCAGAACCGCGTCCCGGAGTTGCGAGACCAACGGTTGGTATTCGGCCACAGCAGTGACCTGGTGCCCGTCGTCCAGTATCCAGATACGGGAGAAGAACGCCGTCAGGAGCAGGCGGCGGACCGAATCGTTCGCCGACAGGAACAAGCCGTCCGGCTTCGTCATGAGGTCGAGATAGATCATCGCGGACTCAGTTCTTGAGCGGAGCAGCTCGTCTGTCGTGTCCATCTGACTGCGCACCTCGTTCTTCTTGACCTGTAGCTCGCGCAGGCGGGCGCGCAACTTGTCGGACGCAATCCCCCCGTCAGCTGCAATGTCGATGAGTCGTTCCTCCCGCGTGTCCAGCGTCTTGAGTTCCTTCGCAAGTCGCGCGCGCTGATCTTGTTGACGAGCCAGGAGGTGTCCGAGTGCGTTCTCGAGACCCGTCTGAGCATCCTTGGCCGCCTCAGCGGGAACCGCGGCGGCACCGAAATGTGACGCCACTGCGCGCTCGACGTCTGCGACGCGAAGGTACGGCAGCTCGCAGACACCATCCTGTCGTCCTCGGCACAGGTAGTAGTCGAAGAGGTCGCCCTTCGAGTTTCGAGCTTGAGCGAAGATCAGTCGATGCTCACGACCAGCCTCGTGGCACTGGCCGCACATCATGAGTCCGCGCAGGAAGTGGCTGTGGACACGGTCGCGTTGGCCTCGCTTGAGGCGGGCATTCATCACCTGTTGTACTCGTTCGAACAGTTCGGGGCTGATGATGGCCGGATGGCGCCCGGGGTACACCGATTCTTTGAACGTGACCATTCCGAGGTAGTACGGGTCTCGAAGGATCAGGCTCAGTTGGCTTCGGGACAGCGGACGTTCTGGCCACTTGGCCGACTTTCGGGTCGTCAGGCCCTGGTCGGCGAGGGCGTCGGCGAGTCGGATGGTGCTGTATTCGCCCGTCGCGTACTGCTCGAATGCCCACTGGATGAGCGGTGCTCTGACCGGATCCACGTCGATGGTGTTGACGAGTCGGCCGTCGAAGTCTTTGCGGACGTTGAGGTAGCCGAGTTTGGCGCGGCCGACGGTGCCGCCGTTCTTGGCTTTGTGCAGCAGCTTGTTCTTGATGTCCTCGCCGCTTTGGCGGACTTGGACTTCGTTCATGATGTCGGTGATGGCTTCCATGGCGTCTGCCATGTATCCGTCGCCGAACTCTTCCTTGGCGGAGATGAGCTTGACGCCCATCCCGGCGAGGATGCGTTTGGTGATGGCGGCGTCGGCCTGGTTGCGGAAGATGCGCGAGCGCATGTAGATGACGACGTAGCCCACTTCCGGGTGTTCCTCGACGTAGCTGAGGAGTTCGCGGAAGACGGGGCGTTTGGCGATTGACTGGGCCGAGTTTCCCGGCTCGACGAATGTCTCTGCGATCGGTGCCTTCAGTCGTTTGCATCGTTTGGCGCAGAGCTCGCGCTGGGTGGCGATGGAGTTACCGTCGGCGTCGATGTCGGCGGCGGTGTGCATTTGCCGCTGCGTCGATACGCGTAGGTATAGGACGGCTTGTCCGCCGGACTCGACGGCGTTCGCGGGCGTGGTGCCGTCGAGGCCGAGGAGTTGCTCCCATCCGGCGAAGGATGTTCGTCGTTTCGCGGGTTGTGAGTCGGTGGTGTTGGTCATAGGTGCCTCCTTTCGAGGTCGGGTCCGGTCTTCGTGGACGGACCCAGCCTTCTGATTAACGCTCTCTTCCCCTCTTAAGTCGAGACGTTTGAGGACGTGGGTTGTTGCGCTTTTCGCATCGTTGACCTGGGGAAAACTCGCGCCGCATATGTTTGGCTGGATTGACAGGGGTGGCCGTGGGGCCGGGCGGCTGGCTGCGCGTCTGGCCCCACGGTGTGACGGTGTTGGTGTGCTTCTAGATCGCGACTGCGGTGATGAGTTGGACGTGACTCGTTCTGAGGTAGTCCATGAACGAGTCGACTTCATGGCACCGCCAGGTCAGGTACTCATCGCTGGCGACGAAGAGGTCGGGGACCTGGGTTTCCGAGATGAAGGCCATCGCTTGGAGGAAGGCGGGTTGGTAGCCCGGTTCGTCGCCGTACTCGATGTACTCGGCGATGATGATCACGCGCTCGGCTCTGGCGGCTTTGGCGATGAACTCTCGTTGCCTTGTAATCGAGTAGTCGCCGACGCGGCGGGGTGCCCGGTCGTCTTTCTCGGTGCGGGCCCTCAGGTAGGCGACCCCTGTCCGGTAGGTCTCTCCGAGGTAGTGCTCTTCGTAGATTGATCTGATGTGCATTGGTGCGCCTCCTTTCGGCTGAAGCACCCGAAGCCGTTCCCCTTCCGTCTGAGAACGTCTCCGGTCTGTTTGGTTGTGTTTCCCCACCTGGAGGTGGAGCCGGTGCCGCCCCGCGCGGACCGCGGCGGGGCGAAGTGTGTGGGGCGAGCTACTTGTAGAAGACGTGCCACCAGCCGTCCAGGCGGACAGTGTCGTAGGTGTCAAAGATTCGCTGGTCGATCGCCGGGTCGTTCCAGACGAGGTGGTCGTCGGGGATCCCCTGCACGGTCATGACTTGCTTC
>NZ_CAUQWC010000094.1:0-11643 GCF_963521695.1 uncultured Microbacterium sp. | reverse complement strand
GGCGCCCTCCGCTCCACGCGGAGGAACGCGTCAGGGCCGCGGCGCCCTCCGCTCCTCGCGGCGAGACGGGGTCACGGCTGCCGCCGGACCGCCGTCCACTCCCCCGCGGCATCCGGTCGCGTGAACACGATCCGGTCGTGCAGGCGCGACGGACGCCCCTGCCAGAACTCGATCTCGCGCGCCTCCACCCGGTATCCACCCCAGTGCGGCGGCCGCGGCACAGGCTCGTCGTCGGGGAACCGGGCGCTGACCTCGGCCATCTGCTCCTCGAGGGCGGCTCGGGATGCCACGGACTCCGACTGGTGGCTCGCCCACGCCGACAGTTGCGAACCGCGCGGACGGGAGGCGAAGTACGCGTCATCCCGCTCCGCCGGCAGGGGCGTCGCCGTGCCGAGCACGATGACCTGGCGCTGCAGCGCGTACCAGGGGAAGAGGATCGACACCGCCGGGTTCGCAGCCAGCGCCCGGCCCTTGCGCGACAGCCGATTGGTGAAGAACCACAGCGCCCCGTCGTCGTCGACTCCGCGCAGCAGCACCGTGTGCGCAGTCGGCCGGGCTTCGGCATCCACCGTCGACACGACCATCGCGTTCGGCTCCGGCAGGTCGGCCGCGTCGTCGAGCCAGCGCCGCAGAAGAGCGAGAGGGGATGCCGAGAGCGCACCGTCGACGAGCTCGTCGAGCGTGTAGTCGAGGCGGTGGGCGAGGGGGTTCTCGGTCATCGCGCGATCCTTACGAAGCGTGGGCGGGGAGCCCCATCGTACGGTCGCGGAGACGCCCGAGGGCCGTGCCGGCGTCGTGCCGGGCACGGCCCTCGGGGGATCAGCGCGTCGCGGGACCGGGGGACGCGTCGGCCCTCGCAGAGGTGCCGGCTCGACGCCACAGCCACCACGCGTACACGGCGAGTGCCGCGCCGATCAGCACCGCGACGATCTGCAGATTCGGCACGAACCCGGGCACCAGCGGAGCCACGAACAGGCCCAGCACGACAGCCACGACAGCACAGACGCCGACGACGATCGCCTCGACGCTCTTCCACTTGTTCACGATCTCTCCTTCTGCTCGGTGAGTGTTCTCACGGTAGACGGCCGATCCGGCGGCCGATTCGGCCGATCGGCCAGACGTGCGATGGACCTTCGGCGAACCCCGCTCACGTGAGCTCGTAGCGCTGCGCGCGCACCGCGCCAGCCGCCACGAACACCGCCGCGTAGGCGAGCAGGACGAGCGCTCCGACGAGCGCCGACGGCGGCTCGGCCCCGGATGCCAGCGTCATCAGTGTTCCGCCGATGGCCGCGTCGTGCGCCGCACCGGGGAAGAACGCCACCGCGTCGGGCACGCCGGACGACGCCGCCAGAACCCGGGCCACGGGCTCCACCACCTGCGTCACCACCACCACGCCGACGATCGCGACGACGGGGGATCCGACGAGGGCGCCCAGCCCCACGCCGAGCGCACTCCACAGCGCGAAGACGGGGATGACGGGCAGCAGATCCGCGACGGCCGCCGCGAAGGCGTCGCCGGGGAGCGAGCCGGTCGCCTGGAAGGCCAGGACACCGCTGAGCGCACCGGCGACCGCTGTCACCGCACCGGCGACGGCTCCGAAGGCTGCGGCGACGATGAGCTTCGAGAGGTAGACCCGCAGGCGACGGGGCTCGCCGAGCAGGGTCAGCGCCAGGGTGCGGCGCGCGAGGTCGCTCGAGTACATCAGCACGCCCATCCCCAGCGGGACGATGTAGCCCAGGGCGCCGATGATGTTCAACGCGACCAGCACCTCCGTCGAGGTGGCGAAGGTCAGCGGCGACAGAGGGGCGGCTCGGGCGATGACGACCAGTCCCGCGGGGGCGGCAAGCGACACCACGGCCAGCGCCACCAGCAGGATCCACCAGAGGTGAACGGTCGTGAGCTTGCGCTGCTCAACGCGCAGCGACGTGGCGAACGCGGTCATTGCGCCACCGCCGTCGTCGTCGCGGTCTGCACCATGAAGGCCGACTCGAGGTCGGCGGCTGTCACCGACGCCTCCCCCCGGTCGATACCGCGATTGCGCAGCACGCCCTCCAGCACCTCCGCGCGCTCGCCCACCCAGAACCGGCCATCGGGCAGGGGGCGCAGGTCGAATCGTTCCCGGAGCAGATTGCGCACGGCATCCTCCCTCTCCCCCGTCGCCAGCGTCAGGACGGACGCCCCGCGGAGGAGGTCTTCGCGCGTGCCGGCGAAGACGGTGCGGGCGCGGTGCATCAGTACGACGTCCTGAACCACCCGGTCCACCTCGGCGAGGTGGTGGCTCGACACCAGCACGGCCACGCCCGACTGGGCCAGGGCGCTGAGCGTCTGACGCAGCCAGGTGATACCGATGGGGTCCAGCCCGTTCGCGGGCTCGTCGAGCACGAGCACCCGCGGGCGGCCCAGCAGGGCGGCGGCGAGCGCCAGACGCTGACGCATCCCGAGGGAGTACTGCTTCACGGCCCGGTGGGCGTCATCCGAGATCCCCACGGTCTCGAGAGCGGTATCGACATCGGCGTACGAAGCGCCGGCGTACGGCGCGAGCATGCGGAGGTGATCACGACCGGATCGCGCGGGTGAGAACGCCGTGTTCTCGAGCGCTGCGCCGATGGTGCGGGCGGGATCCCGCAGCCGCGCATAGGGCGTGCCCTCGATGAGCGCCGTACCCGAGGTCGGCCGCATCAGTCCGAGGAGCATCTTGAGGGTGGTCGACTTCCCCGACCCGTTGGGTCCGAGAAGCCCCAGCACGCGTCCGGGGACCAGCGAGAAGCTCATGTCGGTGACGGCGTCTCGACGACCGAATCTCTTGGACAGGCCCTCAGCCACCACGATGGGTGTCGTCATCTTCTTCCTCCTTCTGTGCGTTCGGCGGCGGTGGTTCTCATGCGCGCACCTCCAACTGGGCCTGCACGAGATCCCGGTACGTGCCCTCGCACGCGATGAGTTCGTCGTGAGTGCCCTGCTGGACGATCCGGCCCTCGTCGACGACGATGACGCGGTCCGCCCGCGCGATCGTCGAAAGGCGGTGGGCGATGATGATCTGGGTGCACTCCAGCGCTTCGAGGGCCTCGACGATCCGGCTTTCGGTGATCGTGTCGAGGGCGCTCGTCGCCTCGTCGAGGACGAGCAGGCGGGGCGAGCGGACCAGGGCCCGAGCCAGCGCCACCCTCTGCTTCTGACCGCCCGACAGTCCTCCGCCGAGATCGCCGACGTGGGTGTGATACCCGAGCGGCATCGCCTCGACGGTCGGCCCGAGGGCTGCCGCGTGCGCGGCGCGGACGACCTCGTCCATACGCGGATCCTCGTTGCCGAAGTCGATGTTCTTGGCCACCGACCGGCTGCTCAGCCGGACGTCCTGCGGCACCCACGCGAGGATCCGCTGCAGCGACTCGGGCGAGACCTCGCTGAGCGCTCGACCGCCGATCCGCACCTCTCCGGCGGACGCCGCGTGCAGGCCCACGAGCATCTGCGCCAGCGTCGTCTTGCCCGAACCCGTCGGGCCGACGACGGCCACGCGCTCCCCGGGCTCGACGCGGAACGAGACGCCCCGCAGGGCCTCTGTCGCGGCGCCGGGGTACGCGAAGGAGGCGTCGACGAACTCCACCGATCCGTCCAGGTCCGCGTGCTCGTCACCGAAGACGGTGTCGTCGGGCTGCTCGAGGATGTCGGCGAGCCGCTCGACGTAGACCCCCATCTGGGCGACCTGCATGGCCGACGTGCTGAGGGACTGCACGGCGCCCAGGGCCGTGGCGGTGAGCGCCTGAAGGGCGACCGCGGCGCCCAGGCCGACGACGCCGGTATCGGCGAGGGAGACACCCACCGCGAGGACGGCGAAGGGTCCGAACACCTGGATGGTCGACGTGGCCGTCGAGATGGCTCCCTGCAAGCGCATCCGCTGCGCGAGCAGCGCGATGGCCCGACCGAAGTGGCCGCGCCACTCGGCGAAGAACGACCCCGACACCCCGGCGACGCGCAGCACGTCGATGGCGCCGACGGCCTCGATCTGCATGCCCGTCGCCACACCGTTCGCGGAGATCTCCTCGTCGGTGATGCGGCGCGACGCCTTCGCGCCCATCACGGTGAGGCCGGCCATGACGACGATGAGCGCGAGCACCACGACGCCGAGGGTCGGTTCCCGCACGAAGGCGAACACGGTCACGATGACAAGCGCCCCGACGTCGAGCAGCGCGCTGGTGAGCTGTCCCGACAGCAGGTCGCGGATGCCGGCGAGACTCGTCAGCCGGTACATCAGCTCGCCGTTGCTGCGCGCGGCGAAGAACGCGTAGGGCAGGCGCAGCAGCTTCCCGAACGTGGTCGACCCGAGGGCGAGCCCGATGCGCGCGACGACGGTGGAGGCGATGAGGCTGCGGGCGAGCGACAGCAGCAAGTACAGCACCGCCGCCGCGGCGACGCCGACGAAGATCGGCGCCAGGGCGTTCGGCTCCGACGAGGCGCTGGCGAGATCGACCACCTGCTCGGTCGCCAGAGGCAGGGCGATCATCAGCAGGTACGACAGCAGCGACAGGGCCAGCACTGCGGCGAAGGGCCGCCGGGCGCCGAGGCACATCCCCCACAGCGTCTTCCAGATGCCGCTCGGACGCCCGGGCGCGGCGACGAAATCGGGGCCGGGTGTTGCCTCGACGACGATTCCGGAGTAGTGCTCCGCGACCTCGGCATCCGACAGGGTGGAGCGGCCGCCCGCGGGGTCGACGATCGTCCAGGATCCGCGGTGGATGCGCTCCACCACGACCATGTGCTGGGCGTCCCAGTACGCGATGGCCGGCAGGGTGACGGCGGGCACGGCGTGCTGCGCCGCACGATAGACGCGCGTCTGCATCCCCCGACTGCGCAGAGCCGAGGCGACGCCCGCCAGCGTCAGTCCGTCGCGACCGATGACCACGTCCTGGCGCAGGCTCGCGATCTGGCGGGGCGCACCGTAGGCGCTCAGGACCATCGCCGCGCAGCACAGGCCGCACTCCGTCATGAGGAACTGGCGCACGGGGCGGACGCGGACGCGGCTCATGCGATCACATCCAGCATCCGGGGCGCCGAAGCGCCGGCGAGGACGGATTCGGCCAGGAACCACCCCGATGACCCGAGCAGGAAGCCTTCGTGCTGCGGGGCGCACCCCAGCCCCGAGGTCCACGCGCCGTCGCGGACGGCCGCGCGCCCGGTCTCGGCGGCATCCTGGGCCACCTCCGACAGCCACGCGTCGTCGAGACGGCGCGAGAGCAGGTGCAGGGTGAGCGCCTCTCCTCCGACGCCGTGGCACAGGCTGAGGTCGACCGCCTCGGATGCCGGGCGGGGACCGGTCAGCGTGGTGCGCGCATGGTCCACGATGGCCGGCGAGCGGGGGTCGATGCCCACCTCGACCGCCGCATCGACGACCGCGGCGAGGATGCCGGGATACCCGCGGCACCAGGATCGCGCTCCCTCAGCGGTGCGCAGCTCGGGAGCGGACGCGTCGAACGCATGGCACAGCTCCTCCACCACGCGGTGGATCCGGTCGTCGCCGCCGATGAGGCGGTGCGCCGCGGTCAGCGCCGAGATGCGTCCGGCGAGCCCGTGGGCGAGCCCCGGCACCGACGGGTCGGCGAGCGCCGAGCCCGTGGCATCCAAGAATCCGTGCACGGCCACCCGGGCGCGCTCGGGGTCGAGGTCGGTGAGCGGGTACCGCGCGAGGGCGGCGAGGTAGCCCCCGAAACCGCCGAGGTAGTCGAAGTCGTCCAGCGACGCGGTGGGCAGCCGGTCGAGGTGACGGGCCGACAGCACGCCGCCGTCGACGTCGATCCCGCTGCGGCGCAGTTCGGCCCGCGTCACCTCCTCGGCGACGAACCCGATGAACGGCGACAGCAGCAGCGGTGCCGCGTCGTCGTCGGGCGGGTCGTGCCGCACGGCTCCGGTGGCCGCTTCGGCGAGGAGGGCGGGATCGATTCCGGGATGATGCGAGGCGGCCACGAGCGCTCCGCCGCCCTCGAAGAAGGCCAGGGTGAGCGGAGCCAGGCGCAAGCCCGCGCCCACGGTGATGGCGGTGAGCCAGGTGCGCCCGTCGGCTCCGCGCACGTGATGCGCGGGGTCGGGCAGTGGAGTCGAGGGGAACGGCACGGTCTGTCCGGCGGCGCGCAGCGGGGCCCGCCACACGTCGTCGGTCGAAGTCTCGAGCGAGAGGCGCAGGTCGCGTTCGTCATTCGAGCCGCCGCCCGCGGCGAAGGTCGTCAGGTGCGCCGTCGCCGACTCCACGACGGAGGGAGCCTCCTGGATGCCGCGCGGCCCGTCCGGATGCCAGCAGACCAGGTCGGCACCCCGGTTGCGGTCCACCTGCTCGAAGTACGGGACGTCGAGGTTGCACATCGCATCCGCCTCAGCGTCGACGAGCGTCTCCTGCTCGGTCGCCGAGAGGGGCAGCTGACTGCGCCCGAGCTTGTGGAACAGCCCTCGACGCGCATCGGTGGACGCGAGGTAGACGGGGTGGGTGGACGCCTCGATGAACCGTGCGTACACGCGCGTCGGTCGGGGCACGATCCGCACGCGCAGGGGCTGCTCGATGGCGACCGCGTCGACGATCCGGTCGATCGAGTCGACGACGATCTCTCGCATCCGCGCGTAGCCCCGGGCGAGCGCGCCCGCGTGCAGGCGGGGGTCGATGGTCGCGCCCTCGGGGTCGCGGAGGCGGTGGCCGCTGTCCATCGTGCCGTCGGCGGTTGCGAATCCGATGGCGTCGGTGCCGACGCCCGTGACGACGAACGACGAGTAGGTGATGGCATCCGTTCGCTCCACCGAGCCGAGGGCGGACACGTCGATGTCGAGCGAGCCGCCGACGAAGCGACCGGGCACGAGAAGGGTACGGAAGACGCTCTCCTCCAGGCGTTGCGCCAGGGCCTCGCGGGCGGTGGCGTCGGTGCCGGCGGCGCGGGGCAGGCCGGTGAAGGTCTCGACGTCGACGACCATGGGACCGTCGGCGGTGGGGATGATGTTCTCGGTGTGCAGGTCGGTCGACCCGAGGGCCGTGGCGAGGGCGGTGGTCGCACCGAAGCGCGCGAGGTAGCGCTCGGCGTCGCCGGCATCGAACACATCGGCCCGCTCGACGAAGGTGTGCCAGCTCGACGAGCCGTCGTCGGCCAGCACCTCGGGGACGAGAGGTCCGAGCAGGTCGCGCGAGGGGTCGACGATGTCGCGCACCCGCGCGAGCACCCTGCTCGAGAGCGCGGGGGCCGGCTTGTAGACCAGGCGACGATCGCCCCACTGCACCATCAGGACGCTGCGGCCGCCGCGGTGCAGGTCTCCGCCGACGTGCGCGATCTCGGTGAGATCGCCCGGCGAGCGTCCGACGATCAGCGCCGCCGACGCCGCGGCGCTATCGAGGCACTCCTCCAGCGCCCGCTCGTGCTGCGCGACGATGAGCTCGCGCAGGCGTGCGAGCTCGGGGTAGGAGTCGAGGATCGCGCGGCGCAGCTCCGGGTCGTCGAGGCGCTCCGCGTGGTCGGCGTACGACCGCCCGTCGCTGTCCTGGGCGTCGACGAAGTGCGTGATCAGCGCGCGGATGCTGACGCCGTCGAGCGCGTGGGCGAGATCGCCCAGGTGGCGCGCCACGATCGCCGAGGGCGAGAGTCCGGGCAGGTCTGCGCGTCGATCGTCGAGGAGCCGCAGCACACGCTCGCCCGATCGCCGGAGGAGTCCCGCGTGGAACCGCTCGAAACGCCCGGCGAGGGGGTGCAGCGCTGCGTCGATGTCGATGGCGTACGTCGTGAGCATGGAGCGGTCCTTTCTGGGGAAGTGGGAGGGGACCTCCGCCGCCGTGGGCGGCGGAGGCCCGAGGGTCTCAGCCCTGGGTGCAGCGGGTCGTGCACGCCCCGGTCGGACAGAAGCCCGGCAACGCGGCCGTCGCGGCGATCGTCAGGCCGGCGACGGCGCAGGGAGCCGTCGTCGTTCCGGCCGAGACGTCCTGAGCGTTCTCCGAGAGCAGGACGAGGTCGTCCTCCGCGATGAAGCCGGTGCGGTTGTGCGTGTTGGTGGTCATGTTGTGCCTTCCTTCTCTTCGTGGGTGTGCATGGGTTCCGCCTTCTCGTCGAGAAGGGGTCTGTGGAGTCCGAGGACGCTGGGGAGGAGGTCCGGGCGCTGCGCGCGCATGAGCGACCACGCGGTGCCGGCGGAGCCGATCATCAGGGACGACACGAAGCCGTACCGGTTGCGTCTGCCCGCACGGGCGCGGACGAAGGCCGACGCCGCTCCCGCGGCGAGACCGGGAGTGAGGCGCGCCACGAGGCGCCCGTCGGCGACGAGGTCGGGGGCCACGGTGCCGACGTAGGCGAGCACGTCGATGGTGCCCGCGTCGCCGTGGCAGAGGGTGGGGTTGTTGCCGAGCCCCTCGGCGAGCACGCCCCTCGACAGCTCGACCAGCTGCGCCGACGAGACGAGGTCCGCATCGATCGCGTGCGCTTCGGCGGCCGCGAGCAGCATGCCGGTCGATCCGTGACACCACGCGTGGCCCGCCGTGCGGTCGTCGGCGGCGAAGGTGCGCGGCCAGCCGGTCTCCCGGCGTGTGCTCATCACACGACGCAGCAGATGCGAGCCGGCCGCGGCGAGGCCGGAGTCGTCCAGGTGCGCTCCCGCGCGGAGCAGGACCGACGCGGCACCGACCGCGCCGTGCGCGTAGCCGGTGTAGGCGGTATCGGCGTCGAAGAGCGGCGACTGCGCGCGGACACGGCGGGCGATGGCTTCCACTGTCTCGGTTCCGGTGCCGTCGTCGACGGCCAGCGCGGCGGCGAGCGCGCCGACCGTGCCGCTGACGAGGTCCCACGACTGGTCCGGACCACCGACTCCCCGCCCGAGCACCCGAAGGAGCGCCGCGCGATCGAGGGCGAAGGAATCGGGCCCGAGGAGCGTGTGACCCACCGACAGCGCGTAGGCGGTGCTGCCGGCGCCGGTGAGCCCTCCGACGGCGAAGGGGAGCTCGTCGATCACTCCGTCGGCGAACTGGCGCGCGATCGGGTCGAGGACCGAGAGGGCGACGTCGGCGTAGCGTTCGTCGCCGAACACGGCGGCTCCTGCTGCGAGGGCCAACGCGACGCCGGGCGCTCCTCCGTAGAGGTCGTACCCGAGCGTGCCGGGCGACCACTGCGCCTGGTCGGGCACGGTCACCTGCGGATCGATCCACGTCGAGGGGAAGCGCGGAGCCGTTCCGCGCACGACCGAGGCGACCAGATCGTCCAGGATGCCGCGCGCCACCGCAGACGCTTCGTCGTCGTCGGCGCCGGGCGACGGGGACTCGGGCCACGCCGTGACGTCGTCGTCGGTGCTGAGCGAGGAGACGAAGGCCAGGTCGATGGCACGGTTCTGCGCGTCGAGCTCGGCGACGAGGGCGGAGATGCCGTCACGGGCGTTGTCGATGGGCGAGCGTTCGATCAGCGCGGGGAACGTGCGGCCGTCCGAGTCGGTCAGCAGCGTCGAGTCCGCGCGAAGCGTGAAGTGGGGGATGTCGCCGTGGGCGAGTTGCGCGGCCTCCGACGCCTGCAGCGCGGGATCGGCGGCGTCTCCGCGGCGGAGGACGACCCGAGACATCACGGCGGCCCGCAGGTGGCGGTCGCTCCACGCCTGCGGGTGGTGCGCCAGGGTCAGGATCTGGCGGTACAGCGCGGACGCCGCCGGCACGTGCCGGACGCGTACGCCCGAGAAGGCGCGCGCGACGACGTCGGCGAGGTCGTCGGCCCGCTGGGCGAGGGCGAGCACCGTCGCCCGGTAGCCCGCGCGCACGGCGTCGCGCTGCTCGGCGGCGTCGAGGACGCTGAAGGTATCGGCCGGCGCGTCCCCCGAGACCTCGGTGCGGGCGAGCACCGTGTGCACGTCGAGGGAATGGGCGTCGCGGATGACGACGCTGCGGAAGGGACTCAGCTGTCCCCCGCGGAAGCCGAGGACACCGATGTCGAGCCCGGGGTCGTCGTTCGCTCCGCCGATGACCGTCGGCAGGATGCCGATCCCGAGCACCGACTGAGAGATCGTGCGGCCCGCGATATCGGATGCAGCCCCGTCGGCGTAGTCGGGGAGGTGCCGGGCCACCGGGGTGAGCAGCGTCTCGCCGTCGATGACGACCGGCCCCTCGGGGCCCATGACGATGTTCTCGAAGTGCATGTCGTTGGCGCGCAGGGCCTGCAGGATCGCCAGCAGCGACCCGACATCGCGCAGGTAGGACCGCGCGCGGGTGCGCGGGAGGTCGCCGATACGGTCGATGAACTCCGCGTAGCCGTAGCCGCCGCGGTCGAGGGTGCGCACCGAGGGGAGGGTGATGCCGGTCTCGCGACCCACCCACTGCAGCACGGCGACGAACGCACTGTCGCCGGCGAGCGATCGCGGCTTGTAGACCGCCCGCGCGCCGTCATCGAACTCGAGCACCGTGACGACGCGTCCGGAGCCGTGCGTGTCGCCGGCTCCCACACGCAGGGAACTCAGCCGCGCACGGTCCGACCCGCCCGTCAGTGCGGCGAGTGCGACACGGTCGTCTTCGACGCGGTCCAGCATCTCGCGGAGGGCCCGGACGGATGCCGCAAGGGCGGCCCGCGTCGCGGCGAGCGCGTGGGCGTGGTCGGTGAAGAGGCGCTCGCGTCCGGCGCCGGTCACCCAGTCGATGAACGGACCGAATCCCGCGGGTGCGTCGTGCGGTGCGTCCTGCGCGGCCCGGAAGTCGTCGACGAGGTGCACCACGACGCGCCCGAACGCATCAGCCGCGCGTTCGCGCAGGTGCGTTCGCAGGTGTTCGGGTGCCCGGCCGTCGGTATCCATCACCGGATGCGACAGCATCTCGGCCGACTCCGGACCGGCGAGGGCGCGGGCGACGGCATCCACGAGGTCGACGAGTCCCGCCGTCGGTCCGAGCGCCCGCAACGCGTCGACCACGGCGGTCTGCTCGGCGTTCGTCAGAGATCGGGGCGCCGGAGCACTCAGCAGGTCGGCGACCACCGTCGCCGCCGCAGCCCGCTCGGGCTCGTCGGCAGCCGACAAGACGTTCTCCAGCGACCGTTCGACGCGGTCCAAGGTCTCTACGGGACTCATTCGTTCGCCTTTCCGACGGGGCGCGTGGCGGCGCTGGCCACCACGCGCCGGGGCCGTCGTGTCAGTTGCAGTTGTTCTGGCACTCGACCGTCGCGGTGCAGACCTGACCGTTGTTTCCGGCGACCCAGCTGACGCCGTAACAGGTGAGCGAGGTGATGGTGGTGGTCCATCCCTGCCCGGCCGAGGTGAAGGCCTGGTCCTGCTCGGCGATCTCTTCGAGGAGGGAGACGTTGCGCTCTGTCATCGTTGGAACCCTTCGTTACGGTGAGCGCCGCCCGCGACCCCGGCGGTCGTCGATGTCCGGCGCATCAGGAACGTTTCCACCGGGACCCACGGCGTCGACACCGACGATCGGCCACACCCGGTTGGCCCTTCGTCGGCCTCTGAGGGGGCCGTACGGAGACGCGCGTCGGTTGCGGACAGGGTGCGCGGGGCCAGGTGCGCTCCGGTGGCGTCGGCGGCCGGGACGGGTGGATGCCGAACCGGTAGCCCCCGCGCGAGCCGCGGTCGGCCGACCCGGTCACCCCCACGCGAGCCGCGGGCGAAACGGACCGCCCTGCGGGCCCCGCGAAACCCGGCTCAGCCCAGCGGGATCCGCAGGGT
>NZ_CAUQWC010000093.1:0-11723 GCF_963521695.1 uncultured Microbacterium sp. | reverse complement strand
TGCGCAGATCGCTGACGTCGGGGACGCCGCCGCCCGACCTCAGCCGTTCCCGCGGGAGCAGGTGGCCTGCGTGGCCTTGGAGCCGTTGACGTTGGAGGGCAGTTCCACCACGTCGGGCGCGGGCGTGGCGCCGGCGGCATCCGTGGCGCTCGGGGTGGGCGCGCTCGGCTCGGTCGACGGCTCGGACGGTGCCTCGGTCGGCGCCGACGGGTCGGCGATCACGCCCTCGTTCGAACCGAGGTCGCCGGTGAGGGCGATCGGCGCGTTGCGGTCGAGGGCGTCCCACAGTACGGCGGCGGACTCGAGGGAGGGGACGACGCGGTTGCTGTCGTCGGGATCGTCGTCGACCGGGTATTGCACGAACGTGATGTCGTCGAAGGGCACGTCTTTCAGCGTGTAGGCGAGCTGGGCGATCCGTACCGGATCGGCGAGGCTCTCGCTCGGCGTGATGTTGTTCACGGCCGTGTTGGCGAGTCCGAGGAGGGTTCCGGGGTTCGACAGCACCTCGTCGCTGCGCAGCTTGTTCAGCAGACGCGAGAGGTACTGCTGCTGGTTGCCGATGCGGGCGAGATCGCTCTCGTCGCCGATGCCCTTGCGTGTGCGCAGGAACGCCAGCGCGTCGAAACCCTTCACCACGCGGGGACCGGCCGCCCACTGGATGCCGGCATCGGGGTCGTCGATGCCGTCGCCGCCGATGCAGACCTCCACGCCGCCGATGGCATCCGTGATGTTGACGACGTTGCCGAAGCTGACCTTCGCCGCGAACGGGATGCTCTGGCCGCTCAGCTCCGACACCGTCTCGGCGACGCAGGTCAGCCCGCCGGCTTCGTAGGCGGTGTTGATCGACGCCTTGAAGGCGCCCGCGAACGTGCTGCCGTCTTCGGCCGTGCACTCCGGGATCTCGATCTGCAGATCGCGCGGGAACGACACGACGGTGACGCGTCGGGGGTCGGCGGAGACGTGGACGAGCATGTTGACGTCGTTGCGGGTGCCGGCGTTCTCGGGGTCGGAGCAGCGGTCGCCGAACGCTCCGGCGACGACGTCGTCGCACTCGTCGGTTCCGACCACCAGCACCGCGAAGGGACCCGAGTAGGCGCTCAGGGCGGGGGGCTCGGAGGGCGCGTCCGGAAGCGGCACCGCGGCCTCCTGCAGGCGCTGGGTGAGCGACCACGCGTAGAACCCGCTGACGGCCACGGATGCCACCACGAGGACGGCCAGAGCGATCGCCGCCAGCTTCAGACCGCGCCGCACACCCGAGTCGGGGCGGCGCTCTGCGTGATGGGCCGGAGGGGTGACGGGCATGGGGGTAGTCAACCACGGTCGGCCGGGGGCGGCTCGGTGCGGGGTCGTCCGCGCGGCGCCCGCCTCGGCGGTCGAGGAGTGCGCCCCTCGCGAGGGGTGCCGGAGGCGACACGACGGCGCGCCGACCGCCCGAGGTGACCGCATCGCCGCGCACGCGCGACCGCGGGGCGGCCCCCCTGTCGCGCAGACACGACCGCGGGGCGGCCCCACTGTCGCGCAGACACGACGGTGGGGCGGCCCCGGGAAGAGACCGCCCCACCGTCTGTCGGCGCTACTTGCCGCCCTCGGTCAGCGTCACCTCGATCGGCGTGTACTCACCGTCGACGGTGATGCCCTCGTCCTTCAGCTCGGAGAGCGCGTCCTCGATGTAGTCGTTCGAGTACGCCGAGTCGCCCGGCTCCTCGGTGATGAGGTTGAGGCCGTCCTGGTTGACGGCCTTCAGAGCGCCCTCGACCGTCTGGTCCCACGCGGCGGAGTCGATCATGCCGAACTCTCCACCCGTCCAGATGAGCTTGTTGACCTCGTTCATCTGCCACAGCTGGTGCGTGGGGCCCACGGGGAAGGCGTCGACACCCGGCGCGGTCGCCGCGGCGTAGGTGATCTCGGCCGCCTCGGTGGGGTTGTCGCGGGCGTACACCCAGCCCTTGACGACGGCTTTGAGGAAGCGCTTCGCGGCATCGGCGTAGGCGGGGTCGTCGGCCAGTCGCTGCGTGTCGGCCCAGATGGCGTCCTGCAGCATGGCTCCGGCGGTGTCCTCGTACGAGATCACGTCGACGTCGTCCATCGTGTACAGGTTCCCGGTGGCGGGGTTCACCGTCTCGAACAGCTGCGCGAGCTCGTTGTAGGTCATCGCCTGAGCGGCATCCACATCGCGGTCCAGCAGTGCATTCATCGAGAAGTCCTGCGTCGTGATCTGCACGGTCGAGGCGTCGAGGCCCTGGTCGGCCATCGCGGCGAAGATCTCCCACTCGTTGCCGAAGCCCCACGAGCCGATGCGCTTGCCCTCGAAGTCGTCGACGCCGGTGATGCCGGAGTCCTTCCACGACACCTGGGTGGTGCCCGACTTCTGGAACACCTGCGCGATGTCGGTGAGTTCGACGCCCTGGTTCTCGAGCGTGCCGAGCACCTTGGGAACCCACGCGACGGCGAAGTCGACGTCGCCCGCGACGAGGGCGTCCTGCGGCACGATGTCGCCGCCCGAGGGGAGCACCTCGACGTCGTCGAAGCCCTCCTCCTGGAAGTAGCCCTGATCGAGGGCGACGTAGTAGCCCGCGAACTGCGCCTGCGGCAGCCACTGCAGCTGCAGCTTCACCGAGGTCAGGGGAGTGACGTCTCCGTCGGATGCCGCGGGTTCGGAACCGCCGCCCGAGCAGGCCGAGAGAGTGAGGGCCGCGGCCGCGACCCCCGCGATCGCGCCGAGGGCGCGACGGGTGCTGTGTCTCATGGAAGATCCTTCCGGTTCGGGTGGAGCGGGTGTCGGGTGGTGCAGGTTCCCGGTGCCGCCACGGTCACGGGCGCAGGGCGCCGAGCCGTTTCGCGACGACGCGTTCGAGCAGGGCGGTGACGACGAAGAAGACGAGACCGATCGCGATGCCTCCGCCCACGAACGCCCAGGCGAGGGCCGCGCGGCCCGACTTGGCGTATGTGGCGATAGCGGTGCCGATGCCGTCGGCGGGGCCGCCGAAGTACTCCGCGACCAGGGCGGAGATGACGGCGAGGGATGCCGCGACCCGCACGCCCGTGAGCAGGTACGGCAGCGCGGTGGGAAGGGTCAGTCGCAGGAACGTCTGTCCGCCGGTGGCAGCGGTGGCCCGGAACAGGTCGCGTTGCACCGGGCGTGTCTGACGGAGTCCGCGGAGGGTGTTGACGAAAACGGGTACGAAAGCCGCGATCGCGGCGACGGCCTGGCGTCCGAACTGGCTGGACGCTCCGAACATGGTGTTGAGGATCGGGGTGAGCGCGACGATCGGCACCACCGCGAGGGCTGCGACCAGCGGTGCGGTCATGCCGTCGACCGGCCGCCAGGTCGCGGCGAGGGCGGCGAGCAGCACGGCGACGACGGTTCCGGCGAGCAGCCCCACGAGGGCGTTCGTGCCGGTGATGCCGGCCGCCTCCCACACCAGGGGGAAGCGCTCGACGAGCTCGGTCGCGACCGCGATCGGATCGGGCAGCATCCGCGGTGCGCTGCCCGAGGCGACGAACGCAAACCAGGCGAGCAGTCCCGCGAGCCCCACGACGACGGGGGCGGCCAGACGCGCCCAGCCGGGCAGGGGAGTGGCGTTCATCGCCGACCTCCCACGGGGAGGGATGCCACGGAGCGCCGGGTCTCGGCATCCGTGGTCCGTCGGGGGATCCCGGATGCCACCCGCGGGCGCGCCGCGCGCCGGACCCCGCTCATCGTTCGTTCGCCCGCTGGACGGGGGCTCCGTGCAGCGCTTCGCGGACGGCCGTGACCCGGGCGAAGAACTCCGGCGACTCGCGCAGGTCGTCGTCGCGCTCGCGGCCGGGGCGGGTGTCGACCACGTCGGTGATGCGCCCCGGCCGAGGGCTCATCACGACGACGCGGTCGGACAGGAACACCGCCTCGGGGATGGAGTGCGTCACGAACACCACGGCGGCTCCGGTCTCGGCGGCGATGCGCGCGAGTTCGGACTGCAGCCGCTCGCGGGTCATCTCGTCGAGCGCGCCGAACGGCTCGTCCATCAGCAGCAGCCGGGGCTGCGCGGCGAGGGAGCGGGCGATGGCGACGCGCTGCTGCATGCCGCCGGAGAGCTGGTCGGGGTAGCGGCCGATGAAGTCGGTGAGCCCGACGAGTTCGGCGAGCTCCGTCACGCGGGCGTCGCGGCGGGCGCGCGGCCACTTGTGCAGGTCGAGAGGGAGGGCGATGTTCGCCGCCACCGTCAGCCACGGCAGCAGCGCCGCCTGCTGGAAGGCGATGCCGTAGTCCTGGTCGAGTCGCGCCTGGCGCGCCGACTTGCCGTAGAGCGTCAGTTCGCCGCCGGTGGGGCTGTCGAGGTCGGCGATGAGCCGCAGCAGCGTGGACTTGCCGCAGCCGGAGGGTCCGATGAGCGAGACGAACTCTCCCGCGGCGACGGTGAGCTCGACCCCGGTGAGGGCGGTCACCTCGCCTCCGGCGCTGGGGAACACCTTGCCGACGCCCGCGGCGCGGACGGCGAGGTCGGTGACGGTCTGGGTGGTCATGCGGTGTCCTCCCCGCGACGGAAACGGTGCAGAGCGACCCCGACGAGCGCGACGCCGCCGGCGGCGACGAGTCCCATCACGACGGTGCCGAAGGTGGGGGCCCAGGGGGCGGCCGGGTCGGATGAGGCCTGGCCGGCGAGCTGGATGAGCATGCGTCCGATGCCGCCTCGGAGGCCGATCGAGACCTCGGCGACGACGGCGCCGACGACCGCGGACGCGGCGGCGAGGCGAAGCGCGGGCAACAGGTGAGGCACGGCCGTCGGCAACCGCAGTCGCACGAGCGTCTGCCCCCAGCCGGCCGAGTTCGCGCGCATCAGGTCGAGGTGCAGGGCGTCGGGCGCCGAGAGGCCGCGCAGCATGCCGACCGCGACGGGGAAGAAGGCCAGGTACGACGCGATCAGCGCCACCGACAACCACGGCGGCCAGGGGAAGCCCGAGCGATCCACCTGGGTGCCGATCGCGTTGACCACGGGTGCGAAGGCGATGAGCGGAACGATCTGGCTCACCACGATCCACGGCAGCAGTCCCGCCTCGACCAGGCGCCACCGCTGCATCGCGATGCCCAGGAGCGAGCCGACCACGACGCCGATCACCCAGCCGAGGGCGGCGAGGCCGAGCGTCATCCCCGCCGCTCCCGCGACGGACACGATCAGCGGCGGGGTGTCGCCGCCGCTCGTCGGTGCGAACATGCGCGTGATCATGTCCCACACGTGCGGCATGGCGCGGTCGTTCGTGCGCGGGAGCAGGATGACGCCGGACCCGGCCGATCCGTCGCTGCCGACCGTGAGGCCGTCGGCGGGGCCGAACGTCTTGTACAACTCCCACGCGGCGACGACGACCGCGATCCCGGCGATGCCCCATCCCGCTCGCACCGCGGCGGTGCGGGCACGGGAGGAACGGATGCCGGGAGCCCGCGGCATCCGTCCCTCGTCCGCCGTCTCGACGGGCGCCGCCGTACCGGGGGCGATCACCTGGTCGGTCACGGTCGTGTCACCGCTTCGCCGTCACCGGGGGAGTGAGCGCGGGGATGACGGTCTCGCCGTAGACCCGCATGGTCTCCTCTTTGTTGTCGTGCTGCAGGTAGCCCGCGAACTGGGTGACGCCCAGGGCGCGGAGCTTCTCGAGCTTGGTGATGTGCTCCTCGGCGGTGCCGAGCACGCAGAAGCGCTCCACGATCTCGTCGGGCACGAAGTCGACGTGATCGTTGTTGCTCTTGCCGTGCGAGTTGTAGTCGTATCCGGTGCGCCCCGCGATGTAGTCGGTGAGGGCGGCGGGAACCTTTCCCTCGGTCCCTGAGCCTGTCGAAGGGCCGTATTTGGTCACGATGTCGGCGACGTGGTTGCCGACCATCCCGCCGAACCAGCGGCACTGCTCGATCATGTGCGCGCGCGATTCGGGGGTGTCCTCGCCGATATACATCGGGGCGGCGACGCAGAACGCGATCTCGTCGGGGTCGCGGCCCACGTTCTCGGCGGCCTTGCGGACGGTCGCGATCATCCACTCGGCGATGTCGAGGTCGGCCAGCTGCAGAATGAAGCCGTCGCCCACCTCGCCGGTGAGCTTCAGTGCGAGCGGACCGTACGCGGCGACCCACACGTCGAGCTCCGACCCGCGGCTCCAGGGGAACTGCAGCGTCGCGCCGTTGTACTCCACGGCGCGGGAGTTGCCGAGCTCGCGGATGACGTGGATCGACTCGCGCAGCGCTTTGAGGGTCGTCGGGCGCCCGTTGGTGACGCGCACCGCCGAGTCGCCGCGACCGATGCCGCAGATCGTGCGATTGCCGTACATCTCGTTGAGGGTGGCGAACGTGGATGCCGTGACCGTCCAGTCGCGGGTCGCGGGGTTGGTCACGAACGGGCCGACGGTCACCCGGCGGGTCGCCGCGAGGATGGCCGAGTGGATGACGTACGGCTCCTGCCACAGCAGGTGCGAGTCGAAGGTCCACACGTGGCTGAAGCCGTGCGCCTCGGCGAGCTGCGAGAGCTGCACCGTGCGGGCGGCCGGGGGGTTCGTCTGCAGGACGACACCGAAGTCCATGGGGTCTCCTCTCAGATCAGGTACTGGCTCAGACCGCGCTTGACGAACCGGCCGTCGCCCGGCGCGCCCAGGTAGGCGCCGTCGTCGACGACGACCTTGCCGCGCGAGATGACCGTGTCGACGTGCCCGTCGATCTCGAAGCCCTCCCACGCGGAGTGGTCCATGTTCATGTGGTGGGTCTTGTCCACGCCGATGGACGTGTGCCCGGCCGGGTCGTACACGACGATGTCGGCGTCGGCGCCGGGAGCGATGACGCCCTTCTTGCCGTACATGCCGAACATGCGCGCCGGTGTGGTGCTGGTCAACTCCACCCAGCGTTCGAGGGTGATCTGCCCCGTGACCACGCCCTGGTACATCAGATCCATACGGTGCTCGACCGAGCCGATGCCGTTGGGGATCGCGCGGAAGTCGCCCTGACCGAGGGTCTTCTGGTCCTTCATGCAAAAGGGGCAGTGGTCGGTCGACACCATCTGGATGTCGTTGGTGCGAAGGGCCTGCCACATGTGGTGCTGGTGGCCCTCGTGCTTCGAGCGGAGCGGGGTCGAGCACACCCACTTCGCGCCCTCGAAGTCTCCCCACTCCTCGCTCGTGGCGCCCAGCTGGTCTTCGAGCGACAGGTAGAGGTACTGCGGGCACGTCTCGCCGAACACGTTCTGGCCGTTGTCGCGCGCCCAGGCGAGCTGCTCGACGGCCTGCTTCGCGCTGACGTGCACGACGTACAGCGGGGCGCCGGTCAGGTGCGACAGCATGATCGCGCGGTGGGTGGCCTCCTCCTCCATCTGCCAGGCGCGGGCGACGCCGTGGAAGTACGGCGAGGTCTTCCCCTTCTCGATCAGCTGCTCGGCGAGCACGTCGATCACGGGACCGTTCTCGGCGTGCATCATCGTCAGGAGCCCCGTGTCGGCGGCCACCTGCATGGCACGGAGGATCTGCGCGTCATCGGCGTAGAAGACGCCCGGGTAGGCCATGAACATCTTGAAGCTCGAGATGCCCTCGTCGATGAGCCCGGGGAGGGCCGCGAGGGAGTCGGCATCCACCCCTCCGACGATCTGGTGGAAGCCGTAGTCGATCGCGCAGTTGCCCGCGGCGAGCTCGTGCCAGTGGGCGAGGCCGTCCTGAACGCGCTCGCCCGTGCGCTGCACGGCGAAGTCGACGATCGTGGTCGTGCCGCCCCAGGCGGCGGCGCGCGTGCCGGTCTCGAACGTGTCCGAGGCGCTCGTGCCGCCGAAGGGCAGCTGCATGTGCGTGTGCGCGTCGATCCCGCCCGGGATGACGTACTTGCCGGTGGCGTCGATGACGGTGTCGACGGATGCCGCGAGGTCGTGGCCGAGCAGGGTCGACCCGGGCGCGAGCACGGCGGCGATGCTCTCGCCGTCCAGGAGCACGTCGGCTGTGGTGCGACCCGTCGCCGACACGACGGTGCCGCCCGTGAGCAGGGTGGTGGCCATGTCAGGCCTCCACGATCTCGCCGTAGGTGTCGGGACGGCGGTCGCGGTAGAACTGCCAGTCGTCGCGCATCTGCTGCACGAGGTCCATGTCGAGGTCGCGGATGAGGATCTCCTCGCGCTCGGCCGAGCCCACCGCGCCGACGTGGTTGCCCCGCGGATCGATGACCTGGCTCGTGCCGTAGAAGGTGACGGCATCCTCGCCGTACTCGTTGTCCTCGCGGCCGACGCGGTTGGGCTGCAGCACGAAGTAACCGTTCGCGACGGCGGCGCACGGGCCCTCGACCTCCCACAGACGGTTCGAGAGACCGGGCTTGGTCGCGTTGGGGTTGAACACCATGTGGGCGCCGTTCAGGCCCAGCTCGCGCCAGCCCTCGGGGAAGTGCCGGTCGTAGCAGATGTACATGCCCACCTTGCCGACGGCGGTGTCGAAGACGGGGTAGCCGAGGTTGCCGGGACGGAAGTAGAACTTCTCCCAGAACTTGTCGAGGTGCGGGATGTGGTTCTTCCGATAGCTGCCGAGCACGGTGCCGTCGGCGTCGACGAGCACCGAGGTGTTGTAGTACACCCCGGTCTGCGCCTCCTCGTAGATGGGCAGCACGCTGACCAGGCCCAGCTCCTTGGCCAGGGCGGCGAAGCGCTGCACGATCGGACCGTCGACGGGCTCCGCGAAGCGGTAGTACTTCTGGTCCTGGGTGATGCCGAAGTAGGGGCCGTAGAACAGCTCCTGGAAGCAGACGATCTCCGCTCCTCGCGCCGCCGCGTCACGGGCGAACTGCTCGTGCTTGTCGAGCATCGATTCCTTGTCACCGGTCCACGTGGTCTGCGTGATGGCCGCTCGCACCGTCGTCATGGGTCCTCCTCGATCTCTGCCCCGCGGGGGAATGCGGGTGGTCGCATTCTGGCGGGGTGTTCTGTTACTGTCGCGCCTGAACATTTCTCGACGATTTCGTCGGGTGACTTCGCCGTTAATTGGAGCCGCATGCTCTCTCCCCGCGCCCTCGGGTCCCGCTCCGCCGCGGGGCTGGCGGCGGAGATCGCCCGCCTGGTCACCGACGGCACGCTCGTGCCGGGGGAGCGCCTTCCGACCGTGCGGCAGATGGCAGCCGACCTCGGCCTGTCCACGGGGACGATCGCGGCGGCCTGGCGCGCCCTCGCCCACGCGGGTGTCGTCACCTCCCGGGGCCGTTCCGGCACCTTCGTCCGCTCGGAGCGACGTGAGTGGCTGAGTCCGCGGGTGCGCGGCATGTCCGCGGGCGAGGGTCCACCCATCGCGGCGCCCAGCGGCCTCGGAGGGCGGGGCGCGCACGGCATCCGTCTCGATCTCTCGCTCGGCACGCCCGACCCGGCGATGCTGCCCTCGCTCGAGCGGGCACTCTCGCGGGCACGTCCGCGCGCCGACACCGGCCGGTACCACGACCTTCCCGTGCTCCCCGAGCTGCACGACGCCCTCGTGGAGGACTGGCCGGTGCGGACGGTCGAGGCGCTCACCGTCGTCGACGGGGCGCTCGACGGTATCTCCCGCACGGTCGAGCAGGTCGTGCGCTTCGGTGACCGGGTCGCGGTGGAGTCCCCGGGATTCCCGTACATCTTCGACCTGGTGGAGGCCACCGGGGGCGTCGCGATGCCGCTTGCGAGCGATGCCGACGGCATCCTGCCCGCCTCCCTGGCGCGCGCGCTCGCGCAGCGTCCCTCGACGCTGGTACTGCAGACGCGAGCGCAGAACCCCACCGGGGTGTCGATGTCGGTCGAGCGGGCGAGGCGTCTGGCCGACGTGCTGCTCACCGTTCCGGGCGGGCGGGCGGTGACCGTCATCGAAGACGACCATTCCGCCCTCATCGCCACCGCCCCCGCGGTGACCCTCGCACGGTGGATCCCCGCGCAGGTCGTGCACGTGCGCGGGTTCTCGAAGTCGCACGGCCCGGATCTCCGCATCGCGGCCCTCGGGGGGCCCGCCCGCATCGTCGAGCGGATCGTGCGCCGTCGCATGCTGGGACCCGGGTGGACCTCGAGGCTGCTGCAGGCGGTGCTGCTCGAACTGCTCACCGACCCCCGCTCGATCGCTCCCGTCCGAACCGCCCGCCTGCTCTACCGCGACCGGCTCGACCGTATGGCGGCGGCTCTTCGCCGCCTCGACATCGACGTGGGCGCACCCGACGGCATCAACCTGTGGCTGCCCGTCCGCGACGAGCGTGCGGCCGTCGTCCACCTCGCCGCCGAGGGCATCGCGGTGGCCGCGGGCGGGCCGTTCGTCGCCGACGCCTCCGCCGAGCAGCGGGTGCGCGTGACGGCGGGATCCGTCACCGAGAACGTGCGCCTCGTCGCCGACGCGCTCGCCCGGGCGGCATCCGCTCCTCCGCTGTCGTAGGGGCCGTCAACCCCCGGATCCGATGTCGGAGGCGGCTCCTAGGGTGGATGCCATGACCGTTCCTTCTGTTCAGCTCAACGACGGAAACTCCATCCCCCAGCTCGGCTACGGCGTGTTCCTCGTGCCCGCCGACGACGCCGAGCGTGCCGTGTCCGAGGCCCTCGAGGTCGGCTACCGCCACATCGACACCGCCGCGATCTACAAGAACGAAGAGGGTGTGGGCCGCGCGATCGCCTCCAGCGGCCTCTCCCGCGACGACCTCTTCGTCACCACGAAGCTGTGGAACGCGCGCCACGACGGCGACGACCCGCACGCCGCGATCGACGAGAGCCTCGAGAAGCTCGGCCTCGACGCCGTCGACCTGTACCTCGTGCACTGGCCGACGCCCAAGGCCGACAACTACCTCAACGCGTGGCAGAAGCTCATCGAGATCCGCGAGGCGGGCAAGACCCGCTCGATCGGCGTCTCGAACTTCCTCGTGCCGCACCTCGAGCGCATCGTCGCCGAAACCGGCGTGACCCCCGTGGTCAACCAGATCGAGCTGCACCCCGCCCTCAGCCAGCGCGAGATCGCCGCGTGGGGGCAGCAGCACGACATGCACATCGAGTCGTGGGGCCCGCTCGGGCAGGGCAAGTACGACCTGTTCGAGCTGCCCGCGGTGAAAGATGCCGCCGAGGCGCACGGCAAGTCGCCGGCCCAGGCGGTGCTGCGCTGGCACATCCAGCACGGCTTCATCGTGTTCCCGAAGTCGGTGCGCCGCGAACGCCTCGAAGAGAACTTCGACCTGTTCGACTTCGAGCTCACCTCCGACGAGATGGCCGCCATCGACGCCGTCGACCCCGGTGACGGTTCGGGCCGCGTCGGCTCGCACCCCGACGACGTCGAGTGAACCGGAGCGCATGAACCGCCTCGCGAACGCCTCGAGCCCCTATCTGCGGGCCCACGCCGACAACCCCGTCGCGTGGTTCCCGTGGGGGGCCGAGGCGTTCGCGCTCGCGGCCGAGAGAGACGTCCCCGTGATGGTCTCGATCGGTTACAGCACCTGCCACTGGTGCCATGTGATGGCGCGGGAGTCCTTCCAAGACGCTGAGACCGCCGGCATCCTCAACGAGGGTTTCGTGTCGATCAAGGTCGACCGCGAAGAGCACCCCGACGTCGATGCCGCTTACCTCGACGCCGCGTCCGCGTTCACTCCCCACCTCGGCTGGCCGCTCACGGTGTTCGCCAGCCCCGAGGGCCGCGTGTTCTACGCCGGCACGTACTTCCCGCCGACACCCCGCCCGCCGCAGCCCTCGTTCCGCCAGGTGCTGGCCGCGGTGCGCGAGGCGTGGACCGAGCGCCGCACCGAGGTCGATGCCGCGGGCTCATCC
>NZ_CAUQWC010000092.1:0-11823 GCF_963521695.1 uncultured Microbacterium sp. | reverse complement strand
CCCCCCCCCCCCACCCCCCCCCCGGTGCAACCATACCCCTGCATTCTCTTGATACCGGGAGGTCTCGGGTGCTGGGCGATGTGTTTTCGCGAGAGGGGTAGGGGCCCCGTTCTCGATCCGGAGGGAAGCGGCACGCAGCTCGGCGCGAGGCGACGACGCCGTTACGGGGTCAGAAGTCAGCCGAAGCTCACTCCCATTCGATCGTCCCCGGCGGCTTCGACGTCACGTCGAGCACCACACGGTTGACGTCGCGCACCTCGTTGGTGATGCGGTTGGAGATCTTCGACAGCACGTCGTAGGGCAGGCGCGTCCAGTCGGCGGTCATCGCGTCTTCGCTCGAGACGGGGCGCAGCACGATGGGGTGACCGTACGTGCGGCCGTCGCCCTGGACGCCGACGGAGCGCACGTCGGCGAGCAGCACGACGGGGCACTGCCAGATCTCGTTGTCGAGGCCGGCTTTCGTCAGCTCGGCGCGGGCGATGGCGTCGGCCTCACGCAGGATCTCGAGGCGGTCAGCGGTGACCTCGCCCACGATGCGGATGCCAAGGCCGGGCCCCGGAAAGGGCTGGCGGCCGACGATCGCTTCGGGGAGGCCGAGCTCCCGGCCGATGGCGCGGACCTCGTCTTTGAAGAGGGTGCGGAGCGGCTCGACGAGTTCGAACTGCAGGTCTTCGGGGAGCCCTCCGACGTTGTGGTGGCTCGTGATGTTGGCGGTGCCGGCACCGCCGCCCGATTCCACGACGTCGGGGTAGAGCGTCCCCTGCACGAGGAACCGCACCTGCTCGCCCTCGGCCTTGGCTTCGGCGACGAGGTCGGCCTGCACCTGCTCGAAGGCGCGGATGAACTCACGACCGATGATCTTGCGCTTCTGCTCGGGGTCGCTGACACCCGCGAGCGCATTCAGGAACGTCTCGCGCGCGTCGACGGTGATGAGCTTCACGCCGGTGGAGGCGACGTAGTCGTTCTCGACCTGCTCGCGTTCGCCCTGGCGGAGGAGCCCGTGGTCGACGAAGACGGCGATGAGCTGGTCGCCGACGGCCTCGTGGACGAGAGCGGTCGAGACGGCCGAGTCGACGCCGCCCGACAGCGCCGAGATGACACGGCCGGTGCCGACCTGCTGACGGATGCGCTCGACCTGCTCGGCGATGACGTTGCCGCTGTTCCAGTCGGCGGGCAGGCCCGCGGCCTTGTGCAGGAAGTTCTCGATCACGTGCTGACCGTGGTCGGAGTGCTTCACTTCCGGATGCCACTGAACGCCGTACATGCGGCGCGCGTCGCTCGCGAAGGCGGCGACGGGCGTGTGCGCGGTGCGGGCGAGGACCTCGAAGCCGTCGGGGGCGCGCGACACCTGGTCGCCGTGGCTCATCCACACGTTCTGATCGACCGGCTGACCCTGCAGCAGCGTGCCCTCGGTCACGATCGTGGCGTCGGTGGCACCGTACTCGCGCAGGCCCGTGTTCGCGACCTCGCCGCCGAGCGCCTTCGCCATGACCTGGAAGCCGTAGCAGATGCCGAGTGTCGGCACGTCGAGGTGGAACACGCCGCTGTCGAGGCTGGGAGCGCCGTCTTCATAGACCGACGACGGGCCGCCCGAGAGGATGATGCCGACGGGGTTCTTCGCCGCGATCTCATCCGCCGTAGCGGTGTGGGGCACGATCTCGCTGTACACGCCGGCTTCGCGCACCCGACGGGCGATGAGCTGCGCGTACTGGGCGCCGAAGTCGACGACGAGGACGGGGCGCTGGGACGTTTCGGTCTGTTCGGTCACCGGTTGCCTTCCGGGGTGGGAACGGGAGCGCTGACCTGGGCGGCTTCGCGCTCGGCGAGGTAGGCGCGCACGCTCCGGGCGGTGCGCACCTCGAGGATGAAGGAGAGGAAGGGCACCACGCCACCGAGGGCGAGGAAGACGAAGCGACGGAACGGCCACCGCATGAGGCTCCACACGCGGAAGCACGAGAAGAGGTAGACCACGTAGAACCAGCCGTGGGCGACGAGGATCGCGAGCGAGACGTTGACGCCGTCTCCGGTCGACAGGATCTCGCAACCGCTGCCGCCGGGGACGAACAGCGAGAACCACTGGCAGTCGGGACCGGGCACGGCATCCGCGAACCACAGGAAGCCACCGGAACCGCCGAGGAACAGCTCCACGTGAATGGGCGTGTACTTCAGGATCATCTCGGCGACCAGCAGCAGCAGGCCGACACCGGTGATGATCGAGCAGATCTGGTAGAACTTCAGGGCTCCGCGGATCGCCGGGAACGAGGCGAGCTTGGGGGCGCGAGGCATGGATGCCAGTCTAGTCGCGAGACGCTGGGGGCCCCGCCGCGAGGGCGTCGGCTTGTTCGTCTTCGAGGTCTTCGACCTCTTTCTCCCACGCGTCGCGCGCGAGGCGATACCAGAGATAGAGCGCGAAACCGGCGAAGACGGCCCATTCGGCGGCGTAGAAGATGTTCAGCCAGTTGACCCGCGAGCGCTCGTCGGGGGCCGGCGAGGAGATGTCGACGAGCGGACCGATGGCGGTCTGCGACGCGATGTATTGCCGGTAGACGCTCACGTCGGTGATGTCGTGCCACCGGCCGAGCAGCATGGCGGGCGACATGCGTGTGAGGGTGGACGGGTCGGCGTCCGACGGCGGCAGGGACGGCCCCTCGTCGGAGATCAGGCGTCCGGTGACCTCGACCACGGCCGTCGGATCGGCCTCGACCTGCCGCTCGAGTTCGGCGGCGGCGGCGTTCGCCTGCTCGAGGCTCGGGGTCCAGCCGGTCGCGACGGCGACCGAGGTGCGTTGCGCGGCACCGGCGACGCGGAGCTGACCGGTGACCCAGTACCCCTCGGCGTCATCGTTGAAGCGCGAGGAGACGACGATGAAGTCGGATGCCACCCACGTGCCCGTCACCGCGACCCGCTGACCCACGAGGGGTTCGGGCAGATAGTCGCCCGGCTTCACGACGTCGTCGAGGGGACGGACGACCTCGGTCAGGCCCGGCTCGGGCGGCGAGGTGTCGACCGCACGGCCCAGCTGCCACTGCCCCAGCCACGCGAGCACGCCCGCCACGATCAGCGAGAACGCCAGCAGCGCGATCCAGCGGGGCCGCAGCATCACCTCCCGCAGGGTGGGCGGGAAGATCTGCGGCGGCGCCGGATCGGTCGCGGGGGCGGAGGTCATGCGGTGCCGGTCAGTGACCGTAGGGGGCGACGACGACCTCGACGCGCTGGAACTCCTTGAGGTCGGAGTAGCCGGTGGTGGCCATCGACTTCTTCAGCGCCCCGATGAGGTTGGCGGTGCCGTCGGCGACGGGCGCCGGGCCGTAGAGGATCTGCTCGAGCGGGCCGACGCGGTCGACGGCGACCCGACGGCCGCGCGGCAGCTTCGCGTGGTGCGCCTCGGGGCCCCAGTGGAAGCCGCGTCCGGGCGCGTCGGTCGCCCGAGCCAGTGCGACGCCCAGCATGACGGCATCCGCTCCCATGGCGAGGGCCTTCACGATGTCGCCCGAGGTGCCCACGCCGCCGTCGGCGATGACGTGCACGTAGCGGCCACCCGACTCGTCGAGGTAGTCACGGCGGGCGCCGGCGACGTCGGCGACGGCGGTGGCCATCGGGGCGTGGAGGCCCAGGGTGGCGCGGGTGGTCGAGGCCGCTCCCCCGCCGAAGCCGACGAGCACGCCGGCAGCTCCCGTGCGCATGAGGTGCAGGGCCGCCGTGTACGTGGCGGCGCCGCCGACGATGACGGGCACGTCGAGGTCGTAGATGAACTTCTTGAGGTTCAGCGGCTCGGCGACCTTCGAGACGTGCTCCGCCGACACCGTGGTGCCACGGATGACGAAGAGGTCGACGCCGGCGGCGACGACGGTCTCGTAGAGGTCGTGCGTGCGCTGCGGGGTCAGGGCTCCGGCGACGGGGACGCCCGCGTCGCGCACCTCGGCGAGGCGGTCACGGACGAGTTCGGGCTTGATGGGCTCGGAGTAGAGCTGCTGCATGCGGCGGGTCGCGTCGGCCTCGGGAAGCGTCGCGATCTCGGCGAGGTGCGGCTCGGGGTCGTCGTAGCGCGTCCACAGTCCCTCGAGGTCGAGGACGCCCAGGCCACCGAGGCGGCCGAGCTCGATCGCCGTGCGCGGGCTGACGACGGAGTCCATCGGTGCGCCCAGGACGGGGATCTCGAAAGAGAACGCGTCGATGGTCCACGCGGTCGAGACGTCTTCGGGATTGCGCGTGCGCCGCGACGGCACGACGGCGATGTCGTCGAAGGTGTAGGCGCGGCGGGCGCGCTTGGCGCGGCCGAGGTCGATCTCCATGGTCACCCGCCCAGCCTACCCGCGCCCTCCGACACCGCCGTCGGATGCTTCATCGTCGCGAGACGTGGTCGCCGGCGAGGAAATCGGCGCGTCGCCCCCTCGCAGCAGTCGGGTGAGTGGACCGTCCAGCGCGAACAGGAGGAATCCGATCGACCCGATCAGCGGACTGAGCGCCATCGCGGCGCCGCTGAGGATGACGGCACTGATGCTCGCGCGCCCGAGTCGGCGGGCGTCGTCGGCCGAGAGGTCGGTGATGGCGCCCGAGCGCACGGCCCACACCCACTGCAGCCAACCCATCACGATCGCGAGGAAGAAGTTGACCGGCAACAGCACGCGCCCGAGGAGGAGGTCGTTGGAGGTGGTGTCGAGCGATGAGGTGAAGGGCACCAGCACGATGAGCAGCAGCCGGCCGTTGTTTATCCACATGCCCGCGTCGTCGATGCGCACGATCCACTCGAATTGCCGCACGTGCGTCATCCACATCACGCACAGGATGAGGAAGCTGATGACGAACGAGAAGACGGGATGAGCCAGGCCGACCAGCGCGTCGGCGAGTTGCTCGTCGGTGGTCGGCGAGCCCAGCGACTGATCGGTCAGACCCAGCACCAACAGGGTCGCCGCGATCGCGAAGACCCCGTCGGTGAACGCCTCCGTCCGGCGAGCGGACAGTGACGCGGCAGGATGGCTGCGCCGTCGGATCATGGGCACAGCGTAGCGGCGGTCACCGCACCGGTCCCCCACGGGTTGCCCGGGCAGCACGCGGGGGCCGGGCGATCGGCCCGACCCCCGCGCGACGCAGTGTCACTTCTTGTAGTTGGGCGCCTCGACGACGATCTGCACGTCGTGCGGGTGCGACTCCTTGAGGCCCGCGGAGGTGATGCGCACGAAGCGCCCCTTGCTCTTGAGCTCCTCGACGGTGCGGGCACCCACGTAGAACATCGACTGACGGAGGCCGCCGATGAGCTGGTACGCCACGGCGGCGACGGGACCGCGGTAGGGCACCTGGCCTTCGATGCCCTCGGGGATGAGCTTGTCGTCGCTGGGCACGTCGGCCTGGAAGTAGCGGTCCTTCGAGTAGGACGTCTTCTTGCCGCGCGTCTGCAGTGCGCCGAGCGAGCCCATGCCGCGGTACTGCTTGAACTGCTTGCCGCCCTGGAAGACGATCTCGCCCGGCGACTCGTCGGTGCCGGCGAGGAGCGAACCGAGCATGACGGTGTCGGCGCCGGCGACGAGCGCCTTGGCGATGTCGCCCGAGTACTGCAACCCGCCGTCGGCGATCACGGGGACGCCCGCGGGGATCGCGGCCTGAGCGGCTTCGTAGATCGCGGTGACCTGGGGCACACCGACACCCGCGACGACGCGGGTGGTGCAGATGGAGCCCGGTCCGACGCCGACCTTGACGGCATCCACTCCCGCGTCGATGAGGGCCTGCGCGCCCTCGCGGGTGGCGACGTTGCCGCCGATGACGTCGATGTGCGCGAAAGAGGCGTCGGCCTTCAGGCGCGTGACGATGTCGATGACACCCGCCGACTGCCCGTTGGCGGTGTCGACGACGAGCACGTCGACGCCCGCGTCGCGCAGGGCTTCGGCGCGCTGCCACGCGTCACCGAAGAAGCCGATCGCCGCGCCCACGCGGAGCCGACCCTGATCGTCCTTGGTGGCGAGGGGGTACTTCTCGCTCTTGTCGAAGTCCTTGATGGTGATGAGACCGGCGAGCTTGCCGTCTTCGTCGACGAGGGGGAGCTTCTCGACGCGATGCTTGGCGAAGGTCGCGATGACGTCGTTGGCGTGGATGCCGACGTGCCCGGTGATCAAGCCGTCCTTGGTCATCACGTCTTTGACGAGAGTGGTCTGACGCTCGAAGCCCGAGACGAAGCGCATGTCGCGGTTGGTGATGATGCCGACGAGCACGCCGTCGGGGTCGACCACGGGCAGACCCGAGATGCGGTACTGCGCGCACATCGCGTCGACCTCGGCCACCGTGGCATCCGGGTTCGTCGTGATCGGGTTGGAGACCATGCCCGACTCGCTGCGCTTGACCTGGTCGACGATGCCCGCCTGGTCCTCGATGGAGAGGTTGCGGTGCACGATGCCGATGCCGCCCTGGCGCGCGATCGCGATGGCCATGCGCGCCTCGGTGACGGTATCCATGGCGCTGGAGAGAAGAGGGGTGGCCACGGTGATGCGGCGGGTCAGACGCGACGACGTGTCGGCCTCGCTCGGGATGACGTCGGTGTGCCCCGGAAGCAGCAACACGTCGTCGTAGGTCAGTCCGATGAAACCGAAGGGGTCGTGCTGCTCCATGGATCCTCCTGCGCGCGCGGCGCCTGTGTGAAAGGGGACGTCGTCGGCCGGAGCGCGGGGTGCGTGCTCCGCCTGCGATTCTAAGCGTCGGGAGGCTGTGAATCATTCCCGTGAACGCTGGCCGCCATGCGCACCCGCCATGACACGGTTCGCTAACGACCCGGTCGGCGAAACACCCACGACACATTACGCTCGTAGCGTCGACCGTCGAAGCTGACGGGACGACTTCGTCAGCGCTGCCGAACTGGAGATTCCGTGGGTCACCCCTCCCCCACCGCGATACGATCGCGAACTTTGTCCCGCATGGCTGTGATCGTGTCGCTCTTCGCGAGCGCGGTCGCCGTCCTGAGCCTGTTCTTCGCGTCACCCGCGGTCGCGCAGGCCACGCAGGCGCCCACCCCCGCCGCTTCGGCGGGCACCGGTGACGTGTCGACCCAATACTCGATCGGCGGGATCATCCGCGCCGGCGACGATCCGATCGAAGGCGTCGAGGTGCTCGTCGCCGGATCGGGCTTCTCCGAGACCGGCACGACGGGTGCCGACGGGCGCTGGACGGTCGCCGTCCCCGGACCGGGCGCGTACACGGCCGAGCTGCAGGTGGACACGCTGCCCGAGGGCGTCGCCCCGCGCGACCCCGACAACGTCACCCGCGATGTCACGATCGGCACGACCAACACGGTCAACGTGCTGTTCCCGACGGGCGAGGGGACGGCGGCCTCCGGAACGATCTGGGACACCCTCTTCTCGCGCTTCTTCTACGGCCTCAACTTCGGCCTGCTCCTCGCGCTGGCCGCGATCGGCATCTCGCTGATCTTCGGCACGACCGGCGTCAACAACTTCGCCCACGGCGAGATGCTGACGTTCGGCGCCATCATCTTCTACGTCTTCACGGCGATGGGCTGGAACCTGCTGCTGGCGATCCTGCTGACGGTGGTGCTCTCGGCCGCGCTCGGATGGACCCAGGATGCCGTGCTGTTCAAACCCCTGCGAAAACGCGGGGTGGGCTTGGTCCAAGTGCTGATCGTCACGATCGGTCTGTCGATCGTGCTGCGCTACCTGTACCTGTATTTCTTCGACGGCGGAACGCGCAACATCGCGACCGGGATCACCGACAACGTCACCATCGGCCCCGTCACGGTGACGCTCACCTCGATCATCAGCATGGGCATCAGCATCGTGATGCTCGGCCTCGTCGGGTACTTCCTCACCCGCACGCGGATCGGCAAGGCGACCCGCGCAGTCAGCGACAACGCCTCGCTCGCCGCCGCGTCCGGTATCAACGTCGACCGCGTGATCCGCATCGTCTGGGTGCTCGCGGGCGCCCTCACGGGCCTCTCCGGCGTTCTTTATGGCCTCTACCGCGGCGTCACGTGGGACATGGGCTTCGCCATTCTTCTGCTGCTGTTCGCCGCGGTCACGCTGGGTGGCCTGGGGAGCGCGTTCGGCGCGCTCGTGGGTTCGCTCATCATCGGCATCATCACGGAACTGTCGACCATCGTCATCCCACCCGACCTGCGGTACGCGGTGGCCCTGATCGTGCTCATCGGCGTGCTGCTGTTCCGGCCGCAAGGTGTGCTCGGTCGTAAAGAGCGGATCGGTTGAGGAAAGACGACATGGACTGGTTTTCGATCTTCAACAACGCCGCGGGCGAGCTCATCAGCCCGACCACCGCGGCCTACGCCCTCGCCGCCATCGGACTCAGCGTGCACTTCGGGTACGCAGGTCTGCTCAACTTCGGTCAGGCGGGCTTCATGGCCGTCGGCGCCTACGCCTTCGCCATCTCGACGCTCTCGCTCTCGGCACCGGTGTGGCTCGCCATCCTCATCGCCATCGGCGCTTCGGTGCTCTTCGCGTTCCTGCTCGGCATCCCGACCCTGCGCCTGCGCGCCGACTACCTCGCGATCGTCACGATCGCGGCGGCCGAGATCGTGCGCTACGTGGTGTCGACGGTGGGTCTGACCGACCTCACCGGCGGCTCGCAGGGTCTGAACGGCTACAACCGCGAGTTCCAGGCGCTCAATCCCCTGCCCGCCGGCACCTACGGCATCGGGCCGTGGACCTACTCGGCGAACGACTGGTGGGTCCGCGTCTTCGGGTGGGGCCTCGTCATCATCGCGACGATCCTCGTCTACCTGCTGATGCGCAGCCCGTGGGGCCGCGTGGTCAAGGGCATCCGCGAGGACGAGGACGCCGTGCGCAGCCTCGGCAAGAACGTCTACTCGTACAAGATGCAGGCTCTCGTGCTCGGCGGTGTCATGGGCGGCCTCGCGGGTGTGGTGTTCATCCTCCCCCGCGCGGTGCAGCCCGGTAACTACGGAACGGCACTGACGTTCTTCATCTGGACGGCGCTGCTGCTCGGCGGCGCCGCGACCCTGCTCGGCCCGATCGTGGGATCGATGCTGTTCTGGGTGCTCCTGTCGCTGTCGAACGGCATCATCGTGGGGCTGCGCGACGTCGGCATCCTGGGCTTCATGTCCAGCACGCAGACGGGGCAGGTGCGCTTCATCCTCGTCGGCCTCGGACTGATGCTCCTGGTGATCTTCCGACCACAGGGCATCTTCGGCAACAAGAAGGAGCTGTCGTTCAATGTCTGACACGACCCTCACCCACCCGCTCGTCAAGGGCGATGTCGGCCCCGGCTGCGCCAAGGTCGACCCGATCGTCGTCGCCGACGGCGTCACCCGGCAGTTCGGCGGGCTCAAGGCCGTCGATGTCGAGCACCTCGAGATCCCCCGCGGACAGATCACCGCTCTGATCGGCCCGAACGGTGCCGGCAAGACGACGCTCTTCAACCTGCTGACCGGCTTCGACAAGCCCAACACGGGTCGATGGAGCTTCGAGGGGTCGAACCTCGCCGGTGTGCCCGCGTTCAAGGTCTCGCGCCAGGGCATGGTGCGCACCTTCCAGCTCACCAAGTCGCTCGGGCGCCTGTCGGTGCTGCAGAACATGCTGCTCGGCGCCCGCGGGCAGAAGGGCGAGAACATCTTCCGCGCCCTGATCCCCTCGACCTGGCGCTCCCAGGAGCAGTCCAACACCGATCGGGCCGACGACCTGCTGCGGCGGTTCAAACTGGATGCCAAGCGCGAGGACTTCGCCGCGTCGCTGTCGGGCGGCCAGCGCAAGCTGCTCGAGATGGCGCGTGCGCTGATGAGCGATCCGAAGCTCGTCATGCTCGACGAGCCCATGGCCGGTGTGAACCCCGCGCTGACGCAGAGCCTGCTCGGGCACATCCTCGACCTGAAGAAGGAGGGGATGAGCGTGCTGTTCGTCGAACACGACATGCACATGGTGCGCCACATCTCCGACTGGGTCGTCGTCATGGCCGAAGGGCGCGTCGTCGCCGAAGGTCCGCCCGACACCGTCATGAGCGACCAGGCCGTCATCGACGCCTACCTGGGCGCCCACCACGACACCGATCTCGGCGACATGACCACGTCGCAGCTCGAGACCATCCAGTCCGAGGCCGCCGCCGAGGCGGAAGCGGAGCTCATCGCCGACGAGAAGGACGGCAAGCTCTGATGGCCGACACCGCCACCACCACGCGCACCGCGGTACTGCGCACCGATGACCTCGTCGCTGGGTACCTGCCGGGCGTGAACATCCTCAACGGGTGCACGGTCGACGCCTATCAGGGCGATCTGATCGGCATCATCGGGCCCAACGGCGCGGGCAAGTCGACGCTGCTGAAGGCCATCTTCGGTCAGGTGAAGATCCGCAGCGGGGCCGTGCTGCTCAACGGCGAGGACATCACCGCGCTCAAGGCCGACAAGCTCGTCGGCAAGGGCGTCGGCATGGTGCCCCAGAACAACAACGTGTTCCCGAGCCTGTCGATCGAGGAGAACCTGCAGATGGGTCTCTTCCAGCGACCCAAGGTGTTCGCCGAGCGCTTCGAGTTCGTCAGCGGGCTCTTCCCCGAGCTGGCCAAGCGGCGCCGCCAGCGCGCCGGGTCGCTCTCGGGCGGCGAGCGCCAGATGGTCGCCATGGGCCGTGCGCTCATGATGGACCCCTCGGTGCTCCTGCTCGACGAGCCGTCGGCCGGTCTCTCCCCCGTGCGCCAGGACGAGACGTTCCTGCGCGTGGCCGAGATCAACCGCGCGGGAGTGACGATCATCATGGTCGAGCAGAACGCGCGGCGGTGCCTGCAGATCTGCCACCGCGCCTACGTTCTCGACCAGGGCAAGGACGCGTACACGGGAACCGGCCGAGAGCTTCTCACCGACCCCCGCGTCATCGAGCTGTACCTCGGCACGCTGGCCGCCGACGAGGACGCCAAGCGCGATCACCCGCACCCCGAGGCCTGATCGACCGTCGCTTGATCGCGAGTGCGGCGCTCACCCTGGTGGGCGTCGCACTCTCGGCATGTTCGGCCCCCTCGCCGCCCGGTCCGTCACTCGACGTCGTTCTCGTGCAGCAACGCGGCGACATCGTCGCCCAGCGGGTGCAGTTGCGGGTCACGAACACCTCCGCAACGCCGGTGACGGTGACCTCGGCGGGTCTCAGCTCGGCGGCTCTCGACGGTGTCGCCGGCGGCGAGACCGCGCGTCCGGTCACGATCGGCCCGGGACGCACGACCGATCTCCCCATTCCCCTCCCCGGGATCCGCTGCTGGCGCGACGATGCCGCGGCTGAGGCTGTGCTGCACGTCGACGACGGCGGCGGCTACCGCGACCGCGACGCCACTGTGGCGGTGGACGACCGGCTGAGCGTGCTCTCGCGGCTCAGCGCGACGCAGTGCGACCGGGATGCCGTGGCATCCATCGCCCGCATCTCGGCAACGAGGGTGGCCCCCACCGGCGACGGCTTCGCGAACCTGGTGCTGTCGATCGAGCCGAGCGGGGATGCCGCGGCCGGACGGCTCGAGATCGTCTCTCTGCGCGGCACTCCCCTGCTGCGTTTCGCCGGGGGCTCCGAGGCTCCTGTCGGGCTGACGGTCGAGGGCGACGACGCACCGTCGGAGGCCGCTGTGGCCGTGACGCCGATCCGGTGCGACGCGCACGCCATCGCCGAGGACAAGGTGGGGACGCTGTTCGACCTCGTCGCGCGGGTGGACGGACGGGAGGTCGTCGTGCCCCTCACCCGCTCGCAAGAGGTGGCCGGCGACCTCTTGGCCTTCACCGCGGCGACCTGCGGCCTGACACCGTCCGGCTGACAGGCGCGAGCGGCCGGGACCGCACCGCCGCGGTCGGGTCCGGATGGAGGACCCCGCGCTGACGGGCCCGGTCCGAGT
>NZ_CAUQWC010000091.1:0-11827 GCF_963521695.1 uncultured Microbacterium sp. | reverse complement strand
CGTGAGGTGAGCGGCATCCGGGGCCGTCGGGCTGAGGTCGTGCGGATCGCTGAGGTTGTGCCGCGCGACGCGGCCGGAAGGACGGCAGCGGTCGCGGCGGAGCCCGCGTAAACTCGTCACATCATGGCGACTTTCGGCACCCTCTCCGACCGGCTCACAGAGACCTTCCGCAACCTCCGGAAGAAGGGCCAGCTCACTCCCGCCGACGTCGACGGGACGGTGCGCGAGATCCGCCGGGCCCTCCTCGACGCCGACGTCGCGCTGCCCGTCGTCAAGGAGTTCACCGCCGCCATCCGGGAGCGCGCCCTCGGTGACGAGGTCAACCGCGCGCTGAACCCGGCGCAGCAGGTCGTGCAGATCGTCAACGACGAGCTCATCGGCATCCTGGGCGGACAGCAGCGACGCCTGCAGTTCGCCAAGAACCCGCCCACGGTCATCATGCTCGCGGGCCTCCAGGGCTCCGGAAAGACGACCTTCGCGGGAAAGCTTGCGAAGATGCTCGAGAAAGACGGGCACACCCCGCTGCTGGTCGCCTGCGACCTGCAGCGCCCCAACGCCGTCAACCAGCTGCAGGTCGTCGCCGAGCGCGCGGGAGCGGCGATCTACGCCCCCGATCCCGGCAACGGCGTCGGCGACCCGGTCAAGGTCGCGCGCGACGGCGTGGCCCACGCCACTCGCCAGCAGCACGACATCGTCATCATCGACACCGCCGGCCGCCTCGGCGTCGACGCCGAGCTGATGAAGCAGGCCTCCGACATCCGCAAGGCGACGCAGCCCGACGAGGTGCTGTTCGTCATCGACGCGATGATCGGTCAAGACGCGGTGAACACGGCCAAGGCCTTCCAGGACGGTGTCGATTTCACCGGCGTCGTGCTGTCCAAGCTCGACGGTGACGCCCGCGGTGGCGCGGCCCTCTCGGTCGCCTCGGTCACCGGCCGCCCGATCATCTTCGCCTCGACCGGTGAGGGTCTCGACGACATCGAGCCGTTCTACCCCGACCGCATGGCATCCCGCATCCTCGACCTCGGTGACATCCTCACCCTGATCGAGCAGGCGCAGTCGGCGTTCGACGAGGCCGAGGCGATGGCGGTCGCCGAGAAACTGGCGACCGAGACGTTCACGCTCGAAGACTTCCTGCAGCAGATGCAGCAGATGAAGAAGATGGGCTCCATGAAGAAGATGCTCGGGATGCTCCCGGGCATGGGCAACATGAAGCAGCAGCTCGAAGACTTCGACGAGCGCGAGATCGATCGTACGGAGGCGATCATCCGCTCCATGACCCTCGTGGAGCGGCGCAACCCCAAGATCCTCAACGGCTCGCGGCGCCTGCGCATCGCGCGCGGTTCGGGCATGACCGTCACCGACGTCAACCAGCTCGTGCAGCGCTTCGATCAGGCCTCGAAGATGATGAAGACCGTCGCCCGCGGCGGTGTGCCCAACATCCCCGGCATGGGTCCGGTCGGCGGCAAGCCCGGCGCGTCGTCCAAGCGCGGCAAGCAGCAGAAGGCGAAGGGCTCGCGCTCCGGCAATCCCGCCAAGCGCGCCGCCGAGAACGCCGGTATCGCTGCGGCAGCACCCGCGACGGGTTCCGGCTTCGGCCTGGGCGGTCAGGCGGTTCCGAGCGAGGCCGATCTCGCCGAACTGCAGAAGATGCTCGGCAAGGGCTGACCGGACTCCGCGGCATCCGATCTCAGGGCAGCACCGCGGCGCCCTGCAGGGCGGACGACACCGCCGCTTCGATCGCCCGCTGCCCGCCGGCGGTCGGGTGCACGTCGTCGCTCTGCAACCACTCGGGGTGTCCGACGAGCGGCTGACCGATGTCGATGTACGTGCCGCCGACCGCCTCGACGGCGTCGCGTAGTGCGTCGGAGGTGACCGCGGTGTCGTCGGGGACCTCGGGATCGTCGTTCCAGATGGTGCTGAGGGCGACGATGAGGGCATCGGGCGCGGCCTCGTGCACGCGCTCGACGGTGTCGGCGGTCTCGAAGCGGATCTCGTCGGGGTCCTGCCAGAAATCGTTGCTGGACGACTGCACGATCACCAGGTCGGGCCGCAGGGCGGCCACCGCGGGCACGAGCCCGGCGTACGGCGTTCCGCAATCGCCCTCCACCACGAAGCCCATACCGGGGCACGCGAGGTTGACGAGCGAGAGGTGGGTGCGCTCGGCGAGCAGCCGCGGCCACGCTTCCCGCGCTGAGAGCCCGAAGCCCGACATGACCGAGTCGCCGAGAGTGACCACTCGCTCAGAGGGAGTCGCGCTCGTCGACGGTGCGGGGGAGGGGGAGGCCGGTGCGGCAGAAGGGGATGCCGCGAGTTGCGCCGGCGAGAACTGCGGGGTCGCGCTGGCGGCGGTGACGGGCTCGGCCGCGCACCCCGCGAGCAGGGCCACGACCGCGGCTGCGACGGCGGTCAGCGTGACAGCCGGAGCGCTGCGTCCCGAGATCATGCCGCGATCCTACGAGCGGTCGCCTATGAGCCAGCGTCGAAGGACGACTCAGACACGCAGGGCGGCCAGGTGCTCGCGCAGCGTCGGGCCGCCGCGGAACTCGCGGATCAGGTGCTGCACGACCTCCCGCAGGTCGCCGTCGGCGGCTTCGGCCACCGCGATCTGACGCGCGGAGCTCCCGCCGGTGGCGAGGATGGTCTCGAGGCTCGCGAACTCCCTCGCGCACTTCAGCTCCAGCGCGATGTCGGCGAGTTCCTCCATCGTCTCGCGCAGGTGCTCCACGACCGGGCGCTGCGTTCCCGCGCGGTCCACGATCACCCGGGCATCGAGGCCGTAACGGGCGGCGCGCCACTTGTTCTCGCGGGCGTACCAGGGCGGGATGCCGGGCAGCTCGCGCCCCTCGTCGAGGAGACGGGAGAAATGCTCGACGAGTGTCTGTGCGAGAGCGGCGACGGCCGCGAGCTCCGGCAGGGTCGACATGCCGTCGCACGCGCGGATCTCCACCGTGCCCCACTTCGGCGCCGGACGGATGTCCCAGCGCACCTCGCTGGCATCCGCCATCACCCCTGTGCGCACCATGTCGTCGAGGTAGTCCTCGAACTCGCCCCAGGTGGCGAGCTGCCAGGGCAGACCCGCGGTGGGCAGCTGCTGGAACACGAGCGCACGGTTCGACGCGTAGCCGGTGCGTTCGCCGGCCCAGAAGGGGCTCGAGGCCGACAGCGCCTGCAGGTGGGGGAGGTACACGTTCAGGGCGTTGACGATCGGCATGACCTTCTCGACGTCGTCGACGCCGATGTGCACGTGGATGCCCCAGATCATCATGTTCCGGCCCCACCACTGGGTGCGCTCGATGAGCGTGTGGTAGCGCGTCTTGTCGGTGACCTGCTGGTCGAACCACTGCGCGAACGGGTGGCTGCCGGCGCACAGGATCTCGACTCCGCGCGGTTCGGTCTGCTCGCGCAGGGCGCCGATGGCATCCGCGATGTCGTCGACCGCCTCGGCGACCGTGTGCCCGACGCCGCTGGTGACCTCGACCGTGTTCGTCAGCAGTTCACCGGTGACGGTGAAGCGTTCGAGCGCGGTCTTGTCCTCGAGATGCTCGAGGATCTCGGGAGCACGGGGGACGAGATCGCCCGTCTCGCGATCGGCGAGCATGAGCTCCCACTCCAGACCCACGGACGAACGCGTCGATGCAGCGAACGGCAGCCTCATGCGGCCCAGTCTGACACGGTGCCCTCGCAGGGAGACGCTCCGCTACTCTGCGCGACGTACCGTGTCGTTTCGCTTCACCTGTCACGGCAAGGCGAAAGGATCTGGCAGAATAGAGGGTCGGACCCACCACTCGACCCTCTATCCAGTGGCGGTCCCCCCTTTTGAGCTTCCGCCGGGTGTGCACCCCACGCTCCAGGCGTTCGGTTCGTTCATTTTCATCATCAGGAGTCATCGTGGCTGTCAAGATCCGTCTCAAGCGCCTCGGAAAGATCCGCGCGCCCTACTACCGCATCGTCGTCGCCGACTCGCGCACCAAGCGCGATGGTCGTGTCATCGAGGAGATCGGCAAGTACCACCCGACCGAGGAGCCCTCGTTCATCGAGGTCGACTCGGAGCGGGCGCAGTACTGGCTGTCGGTGGGCGCGCAGCCCACCGAGCAGGTCGCCGCCATCCTCAAGCTCACGGGCGACTGGGGCAAGTTCAAGGGCGACGCGAACGCCGTCTCCACCGTCAAGGTGCGCGAGCCCAAGCCCGCGTTCGAGGTCGACGCCTCGAAGAAGTCGGTCGTGAAGCCCAAGGCCGAGAAGAAGGCCGACCAGGCCCCCGCCGAGGCGCCCGCTGAGGACGCCGCCGAGACCTCGGCCGAGTAATCCTCGTGCTGTCTGCCGCGCTCGAACACGTCGTCAAGGGGATCGTCGATCACCCGGATGCCGTGACCATCCGTTCCAGCACTTCTCCTCGCGGAGACGTGCTGGAGGTTCGCGTGCACCCCGATGACCGGGGTCGCGTGATCGGGCGCGGCGGACGCACCGCCAAGGCGCTGCGCACGCTCATCACCGCTCTGGCCGACGGTCGTCGCGTGCGCGTCGACGTCGCCGACGACTGATGGCGACCGGCGACGTGGCGGGCGCGCAGCCCGCCAACACCCAGCTCCGCGTCGGACGACTCGTCAAGGCCCACGGCCTCAAGGGCGCGTTCAAGCTCGAGTTGTACACCGACGACCCCGACGGACGCTTCGTCGCGGGCAGTTCCTTCACCCTGCAGGTTCCCGAGTCCTCGCCGTGGCATGGCCGCGAGCTGACGGTCCGCGAGTTCCGCTGGATGAACTCCCACCCGGTCGTCTTCTTCGAAGGCGTCGACGACCGCACGTCGGCCGAGGCCCTGGTGAAGGCGATCCTGTGGATCGACCAAGACACCGAGGCCGCCCCGACCGAGGAAGACGCCTGGTACGACCACCAGCTGGTCGGTCTCGACGTCGTCCGCGACGGTGCCGTCATCGGCCGGGTCGCGCGGGTCGATCACTTCCCCGCGCAAGACCTCCTGATCGTCCGCCCCTCCGGTGAAGACCGCGAGGTGCTCGTGCCCTTCGTGAGCGCCATCGTGCCCGAGGTCGACATCGCCGGGGGCCGAGTCGTGGTGACCCCGCCCGCGGGACTTTTCGAAGATCTGCCGGCCGAGGCCGACGACGAGCCCGAGCCGGCCGACGTCGATTCGGCTGAGTCCGAATCGGCCGCGTCCGAGGCGGACTCCGACACCCGCGAGGACTGACGTGCGCATCGACGTCGTGTCGATCTTCCCCACGATCTTCGACGCCCTCGAGGTGTCGCTCCTGGGCAAGGCTCGGCAGAGCGGTCTGCTCGATGTGCATGTGCACGACCTCCGCGCGTTCACCCACGACCGCCACCGCACCGTCGACGACACGCCCTATGGCGGCGGTGCCGGCATGGTGATGAAGCCCGAACCCTGGGGTGAGGCACTCGACGCCGTGACGCGCGACGCGGTCGCGCGCCCGGTCATCGTCTTCCCTTCGCCCGCCGGTGAGCGCTTCACGCAGGCGACCGCCCGCGAGCTCTCGGTCGCGCCGCACCTCGTCTTCGGCTGCGGGCGGTACGAGGGCATCGACGAGCGTGTGTTCGACTACGCCGCCGAGCTCGGCGACGTGCGTCTGCTCAGCCTGGGCGACTACGTGCTCAACGGGGGAGAGGTCGCCGTCATGGCGATGGTCGAGGCGATCGGCCGCCTCATCCCCGGCGTCGTCGGAAACCCCGAGAGCCTCGTCGAAGAATCGCACGAGGACGGCCTTCTCGAGTACCCCTCGTTCACGAAGCCCGCCCTCTGGCGCGAGCGCGAGGTGCCGCCCGTGCTTTTGAGCGGAAACCACGGTGCGGTGGCTGCGTGGCGACGCGAGCAGCAGCTCGTGCGCACGCGCGAGCGTCGGCCCGACCTGCTGCCCGACTGACGCGCCCGCGACCACCGGGGCCGCGGCATCCGGTTTCGGCACGTTCGAGCGTGCGTCGATCTCGCAGAGCGGCGGATTCCTCGCAGTTCCCCGTGTGGAATCTGCGAGAAGAGGTCGATTCTGCGAGCATTCGACCCCCCGGGCGAGCCGGACGTGACGGATGCCGCGACCTCGAGGCCGCGGCATCCGGTTACTGAGGTCAGTCGACGCCGAGGAACGAGCGGTCGGTCAGCACGATCGGCCCCTCGGGCGTGATCGCGACCGTGTGCTCGGAGTGCGAGCCACGAGATCCGTCGGCGCTGCGCAGCGTCCAGCCGTCGGGGTCGGTGATCAGTTCGTCGGTCGTGTGCAGGAACCACGGCTCGAGAGCGACGACCAGGCCCGCCCGAAGCGGGTAGCCGCGTCCCGCCTTGCCGTCGTTGGCGACGTGCGGGTCGCCGTGCATGGTGCGCCCGACGCCGTGTCCGCCGAAGTCGGTGTTGATCGAGAGGCCCTCGGCGTGGGCGACGGCGGCGATGGCGGCGGAGATGTCGCCGATCTTGTGTCCGACGGTCGCGGCGTCGATGGCAGCGGCGAGAGCGCGCTGGGTGGTGTCGATGAGCGCGAGGTCTTCGTCGCGGGCGGTGCCGACCACGAACGAGACGGCGGAGTCGGCGACCCAGCCGTCGACCGAAGCCGCGAAGTCGAGCGAGACGAGGTCGCCGTCGCGCAGCGCGTAGTCGTGGGGGAGGCCGTGCAGGACCGCGTCGTTGATCGAGGTGCACAGCACCTTGCCGAACGGGCTCGCGCCGAACGACGGGTGGTAGTCGATGTAGCAGGACTCGGCGCCGGCCTTGCGGATCATGTCGTGTGCGCGGCGGTCGAGGTGCAGCAGGTTGGTGCCCACCTTGGTCTCGTCGCGGAGCGTCGCCAGCACCTCCGCGACGAAGCGCCCCGCGGGTCGCATCGCATCGATCTCAGCCGGCGTACGCAGTTCGATCATGGGTGAATCCTCTCGTGGAACCTCCATTGTCCCCGATGGATGCCGGATGCCGTGGTGCCGTCGCACCATGGCATTCTCAAAGGCGCCGCACATCGACGCGCTCTAGCATCGCCTCATGGTGCTGCGCCGACTGTTCCTCCACTGGTTGTTCCCGGCCGCCTTCGTCCTGCCGCTCTGGCTCTTCGTCGGGTGGATCGTGTTCTCGGGCGGCAGTGGGTGGGCGCTGCTGTGGTTGTTCGTGGCCGTGCCGGCGGTGTTCGTCTCCCAACTGCTGCTGTCGCTGGTGATCCGCGCTCGCGCGAGCGTCCGCGAGACGCGAGCGGTGTCGTGGCGCGACCTCGCCGGACTCGGCGTCTGGCACCTCGTCATCATCGCGCTCGGCCTGTTCGACTCGCGGGTGTTCTTCCCGCTGCTCGTGCTGTCGATCGTCGGCGCCCTGCTGCTGTTCTGGTCGTCGCTCGCGCAGCTGTGGAACGAAGCGCGCGGCGTGGTGACGGTGCTGCACACGACCGACGGGACGGCGTACATCCCGCCGACGTCGGAACGCACGCAGACGCCCGTGGCCGGCGAGGTCATCGTCGTCCCCGAGAACCGCCGCGCCGACTGACCCGCGAGAGGGGTCGACCGTTTTGGCGGGGCGGCTCAAGCGTGGCAGAATGGTCGATTGTGCCCTGACCGGCTCTGCCTCAGGGGAGTCACGTCGCATCCGCGGCCTCGGGCACGTCCCATCCTTTTCCCTTTTATCGTGCGATCGACCTGTGGCGGTCGCAGGAAGTGACGATCATGCAGATCCTCGACTCCGTCGACGCGGCCTCGCTCCGCTCCGACATCCCCACCTTCGGCCCCGGTGACACCGTCAAGGTGCACGTCAACATCATCGAAGGCAGCCGCTCGCGTATTCAGGTCTTCCAGGGCGTCGTCATCGGCCGCTCGGGCGACGGCGTGCGCGAGACCTTCTGCGTCCGCAAGGTCAGCTTCCAGGTCGGCGTCGAGCGCACCTTCCCGGTCCACAGCCCCGTGATCGACCACATCGAGGTCGTCACCCGCGGTGACGTGCGTCGCGCGAAGCTCTACTACCTCCGCAGCCTCCGCGGCAAGAAGGCCAAGATCAAGGAGAAGCGCGACCGCTGAGTCGGCTCTCTCGAACGCCCCGTGGGATTCACCCACGGGGCGTTCGGCGTTTTCGCGGGCGACACGGTCATCGCGCGGCATCCGGGTGTGCGACCCTGGTCTGTGCGGTTCGGTCGGCGTGCGACGAACCCGGTGAAGGAACACATGAGCGACCAGACCGCCTCGACCCCGGATGCCACGGAAACCGCCGCTCCCGAGCGGCGTCGCCGCGGGTGGGGGGCCTTCTTCCGCGACCTGATCGTCATCATCGCCATCGCGCTGCTGGTGTCGTTCCTCGTCAAGACATTCGTGGTGCGGTCGTTCTACATCCCGTCGGCGTCGATGGAGAACACGCTGCTGGTGAAGGACCGCATCCTCGTCGACGAGTTGACCCCGCGGTTCGGGGAGTACTCCCGCGGAGACATCGTCGTGTTCCGCGATCCCGGCGGATGGCTTCCCTCCCAGCCCACCGAGGAGCGGTCTCCGGTCGTCGAGGGAGCGGACTGGGTGCTCTCGCTGTTCGGCCTCTCGGCCCCCGACAGCGACGACCATCTGATCAAACGCGTGATCGGCACCGAGGGCGACCACGTGGTGTGCTGCAACGCCCTCGGCCAGACGACCGTCAACGGCGTCCCCATCGACGAGAGCTACGTGCGCCTCGCCCCGGGTGCGACGTCGCCCGAGCCGGTGCCCTACGACGTCACGGTGCCCGAGGGATCGCTCTGGGTGCTCGGCGACAACCGCAACAGTTCGCGCGACTCGCGCTTCAACCAGGACCAGCCGAACAAGGGCTTCGTGCCCGTCGACAACGTCGTGGGCCGGGCGTTCCTCATCACCTGGCCGTTCACGCGGTTCGGCCTGATCGACTTCCATCACGATGTGTTCGCGGGCGTTCCCGCACCGCCCGAGCAGTGATCGAACCGACCCTCACCTTCGAGCGTCGCGTGCTCAAGCAGCACGCGATCGTCATCGCGTGCGACGAGGTCGGTCGCGGAGCCCTCGCCGGGCCCGTGGCGGTCGGGGCGGCCGTCATCGACCCCGCCCGTTCGCGCAAACGCGTGCCGGTGGGCCTTCGCGATTCGAAGCTCGTGCCCGAGGCGCGCCGACCCGAGGTGGCGGCGCGGGCTGCCGCTTTCGTGCAGCACAGTGCGGTGGGGTGGGCGAGCTCGGTCGAGATCGACGAGATCGGCATCATCCGGGCCCTCGGCCTCGCCGCTGTCCGGGCCATCGCCGACCTGCGTGCGCACGGGGTGGTGCCCGAAGAGGCGCTGGTCATCCTCGACGGCAACCACGACTACATCACCCCGGCGGGGGAGTCCGGCCTGACCGTGAAGCCGGTCATCAAGGCCGATCGCGACTGCGCGAGTGCGGCCGCGGCATCCGTCATCGCCAAAGTCGCCCGCGACGCGTTGATGACGGGGTTGCACGACGACCTGCCCGCCTACGGCTGGGCGCGCAACAAGGGCTACGCCAGCCTCGACCACCGCGACGCGATCACGACGCACGGCATGAGCGTGCACCACCGGCACTCGTGGGCGATCGCGGCGGCGCCGACGCTGTTCTGACCGGGTGAGCGAGAGGTCCGTCGACCGCGTCTGCTGTGGGAGTCACGGGTCTTTCGACCACCGTGCGTCCTCCTGCACTGGCTTCTGCCGGTCGGGCACTGAGCGGACGCGCCCGGGCGTGCATCGTCGTGCCGCTCGGACCACGGTGCGCGCCTAGGATGGAAAGACCATGGATGACGACGTCTTCGAGGACTACGACCGCGAACTCGAGCTGGCCCTGTACCGCGAGTACCGCGATGTCGTGCGCCAGTTCACCTACGTGATCGAGACCGAGCGTCGGTTCTATCTCGCGAACGACGTCAACGTCGTGCGCCGCGACACCGAGCACGATTTCTACTTCGAGATCTCGATGACCGACGTGTGGGTCTGGGACATCTACCGCGCCGACCGTTTCGTGAAGTCGGTGCGTGTGCTCACGTTCAAAGACGTGAACGTCGAAGAGCTCTCGCGGCACGACTTCCAGCTGCCCGACGAGCTGTCGCTCGACTGAGGCTCCTCCCCGGGTCCGCTTCTCGCTCAGCTCTCCACCGATGAGCTGAATCGGCCCGCGCACCGGGGGATCCGGATGCCACGCTCTCGGGCATGGCAGCGAAAGACGACCTCGGCCGAGCCGGGGAAGACCGCGCCGTCTCCTACCTGACAGGCGACGGCTACCGCATCATCGCGCGAAATTGGCGGTGCACCCAGGGCGAGATCGACATCGTCGCAGAGCGCGACGACACTCTCGTCGTGGTGGAGGTGAAGACCAGGCGCAGCGAAGACTTCGGGCATCCGTTCGAGGCGATCGACAAACGCAAGGCGACGCGCCTCTGGCGACTGGCGATGGCGTGGCTCGCGGCGCATCCGGATCTCGCGCGGGGGCGGCGGCTCCGCGTCGATGCGATCGGGCTGACCGGCGGCGATCCGGCCACGGCCCGCCTCGAGCACCTCGAGGACGCCCTGTGACCGTCGCGCGAACGTGGGCGGTGGCCCTCTCGGGGCTCCGCGGCGACCTCGTCGAGGTGGAGGCCGATGTCTCGTCGCAGACGCCCGAGTTCTCCATCATCGGCTTGCCCGACAAGGCGCTCGGCGAAGCGGGGCGGCGCGTGCGCAACGCCTGCACCAATCGAGGTCTCGATCTACCCAAGCGGCGGATCACGGTGAACCTCTCACCGGCCAGCCTTCCGAAACGCGGATCCGGCTTCGACGTGGCCATCGCCGTGGCCGCTCTGGCGACGTCTGTAGAGCTGGATGCCGCACGCGTCGCGACGACCGTCCACATCGGCGAGCTGGGTCTCGACGGACGGCTGCGTCCGGTTCCCGGCGTCCTCCCCTCGGTCATGGCGGCGCAGCGAGCCGGGCACGGCCGTATCGTCGTCCCGACCGCCAACGCCGCCGAAGCCCGGCTCGTCGAGGGCATGGAGGTGTTCGCGGCCTCCTGCCTGGCCGAGGTCGTGCGGTGGCACGGCGGTAGCAGCGATGCGGCCGATCTCGTCGCCGTGGAGGCGCCGACGGGTGCTGCCTCCGAGGAGAACCTGCTCGACCTCGCCGACGTCGTCGGACAGCCCGAGGCTGTCGACGCCCTGATCGTCGCGGCCGCGGGTGGCCACCACATCCTCATGAGCGGGCCGCCGGGCGCGGGCAAGACGATGCTCGCGCGTCGGCTCCCCGGCATCCTCCCGCCCCTCGATGACGAGGCGGCGCTGTCGGTCGCCTCGGTCCGTTCACTCGCGGGCGACACCGTGACGCGGCTCTCCCGCACCCCTCCCTTCGAGAGCCCGCACCACGGGGCGACGGCAGCAGCGCTCATCGGCGGCGGATCCGGTGTCGTCCGCCCGGGCGCGATAGCCCGCGCCAGCGACGGCGTGCTGTTCCTCGACGAGGGCGGCGAGTTCCCCGCCTCCGTGCTCGATGCTCTGCGGCAGCCGCTCGAGAGCGGCACGATCCAGGTGCACCGCTCGGGTGTCGCGGCGACGTACCCCGCGCGGTTCCAACTGGTGATCGCGACCAATCCGTGTCCCTGCGGCCAGTACGGCGTTCCCGGGGGAGCGTGCGAGTGTCCGCCGCAGGCGATCCGCCGGTACGCGCGTCGTCTGTCGGGTCCGCTCCTCGATCGCGTCGACATCGACCTGCGACTACAACGTGTGACGTCGGCCCGCCAAGACGGCGATGCGCGCATCGTCAGCTCCGCCGACGCGCGGGGCCGGGTCGCCGAGGCGAGGGCGCGCGCCGCGCACCGGTGGTCGTCGACGGCCTGGCGCCGCAACGCCGATGTACCCGGCACGTGGCTGAGG
>NZ_CAUQWC010000090.1:0-11945 GCF_963521695.1 uncultured Microbacterium sp. | reverse complement strand
GACGGCCGGGGAGCGTCGCCGTTACAGCTCGAGCGTGATCCGATCGCACGCGGCCCGCGAGACGCACACCATCATCGTGCGGTTCGCCGCCTGCTCCTCGGGTGAGAGCACCGAGTCGCGGTGCTCCACGTCGCCGTCGACGATGGCCACCTCGCACGTGCCGCACGTGCCGACCCGGCAGCTGGAGGGCACGATCGCCCCCGCCTCCTCGACCACGTCGAGCACCGAGCGCTCGGGCGGGACGGTGACGGTCACCCCCGACAGCATCAGGTCGACCTCGAACGGCTCCGTCCACACCGGCGGTTCGAGCACCTTGGCCTCGAACCGCTCGACGTGCAGGCTCCCCCCGGGCCAGGCGCCCATGGCATCCTCCAGCGCCTCGAGCAGACGCGCCGGTCCGCACGAATAGACGACGGTGCGCGCGACCGGCGCGGCGAAGCGGGCGGCCAGATCCAGGCGGCGTCCCTCGTCGGCGGCGTATACCTCGACCCGCTCGCCGTAGCGCTCGACGAGGTCGTCGGCGAAGGCCATCGTCCGGTGCGAGCGCCCGGCGTACAGCAGCGTCCACGCCGCCCCCGCCGCCTCGGCGGCCTCGATCATCGGCAGGATCGGCGTGATGCCGATGCCCCCCGCGACGAAGACGTACGACCGGCCGGCCGTGGGCGCGAACAGGAAGCGGTTGGCGGGTCCGCGCACGCGCAGGGAGGCCCCCTCGACGGCGTTGTCGTGCAGCCAGACCGACCCCTCGCGCTCGCGCAGCACGCCGATCCGCCACGTGCCCCGCTCGGCGACGGATCCGCACAGCGAGTACTGCCGCTCGAGACCGCCGGGCAGCACGACGTCGATGTGCGCGCCCGGCGACCAGTGCGGCAGTGTACCGGCGGTGCGCTCGAGATCGAGCAGGACGATGCCGTCGGCGGCATCCCGTCGCGCGCGCACGACGACGTCGAACGTCACGCCGCCGCTCACGCCCCGACCCCCGCCTGATCGTCGGCGCCGCCGCCGTTCACCAGGTCTTTCACGATGAGCAGGCGATAGGTCGCGCCGTCGGGCGAGTGCCACCGGTGCGGCGTACCCGAACGGCAGTAGACCGAGTCGCCGACGTGCAGGGTGCGCTCGCCGTAGACCCCGAACGAGATGACGATCGACCCCTCGAGCACGGTGAGGAACTCATCTTCCTCGTGCACGTAGTGGTCGCCCGGCGCGGAGTTCGAGCCGGTGAACTCGAGCGGTTCGAAGCGCCGCGCTCCGGTGGCGAGCAGGCGTGCCGTGCCCTCGGCGTAGGGGCCGATGACGCCCTCGTCGGCGGCGACGAACGACGGCTGCGCGTCCTGGTCGGTGCGCGGGGGTTCGGATGCCGCGATGAGCTCGACGCGACTCGTGCCGAGCGCCCGGGCCAGACGTTCCAGGCTCGCCATGCTGGGGCGCGCGAGGCCCCGCTCGAGCTGGCTGAGGAACGGGTGCGACAGCGTGGCCGCCTCGGCGAGCTGGGTGAGGGTCAGACCGCGCGCCTTGCGGAGGCCCCGCAGGTGCGCGCCGAGCAGCTCGTCGCCGGTGGGAGCGTCGTCGACGTCGATCGCAGGGGCCATGGTGGTCATCGTCGCACTCTCTCGAACAGCTGGGCGACGATCTCGTGCTCGTCGGCGGTGGTGAGTCGGCCCTCGTCGACGACGACACGTCCGCCGACGACGACCGTGCGCGGCCGGCGACCGGGGGAGGCCCACAGGAGCCCCGCAACCGGGTCGGCGACCCCCGCGTCGGCGACCCCCGAGACGTCCCAGATGCATAGGTCGGCGGCCGAACCGGGGGTCAGTCGTCCGAGTTCGGGCCGGCCGAGGCCATCGGCGGAGCCGGCGGTGGCCATGCCGAGCACCTCGGATGCCGGCAGCTGCGGCCCGACGAGGGCGGAGACCTGCATCGCGAGGCGCGCATCGGCCAGCAGATGCCCCGCGTCGTTGCTGCCGCCTCCGCTCGTGCCCAGGCCCACGGCGAGTCCCGCGTCGAGGAGGCTCCGGACGGGCGCGACACCCCACCCCATCGGCACGTCGCAGCCGGGGGCGTGGGTGGCGGTGACCCCGGATGCCGCGAGGCGGGCGATCTCGTCGTCGGTGACGGCGCACAGGTGGGCGAGGGTGACGTCGGGGGCGAGCCACCCCCACTCGTCGAGCAGGTCGATGGGGCGGGAGCCGTAACGCTCGAGGGCGAGGTCGACGTCGACGACCTCGTTCGCCTGTGTGCGCCGGCGCAGGCCGTGCATCGCCGCCACCTCGCCGAGAAGCTCGAACGTCTCGCGCGGGTCGCTGTGCACCCCGGCGGGCCCGACCGCGACCTGCCGCATCCCGTCGGCGGAGACGCCGCCGTGGACTCCGGGCAGGAGCGCACGCACGATGGCGTCGGCCGACGCGGCCGCCTCCTGCGGATCGTCGCGTGCGGCGCCTCTCACGAACGCCAGGCGCGCACCGAGACCTGCCGCCGCCCCTGACGCCGCCCGGGCCATGCCGACGGTGTCCGCACCGCTCGGCCAGGTGAGGTGGTGGTCGGCGACCGTGGTCACCCCGCTCAGCAGCGCCTCGGCGAGGCCGGCGCGAGCGGCGAGACCGGTGAGCTCCGGGTCGACACCGGCGGAGGTGTACGCCGAGGCCATCGCGGGCAGCCACTCCCGCATCGGGATGCCGCGGGTGCCCGGAAGGGTGCGGAAGGCCGTCTGCAGCAGGTGGTGGTGCGCGTTGACGAGCCCGGCGGTGACGACGCACCCCGTGGCATCCACTTCCGTCGCCCCCGCGTGGTCCATCTCCGCGAGGTCGGTGCCCTCGATGATCGCCCCGTCGACGCAGACGACGTCGCCGGTGCGCACGCGGCCGGTGTCTTCGACGACGGCCAGGGCGCCGCGCACGACGAGAACGCTCACGCCTTCCTCACCGCGCACGAGAGCGTCGCGTCGCCCGGGCTGGCGGCGTGCCCCGCGGAGACGTGCAGTCGGGGCCCGCGCGCCTCGCGCAGCGGGCGGGCGTCGGCGTCGTTGCGGGATGCCACGATCTCGGCGATCACCGACAGGGCCGTCTCCTCGGCGGTCGCACCGCCCAGGTCGAGGCCGAGCGGCGAGTGCAGTCGCGACAGTTCGGTCTCGCTCACCCCTGCCGCTCGCAGGAGTGTCGCCCGGCGCGCGACGGTGGCGCGCGCGCCCATCGCGCCGACGAAACCGATCGGCAGGCGCAGCGCCGCGCGCAGCGCGGGCACGTCGAGGCGCTCGTCGTGGGTCAGCACGCACACGGCGGTGCGGGCGTCGGGCGAGGGGAACCGCTCGAGGAAGTCGTGCGGGGCGGCGACGACGAGCTCGACCGCTTCGGGAAAGCGGTCCCGTGTCACCAGGAGGGCCCAGTCGTCGCAGACCGTCACCGCGAAGCCGGCCGCGGAGCCCAGGCGGCACAACGCCGCCGCGTGCTCCCCGGCGCCGAGGATGACCAGGCGCGGAGCCGCCGGGCGGTGCAGGTCGAGTCCCTCGCCCTCGAGGTCGAGGCGCAGCGTCGCCGCAGCTCCCGCACGCGCGGCCATCAGCGCCGGCAGCACCGAGGCCGCGTCGATGCGGTAGGCGACGACGTCGACCGCGCCGCCGCACGCGAGCCCCGCAGAGATCGGCGTCACGGTGCCGTCGCCGGTGAATCCGAAGCGCGCGCGGCGCACCCGACCGGTACGCAGGGCGTCGAGTCCGAGCATGACGGCGTCGCTCTCGACGCACCCGCCCGAGATCGACCCGATCACCCGCGCATCGCGCGTGACGGCGAGTGTGGCCCCGACGCCGCGCGGAGCGCTGCGCACCACACCGGTCACCGTCACCGCCGCGACGGGCACGCCCGCCTCGAGCAGCGGCACCAGGTCGGCAGCCAGATCGAGCATGCCTCCGACCGTAGTCGGGGTGTGTTTCGCGCGCGCTACGCTGTCGTCACCATGCCGGCCACCCCCTCCGATGCCCCCTGCGGGCTCGTCCTGGCCGCGGGAGCGGGTCGTCGGTTCGGCGGTCCCAAGGCGCTCGCGCGCACGCCGGCCGGCACCCCGTGGATCGCGCTCGCGGTCCAGACCCTGCGCGCGGGCGGGTGCGGGCAGATCCTCGTGACCCTCGGCGCCTCCGCCGACGAGGCGCTGGCCCTCCTCCCCGCGGGAGTGAGCGTCGTCCGCGTGGCGGACTGGCAGACGGGCGTCTCGGCCTCCGTGCGCGCGGGCCTGACGGTGGCGGCATCCGAGTCCGCTCCGTCGGTCGTGATCCTGCCGGTCGACACCCCGGATGCCACGGGGTCATCGGTCGCTCGTCTGGTCCGACGCTCCGCTCCGGACGCGCTCGCCTACGCCGCGTACGGGGGGTCTCCCGGGCATCCGGTGCTCGTCGGGCGGGAGCATTGGGGCGCCGTCGCGGCGTCGGTGCGCGGCGATGTCGGTGCGCGGCCCTACCTCATCGCCCAGGGGGCGGAAGCCGTCGAGTGCGGCGATCTCTGGTCGGGAGCCGATCGCGACGAGCGCTGAGGCGCGGAGAGACCTGTCGGCCGTCTCGGTCGGGCGGGCAGTCCGGAATCGCTGGGCGTGATCGCGGTCCTGCGCATCGTCAGGGGTCGACATTCACCCCCGCTTTCACTCGTTGAGGCCGTGCTCGGCTCGTCGAGTTGCTCGCGACGCGCTCAGCGGGCGAGCGCGTCGCGGTAGCTGTCGAGGGTGCGTTGCGCCATGAAGCGCCACGAGTACATCTCGGCCCGTCGGTGGCCGCGCTCGCGCAGGCCCTGCGCCAGCTCCGGATCCGACAGGACGCTCCGCAGGGCCGCGCCGATCGCCGGGACGTCCGAGGGGTCGAAGTACACCGCCGCGTCGCCGTACACCTCCGGCAGACACGTCGCGTCGCTGCTGACCACCGCACACCCGTGTCGCATGGCCTCCAGCCCGGGCAACCCGAAGCCCTCGTAGAAGGAGGGGAAGGCGTACACCCCGGCATTCTCGTACAGCCAGCGCAGCTGTCCGTCCGACACGAAGCCGGCGAAGTGCACCGCCGCTCGCTCCCGGTCATCGAGCCCGCTGATCAGGCGCGAGCCGTCGGCGTCGATCTTCCCGGCCACGATGAGCCCGATCGAGTCGTCCGCGTCGCGCAGGTCGGCGACCGCGCGGATCAATCGACCCACGTTCTTGTACGGCACCTGGGTGCCGACGTACAGGACGAAACGCCCGAACGGGACGTCCACGGGTGCTGCGGCGTCCGTGATCGCATCCGCCGCGGGGGAGGTCAGCGTGACGCTCGCAGGCGCTGCTCGGGTGTACGAGAGGAGGTCGCGCCCGGAGTAGGTGCTGACGACCAGGTTGACGCGCGAACGGTGGGCGGCGAGGGTGAAGGCCCCTGCGCCGACCGCACGCTTGACGAGCGACACGACGGGGTGCTTCTTGTGGTTGCGGATCTTCAGCAGGGTCATGTCGTGGAAGGTGGTGACACGGGGGACGCCCACGTACAGCGGCTGCTGCGGCATCGCGAAGTGGATGAGGTCCGGTTTCAGCGCGCGCAGCTCGCGCGCGAACGTCGTCTGCTCGCGCAACGAGAAGTACGGGGTGTCGGTGGCCACCTTGGCGAAGTGCGGACTGATCGGCTCCCAGTCGGCGAAGCGCGCTTGCGGTATCACGATCGTGTACCGGTGCTCGGTGTCCAGCAGCTCCAGGTTGTCGATGAGCTTGCGCGTGTACCGCCCTGTGGAGGTGAAGAGGGAACGGGCGTCGATCACGATGTGCGGTCGCGGTGCATCCACGGGCGGGCCTCTTCTCGGTCGGGGCTCCGCCGATTATGGTCGCGGCGCGTTCTCGGGCGACGCGCGCCCCGTCCGCCGCCCGGGTCCGGCGCACGGGTGAAAGCGGGGGTGAACTCCATGCCGTCGCGCGCGGGGGACGATCCTGAGCCTGCGTGCGCGGCGCGTGCCCGGGGACGGTGAGCGGGCCGGGCCGTCCCGAAGGCGTCGCGCGGCCGGGGGCGGGGGTGTTGGTAGCTTCCCGGGGCGCCCGCCTGCCCACGCGGGTTGGTCGAGGCGCTCACGAGGAGAAGACATGCGGATCGTCAGCCTGATGGCGCACGTCCCCTACGCGGGCATCCCGCATGCCGGCGGGCAGTACGTGCTCGCGCACCTGCGCGCCCTGTGCGCACGCGGCCACGAGGTCACGGTCATCGCTCCCGACTGGCGGGGCAACGACGCCAACGCCCGTCTGCTGCGCGACGATCTTGGGGTCGAGGTGGTCGTCTGCCGCCCGCGCTCGACCGGGCGCCTCGCCGAGTGGTGCGACACCCAGCAGATCCGCCTGTTTCCCGTACGGCCACCGCGCCGGTTCCGGCGGGCGGTGCGACATTCACGCGCGGCGCAGGTGGCCCTCGGCCGGGCCGAGCTGATCGAGGCGCAGTGGTCGGAGATGGGGTGGCTGATGCTGTCCGACCCGACGGCCCGTTCCGCCGTCCGACGCGTGGTCACGGCCCACGACATCATCGCGCAGACGTACGACCGCATCTTCGCCACGACGCGCCCCGGCACGCCGGCCCGACTCCTCGGGCGCTGGCGGCAGCGGAGCGTCGGACGCGACGAGGGGCGGCTGTACCGCGAGATGGATGCCGTGATCGTCTTCAGCGAGAAGGACGCGCGATACGTGAGTCGCCTGAGCGGTGACGCGGGTCGCGCCGTCGTTCTGAGACCGCCCTTCGACGGGAGTGTCTCAGCGTCCGCTTGGGAGCCGTCGGACGGTCCCCCCACGGTGTTGTTCGTCGGGGCGTTCTTCCGCGACGTCAACGCGCAGGCTGCCCAGTGGCTGATCGAGGAGATCATTCCGCTCGTCCGGAAGACGCGACCCGACGCCCGCTTCGTCCTGGCCGGGGCCGGGCCCACAGCCGCGATGCGCGAAGCTGCGGCCCTGGACCCGCTTCTCGACGTGACGGGGGAGGTGCCGTCGCTCGAACCCTCGTACGCGTCGGCGACGGCAGTGGTGGTGCCGCTGCGCATGGGAGCGGGGCTGAAATTCAAGACGGTGGAGGCGATGATGCGCGGCATCCCGGTGGTATCGACGTCGGTGGGGGCCGAAGGGCTCGTCGGCGAGGGGGAGACGGCCGGCCTGATCGTCGAAGACGATGCCGCGGGGTTCGCTGAGGCACTGCTGCGGGTGCTCGAGGATCCGCTCGCCGCGCGGCGGGCGGCGAGCGCATCGAGGGAGTGGGCTCGGGCGGAGTTCTCGCCCGACACGTATCCCGCGCGTCTCGAGGATGCCTTACTCGGACACGGAGCGGACCGATGACCGCGCCGGTGCGTACAGCGGTGGTCATCCCCACCTGGAACGGCCGCGACGACCTGCCCGCATGCCTGGAGTCGCTCCGACGCCAGACCGTCGCCATCGAGATCGTCGTGGTCGAGAACGGTTCCTCCGACGGAACGGTGGAGATGCTCCGTGAGTCGTACCCCGACATCACCGTTCTGGCACAGCCGGTGAACCTCGGCTTCGCCGGCGGGGTCAACGTCGGACTCCGCTACGCCCTCCACCGCGGACACGCCTTCGTGGCGCTGCTCAACAACGATGCGGTCGCCGAGCCGACGTGGGTGGAGCATCTCGTCGCGGAGATGTCTCGCGACGAGCGCGTGGGGATGGTCGCCAGCAAGTTCGTCACGATCGACGGCGAGCGACTCGACAGCACCGGCGAGTGCTACTCCGTCTGGGGCCTGCCCTTCCCGCGCGGGCGCGACGAGAGACGTCTGGACGCCTACGACGACATGACCGAGCTCTTCGGCGCAAGCGGAGGGTCGACGCTGTACCGCGCCGACATGCTCCGCGACATCGGCCTCTTCGACGAAGACTTCTTCGCCTACTTCGAAGACGTCGACCTGAGCTGGCGGGCGCACCTCCGGGGATGGCGGGTGCGCCTTGCTCCGGCGGCGATCGCGTACCACCGCATCGGCGCGACGAGCGGACGCATTCCGGGGTTCACCACCTATCAGACGCTGAAGAACCTGTTCTGGGTGGTGACGAAGAACGTTCCGCGGCGCTATCTGGCGACGGTCGTTCCGCGGCTGGCGCTCGCCTACACACTGACGTTCTGGCGTGCCGTCCTTCAGGGCAACGGCGCGGTGGCGGTGAAGGGGGTTGTCGTCGCGACCGCGAAGATGCCGAAGAAGCTGCGGCAGCGGCGAGCGATCCAGCGCGGGCGACGTCTCGACGACGAAGCGCTGCGACCGTTGCTCACGTGGGATCTGCCGCCCGGCTCGACGAACTTGCGTCGCCTGCGGGCGCTGGTCGCACGCTCCTGAGTTCTCGCTCGCGCCCTGGTCTCGCCTGAGACGGCGCGGTCCCTCCCGCGCCCGCGCGGGCGCTCCCGCGAGCTCGTCGCCGAATGGCCGCGGCGCCGAGCCTCGCGGGTCAGGCGTTTCGACGCTCCCGTGCGCGTCGCGACTGTGCGCGCGCCCCGTCGCGACGCACGAGCGCTTCACCTGTCGTTTCACCCGACAGGCGCACGAGAGCGGAGGTGGCAGTGACGCGACTCTGCGTGGCGATCACGAACAGCGGCACCATCATCGAGGCGAACAGGGTGTCGGGCGCATCGGTGCGCCAGGCGGTCTCGGTGATGGACGCGGCCACGAGGACGCACAGGAAGGCCAGGGACGCGACATGCTCGCGGCGCGGCAGCCACGCGGCGATGCGTGCGGCGTTCAGCAAGACCAGCGCGATGAGCAGCACGAGGATGAGGCCGCCCGTGACGACGTAGTGGACGAAGACGTTGTGGCCGTGGCTGGCGGCTGTCGACAACGCCGCCTTCAACAGGTCGTAGTGGTCTACGTACCACGTGTGCCCCAAGCCGAAGACCCACTGCGCCCCATGCAGCTGCTCGAGGTTGAACTGCCAGATCGCGCCGCGCTCGGTGTACGCCTCGGGGTCGGTCGTGGTGAGGGGGATGACGGCGACGGTCGCGAGGAGCCCGACGAGGAGCACGATCAGCACCCGGCGCAGCGACGCGCGCAGCAGGAGGCTCAGCAGCATGACCACGAGCCAGACCACTGCGCCGAACAGCGCCGTACGGGAGGACGACCACACGATCCCGCACAGGATGACGCCGGTGATCGTCCAGCGCAGGTACCAGCGCGAGAAGAGATGGGCCAGCGGCAGCGCGAGGACGAGGAAGAGCCCGTTCGAGTTGGGGTGGCTGAAGAAGCCCGCGAGCAGCGGGAGTCCCGTCAGCGACTTGTCGGACGCGGCGTCGAAGCTCTGGGGCATGTACATGAGCGTGGGCGCGACGACGGTCAGCGTCATCGAGACGCCGGTCAGCAGGGCCGCCAGAAGCGCGTACAGCTTGAGGTCGCCGACGCGCGTCTGCATCGCCCAGAAGGTCAGTGCGACACCGATCGGGAGGATCATCTGCGGCGAGACCCGCCCACCGCGCATGAACTCGTTCAGGATGATCCACAGCCAAGGGATGACGAGCACGAGCAGGGGTGCGACGTCGTTGCGCACGAAGACGACGCGGAACACGAGCACGAGGACGGCGACGACGGCGGGCACGTAGAAGGCCACGTTCAACGCATCCACGACGGCCTGTGCGAGGGTCGTCCGCACGCCCTCGACAGCGACGCGCCTACTCATCGTCAGGGTCTGGGCGACCGGGCCGGCCACGCAGGCGAGCCAGAACAGCAGGAGCAGGCAGAGGGACGCGGCGCGCGCCCCCGGGCTCCGCACGGCGGTGGCGAGACGAGGCAGGTCGCTGGTGCGCGCCCGCGCGCGCGCGCCGGCCACGGCTGAGGAGGTCATCGGCACAGGCTATGCGCGCTGCACGAGCGCGGCTTCTCGGCCGCCGGAGCCCCGCTCGGGGGAGCACCGGGTGAAGTATCGGGCGCGCTCGGGCGGGCAGGGGTCGATGCGGCAGAGCGCCGGCGCCGGCGGACCCTAGAGTTCCGGAGACGCGTCGTGCGAGAGGCGCGACAGGAGGGGCCGTCTACGTGGAGCCCGATGCATCCCCCGGCTCGCGGGCTCGGGGCGCGACACTGCTGCTGTCGACGCAGTGGCTCCGCTATGCGCTGCAGGTCGTCAACATCGTGGTGCTCGCGCGTCTGATCGGCCCCGCGGATTTCGGCATCGTGAGCCTGGGGCTGGCGATCGTCGGCATCGCCTCGGTGCTCGGCGACTTCGGTCTGAGCCTTGCGGCGCTGCGCGAGAAGGATCTGAGCGAACAGCAGAAGAGCAACCTGCTGTGGCTCAACACCGCCATCGGCGCCCTGCTCGCGCTGATCGTGGCGGCCGTGGCGGTGCCCATCGCGAACGCGTTCGACGACGACCGTCTCGTCGCCGTCGTCCTGCTCGCGGCGCCGGCCTACCTCTTCCGCGCCGCCGCCGTGCAGTTCCACGTCGAGCTGAACCGCACCGACCGTTTTCGGCGCCTCGCGGCTTCCGAGCTGGGCGGCGACGCGTTCGGCGTGGCGACGGCCGTCATCCTGGCCCTCGTGGGGTCGGGCTACGTCGCCCTGGCGCTGCAGGGAACGGTGGCCGCCCTCGTCACCCTCGTCTGGGCGTGTGTGGCCGCCGGGTGGCGTCCCCGCCTTCCGCGCAGGGCTCCGATGAAGCGCCTCCTCGTCTTCGGGGTCTCGACCCTCGGTACGCACGCGGCGCACTACGTCACCACGAACGTCGACACGATCGCCATGGGTGCGTGGTACCCCGCGGCGACGGTCGGGTTCTACAGTCGCGCTTACCAGCTCGTGATGCTCCCCCTGCAACAGGTCGCAGCTCCCCTCACCCGCATCCTGCTTCCGCGTCTGGCGGAGGTCGCCGACGACCTCGACGCGCTTAACGCGGCGCTCGTGCGCGCGCAGCGCCTGGTGAGTCACGCCCTTCTCTGCGTGACGGGGCTGCTCGTGGTGGCCGGCGCGCCCGTGATCGAGATCGTGCTCGGAGCGGACTGGCTACCGGCGATGCAGTATCTGCCCGTGCTGGCCGCGGGCACCGTGTTCCAGACCATCGCCTACGGCTACTACTGGGGTTTCGCGGCGCGGGGTCGATCGGGCGCCCTCTTCTTCTCCGAGGTCGTCGGGCGCGTTCCGATGGTGCTGCTGATCATCGTCTGGGCGCCACTCGCTCCGGTGGGCGTCGCGTGGGGAGTGGTCGCCGGTCAGGTGCTGATCTGGGCGTCGGGGACGTTCGTCTTCGCCCCGCGGGCGGGACTGCGGGTGGGCGCGCTGCTCATCACGGCCATCGTCCCCCTCACCGTGAGCGGTCTCGCGACACTGGCGACGTGGGGCCTCGACGTCGCGGTGCTGACCTCCCTCCCTCCTCTCGTGCGACTTCTGTCGATCGTTGCGGCGTGGGTGCTGCTGGCCGCCGGACTGCTCGCGGTGTGCGGTCAACGCGACGCGCGCCTGATGGCGGACACCCTGCGAACGATGCTGCCCCGACGGTCCTCGCGCGTCTGAGCTTCCGTCGACGCAGGCGGCGCGCCGAGACTCAGCCGCCGATGACGACGTTCAACGGCGCCTGGCCGGCCCGGAGGCGGTCGATCTGGCGACGCAGCAGGCGCGCGATGCGTGGGTGCATGGCATCCGTCGCTCCTCCGACGTGCGGGGCGATGAGCACGCCGTCGAGGCTCCAGAGCGGATGACCCGCGGGCAGGGGCTCGGGGTCGGTCACATCCAGCGCCGCTCGGATGCGCCCTCGCCGCACGTGGTCGACGAGGGCGTCGGTGTCGATGAGGGGGCCGCGGCCCACGTTGACGACCAGGGCGCCGTCGGGGAGGGCGGCGAGGGCGGCGTCATCGATCAGGTGGCGCGTCGCGTCGCCCCCGGGGAGCGAGGCGATGACGATGTCGGTCTCGGCGAGCACGTCGCCGAGTTGGCCGAGCGGGAAGACCTCGACGTCATCCTGCAGGCGGCCGTGCGAGGCGACAGCGCGCAGCTCCCCCTCGAACGGCTTAAGGCGCG
>NZ_CAUQWC010000089.1:0-11970 GCF_963521695.1 uncultured Microbacterium sp. | reverse complement strand
GGTGAGCAGAGCGGTGCTGCGCGTCATGGCGTCAGCCTATTCCGGCGTCCCCGCCGCCGCCGCGCACGCCCGCGTCGCCCTCCCCGGTGCACGTCTCCGGCATTACCGCCCGTATCCGCCCGGTGCGCACGCGAACCGTCTCTCCCGCAGGAGTCGTGCGGGGGACAGCCCGGCGCGGGGCGCCCGCGCGACCCGCTCGTCTCCTGCCCGCCCGGTAGGCTGGCACCCTATGGATGACGCGCCGATCGGGATCTTCGACTCGGGAGTCGGCGGTCTCACCGTCGCCCGGGCCGTGTCGGCGCAGCTGCCGCGCGAGTCGATCCTCTACATCGGCGACACCGCCAGATCGCCCTACGGCCCGAAGCCCATCGCCGATGTGCGCCGGTACGCCCTCGAGGTGCTCGACACCCTCGTCGAGCAGGGCGTGAAGATGCTGGTGATCGCCTGCAACACCGCTTCGGCGGCGATGCTCCGAGACGCGCGGGAGCGCTACGACGTCCCCGTGGTCGAGGTCATCGGCCCCGCGGTGCGGACGGCGATGTCCACGACCCGCAACGGCCGCATCGGCGTGATCGGAACCGTCGGCACCATCGGCTCGCGCGCCTACCAGGACATGCTCGAGGTCAACGAGCGCCTCACGGTGTTCGCCGAGGCGTGCCCCCGCTTCGTCGAATTCGTCGAGGCCGGTGTGACCGACTCGCCCGAGGTGCTCGCCATCGCCGAGCAGTACCTCGCCCCGCTCCGCCACGCCGGTGTCGACACGCTCGTGCTCGGCTGCACGCACTACCCCTTCCTCGAGGGCGCCATCAGCTACGTGATGGGTCCCGACGTCAGCCTCGTCTCGAGCGACAGCGAGACCGCGAAAGACGTCTTCCGCCAGCTCGTCTCGCGAGACCTCCTGGCGAGTCCGGATGCCATTCCCCGCCACCGCTACGAAGCCACCGGGTCGTCGGCGGACGACTTCCTGCGCCTGGCGCACCGCCTCATGGGCCGTGAGGTGCGCGAGGTGCAGCTCGTGCAAACCGGCGCCATCGACCTGCCGCGCTGAGGCGTGGCATCCCGTTCCCGTTCCTCTGGAGGATCCATGACCCGCAAAGACGGCCGCACCGCCGATCAGCTCCGCCCCGTGACGATCGAGCGCGGGTGGTCGGCGCACGCCGAGGGCTCGGCGCTCATCACGTTCGGCGGCACGAAGGTGCTGTGCACCGCGTCGTTCACCAACGGCGTGCCCCGCTGGCTGAGCGGCAAGGGCAAGGGCTGGGTCACGGCGGAGTACGCGATGCTGCCGCGCGCGACGAACAGCCGCAACGACCGCGAGAGCATCAAGGGCAAGGTCGGCGGGCGCACGCACGAGATCTCGCGCCTCATCGGGCGGGCTCTCCGCGCGGTCGTCGACACCAAGGCGCTGGGCGAGAACACCATCGTGATCGACTGCGACGTGCTGCAGGCCGACGGCGGCACGCGCACCGCGGCCATCACCGGCGCCTATGTCGCCCTCGCGGATGCCATCGCCTGGGGACGCGAGAAGAAGTTCATCGGCCAGCGCTCCGAGGTGTTGCGCGACTCGGTCGCCGCGGTGTCGGTGGGCATCGTCGACGGCGAGCCGCTGCTCGACCTGGCCTACGTCGAAGACGTTCGGGCCGAGACCGACATGAACGTCGTCGTGACCGGCCGCGGCCTGTTCGTCGAGGTGCAGGGCACCGCCGAGGGTGCACCGTTCGACAAGGCGGAGCTCGACCGGCTGCTCGAACTGGGCGTGAACGGGTGCGCCGAGCTGCGCGGCATCCAGACCGCGGCGCTCGAGGGCTGAGATGGCACGCGTCGTCCTCGCCACACACAACCCGCACAAGGTCGAGGAGTTCCAGGCGATCGTGGCCGAGGTGCGCCCCGACCTCGAGGTCGTCGGCTACGACGGACCCGAGCCGGTCGAAGACGGCGTGACCTTCGCCGAGAACGCCCTCATCAAGGCGCGCGCAGCCGCGGCCCACACGGGCCTGCCCGCCCTCGCCGATGACTCCGGTGTGGCCGTCGACGTGCTCGGCGGTTCGCCCGGGGTGTTCTCGGCCTACTGGGCGGGGCATAAGAAAGACGCCACCGCCAACCTCGAGCTGCTGCTCGACCAGCTGTCCGACGTCGCCGACCCGCACCGTACGGCGCAGTTCGTGTCGGTGATCGCCCTCGTGCGTCCCGAGGGTGGCGAGCAGACCGTCGAGGGCCGCTGGCCCGGACGCCTGGCGATGAAACCCGCCGGGCCGGGTGGTTTCGGGTATGACCCGATCTTCGTGCCCGACGGCCAGCCCGCCGGCGTCGAACGCACCGTCGGCGAGTGGACGGCTGCCGAGAAGAACGCCGAATCGCATCGCGCCCGGGCGTTCGTTCAGCTCTCACCCCTCCTCGCGTCACTCTGAGCGTGTAGACCCGTGAGGTGACCGCAATGCCCACGGTGTCGATCGTCGTGCCCGCCTACAACGAGGAGGCGGTCATCGAGCGATGCCTGCGCGCGATCCTGCGCCAGAGCGTCCCGGCCGACGAGGTGCTCGTCGTCGACAACCGCTCGACGGACGGCACACGCGAAGTGGTGCAGCGCATCATCGACGAACACCCGGATGCCGGCATCCGTCTCCTGCGTCAGGACGGTCGGCAGGGGCTCGTGGCCACCCGCAACCTCGGGATGGATGCCGCCACGGGCGATGTGCTCGGACGGATCGACGCCGACACGGTGCTCAAGCCGGATTGGGTTGCCCAGGTGTCGCGCGTGTTCGCGTCGGGGACGACGGATGCCGTGTCGGGTCCTGTCGAGTACTACGACCTCCCGCTGCGCGCGATCGGCCACCAGATCGATGACCGCCTGCGGCGTCTTCAGGTCAGGCTCGCGGGCGACTTCATCTTCCTGTTCGGGAGCAACATGGCCGTGCGCGCCGACGCCTGGAGGGACGTCCGCGAGTTCTTGTGCGAAGACGAGGCCGACGTCATGCACGAAGACCTCGACATCGCGATCCATCTGGCCCTCGGCGGTCGGCGGATCGGCTACAGCTCCGAGATGGTGGCGGGTATGTCGGCGCGGCGCCTCGACGACCGCCCGCGCGACTTCCGCCGCTACGTCGACCGTTTCGAGAACACCTACGCAGCCCACGACATCCGCGACGTGCGGCTGCGCGCGCCGATGGCGGTGTTCCTGGGCGTCTATCCGGCGTTGCACATGCACCGGCGGGTGCAAGCGCAGCTGCGGGCCCTGCGCAGCTGAGGCGGCTCCGAGCTACCTGCGGTGCGGGGGTCGTGAGTCGTCGCCGCTCTCGCCGCGATGCGCACCGGCTCGTGAGCGCTCGACGCTCAGGGCGTGCCGGCCCGGAAGACCTCGTCGTCCGCCCCGGGCTGCTCGTCCATCACGCCCGGTCGCAGGCGAAGCAGCAGCACGAAGTACACGCCGCCGACGGCGATCAGCCCGACGACGATGAGTACGGGAATCAGGGCATCGCCGGGGGTGACGAGGGCGAGGAGGGCGAGGGCGATCCACACCAGCGCCGCGACGGCGACGGGGACCTCGGCGCGCCCGAGACTGAAGCCTCCGGTGCGGCGCTCAAGTCGACGGCGTACGACCAGGTACAGCACGACGACGCCCGCGTAGATGAGGGCGGGGAGGATGGTGCTCCCGATGATGAGCTGCAGGAGCGCCTCTCCGGGCAGGGCGAGCATCAGCACGCACCCGATGACGACGATGAGCAGGGTGGCGAAGACCGGCGTGCGGGTGCGCGCGTCGACCCGGCCGATGAGGCGCGAGGCGGGGAAGCGGCCGTCGCGGGCCATGGCGAAGGCCTGTCGGGCGGCGGCGGCCAGCACCACTGTTCCGGCACCGAACATCGAGAAGGCGATGCCCGCGAGCAGGATCAGCTCCCAGACGGGTCCGAGCTGAGCGCGGATGATGGCCGCGACGGGGGAGGGGTCGCTCGTGATGGCGGCGACGTCTTCGATCGACACCGTCAGCGTGAGCAGGAACGCAAACCCCGCGACCGCCGCTGCGACGACGGATCCGACGATCGCGCGCGGAACCGCTCGGTAGGGATCCTTCGCCTCTTCGGCGAGGTTGGCCGCGGAATCGAAGCCGACGAGGGTGGTGAGCCCCATCAGCATGCCCGCCATCAGCCCGCCGCCCAGGGCGAAGTACTGCGGATCCGCCTCGGCGACCCCGCGTGAGACGAGGTTCTGCGGCTGCACGGTACCGGTGGCGAGGGCGACGACGAGGAGCACGACCACGAGCACCGCGACGATCGCCAGCTCGACGGCGACCGCCGCCGAGGTGACCATGCCGAGCAGGCGCGTGGAGACGATGACGAGGATCGCCTGAACGGCCAGGATGACGAGTGTCAGCCAGCGCGCGACGTCCTCGTCGGCGTCCATTCCCAGCAGCGGCATGATCGCTTGACTGGCGAGCGCGTTGGCGATGGCGACCACCGCGATGGCCAGGAACCAGAACGACAACCAGCCGAAGAACCACCCCACGCGGGGTGAGGCGAGCCGGGAGGCCCATTGGTACGACGAGCCGCTGAGGGCGATGCGCGCCGCGAACTGCGCGACGACGAGCGCGACCAGCGTCTGGCCGGCACCGACCACCACCCAGAGCCACACACCCACGGGTCCCGAGGTCTGCAGCATCTCGCCGTAGGTCGCGAACACGCCGACCACGACCGAGATGAAGGCGAACGAGATCGCGAAGACCTGGAACCCGCCCAGGGAGCGCGTCAGCGGCGGGCGCGTGGCGGTGGTCTCATCCATCGGAATCCCTCGTTCGGACCGTCGGCAGTCCTACCCCGAAGGTGGCAGGCGCGGTCCGTCCTCACAAGGTCCTCTAGCGGTCGTGTCCGCAAACGGACGGACGCCCGCGAGTCCGTGACGCTCATGGGTGACAGCGGTTCTCATTCCCGACTGCCGCGGAAACACGCGCGATGTCGGGGGCCGGACCTACCCTGGACCCATGCACGATCACGCGCCCGCCGGCAGCATCCGCGATGCCGGTAACACGCGCTTGCTCGCGACCGCCCTCGCCCTGACCGCGACGGTGATGGTCGTGCAGATCGTCGGGGCGATCCTGTCGGGTTCCCTCGCGCTCCTCGCCGACGCCGCGCACATGTTCACCGACGCCGCGGCCCTCGTGGTCGCCCTCGTCGCCACGTCGATCGCCGCACGCCCCGCCGACGACCGTCGCACGTACGGTTACCAGCGCGCCGAGGTGCTCGGGGCTCTGGTCAACGGCGTCATCCTGATCGTGCTGTGCGCGTGGGTGGGGTTCGAGGCGGTGCAGCGGCTGCTCGCTCCGGCCGAGGCGGAGGTGCAGGGCGGGCTCATGCTCGTGGTCGCCGCTGTCGGCATGGTCGCGAACGCCGTGTCGATGTGGCTCCTCGGCCGCGCGCAGAAGCGCAGCATCAACGTGCGCGGTGCGTACCTCGAGGTGCTGGGCGACCTCGTCGGGTCGGTGGCGGTCATCGTCGCCGCGATCGTCATCCTGACGACCGGGTTCGTCCAGGCCGATGCGATCGCCTCGCTGTTCATCGCGGTGCTCATCGTGCCACGGGCGATCGGGCTGCTGCGCGAGGTCGTGGTCGTCCTGACCGAATCGGCGCCGGTCGGGGTGCATGTGGCCGAGATCCGCGACCACCTGCGCGGAGCCGACGGCGTGGTCGACGTGCACGACGTGCACGTGTGGCAGCTCACACGCGGAGCGCCCGTGTTCAGCGCCCACGTCATCGTCGAGGACGCCGCGCTGAGCGACGGTCGTTCGGCGGCGATCCTCGCGTCGTTGCAGACGTGTCTGGCCGACCACTTCGACGTGGAGCACTCGACCTTCCAGCTCGAACCCGCCGGCCACGTCGAGCACGACTCGCGTCACGCGTGACCGGGGGAACGGCGGCCCTCCATTACTCGATCGGCAGGAGCCCGCGTTCGGCGAAGACCTTCTTCGCGGTGAACGTCGCGTTCAAGGCGCGTGGGAACCCGCAGTAGACGGCGGCGTGAAGCAGGGCTTCTACGATCTGCGGGGGCGTCAGTCCGACGTTCAACGACGCGTTCACGTGCACCTCGAGCTGCGGCTCGCATCCGCCGAGCGCGGTGAGCATCCCGAGGGTCACGAGCTGCCGGTCACGGGGTTCGAGGCCGGGGCGCGAGTAGATCTCGCCGAAGCCCCAGGCGACCACCTGGTGCGCGAGCTCGGGAGAGATGTCGTCGAGCGCGTCGATGACCTTCGTGCCGGCGGTGCCGTCGACCGCGTCGAGCACGGCCTTCCCTCGGGCGAAGTTCTGCTGTCGCTCGGTCGATCTGGTCATGGTCGGGCTCCGTTTCGTGAGGGGAGGGCGACGACGCCGTCGCGGTAGGTGGCGATTTTGGAGGGCAGCGCCTGTTCGTGAGCACGGAGGCGGGCGATCTGTTCCTGCAACCCCGCCTGGTGGGCTTCGAGCAGGTGCAGGCGGGCCTCGGTCGTCGCGACTCCCTGCTCCCGGAGGGCTGCGTACTCGCGCATCTGCGCGATCGGCATGCCTGTCTGCCGCAGGCGCAGCAAAAACCCGACCCACTCGACGTCGTCCGACGAGTAGCGACGCTGATTGCGGGAGTTCCGCGCGACGGGACGGATGAGCTCGGCGCCCTCGTAGTAGCGCAGGGTGTGCGCCGTCACTCCCGTCGCCGCGCTCATCTGCGCCACCGTGAGGCCTCGTTCGTCTTGTGCCATACCTGCACGTTAGGAGTTCGAGCGCGCTCGAAGGCAAATCGTCTCGCTCGGCGCTGGCGCGCCCGCGCCGCGGCGGTCGGACTGTTCACCGGAAGCTCCGTGCCGCGCTCGACGGTGGAGGAGGCCCGCCGGGTCGCGATCCCCCTGCACGTGCTGCTGCAGTGGGACGACGAGGGGAACGACCGAGCGGGGCCCTCGAGCTGTTCGACGCCTTCGCATCGACCGAGAAGACGCTCCACGCCAACGTGGGTGGACACACGGGGGTCCCGGCATTCGCGAGTGAGGACGCCGCCCGCTTCTTCGCCCGTCACCTCTCTCGTGCCGCCGAGATCGAGAAAGGTGACGCGGTCGAGATGCCCTAGGCGCGTCGCTCGGGCAGGGGCGGGTGGCTGCCGGCTGCGGTGTGGGGTCTGCGACTGCTCCGGGACCGCCGCGAGACGCTCCCTTGATCGCCCCCTCGCTCGGCGCTCGGACTCTGACGGGTCATGAGATCACGATGACGCCGAGAACGGTCACGGCGACCGCGAGCAGCACCAGGGTCAGCGCGGGCACGATGCTCAGCGCGTGGCGGGCGTCGACGACGACGGCGCCGACCATCACAACAGTAAGGGCACCTCCCGCGATCGGAGAGAGAACCGGTGCGATTCCGGTGACGACGGGAAGGATCAGCCCGATTCCTCCGAGCAGTTCCGCGAGACCGATCAGTTTCACGGTCGTGGGCGAGAAGTCGTCCACCCACGTCAGTCCGCTTGCTTTCAGCGCGGACGCGGGGCGCACGATCTTGAGAAGGCCGGAACCGACGAAGGCGATCGCGGCGAGACCGGCGACGATGAAGAAGGCCATGATCATGAGAGGTTCCTCACTGTTTTCGGGGTGGAGCTCATCGGCCGGTCAGGAGCTCGGGATAGAGGGCCTCGATGGGAGCCGCGAGTCCTGCTTTGACGTGAGCGCTGATCCCATCGGCGACGATCTCGAACTCGCCCTTCTCGACACCGTCGAAGACGGCGGCGACCAGGTCCGCGGGCTTCATCTTGGGGTCGTCGGTGTGGGCGGCCATCGCGGTGTCGACGTAGCCCATGTGCACCCCGGTGACGAGGACGCCGTGGGGTGCCAGTTCGAGTCGGAGGGAGTTCGTGGCAGACCAGACAGCTGCCTTCGACGTGCCGTACGCGCCGGAACCCGCGTACCAGCTCGCGACGGAGTGGATGTCGATGAGCACCGCGTTCTCGGCGGACACCAGGACGGGGGCGAAGGCTCGCGCCACGCGGACGGGCGCGAAGAAGTTGATCTCCATGACGCCGCGGAGGTCTTCCTCGGTGACCTCGAGCAGACTGGCCGTCTGGGGCAGCCCGCCGGCGTTGTTGATCACCATTGTGACGTCGCCGGCGGCCGCGGCTGCAGCGGCGACGGAGGCCGGGTCGGTGACGTCGAGTTCGAGCGGGATGACGCGTTCGTCGTCCCACGTGCGGGGGGTGCGTGCGGACGCGTACACCTTGGCGGCGCCGCGGGCGAGGGCGGCGTGGACGAACTCGGTGCCGATGCCTCCGTTCGCTCCGGTGACGAGGACGACGGCGTTGGTGAGGGTGGTCATGAGGATGCCTTTCTGAGTTCGTGCGTGGGGGGCGCAGCAGGATGAGCCGCGTGCGGATGTCGACGGGGTCGGTCTTGTGTCAGTTGTCGGCGCCGATGCGTCCGGTGCGCAGTGCCTCGGCGTACTTCTCGGGGTTGAGCAGAGCGAGTTCTCCGGTGGCTTCGGCATCGGCGATGTAGCCGAGCATCCGCTGCTGAGCCTGCGGCTGCTGGTCTCTGACGAGGAACTCGGCGTGCTCGTACTGCAGGCCGGCGGTGAGGGGCGTCGAGGCGCCGAAGTAGATGGATCGCTTGGCCGCGCCCAGGGATCCCTTCGCGCGCAGGCTCAGGTACTCCGCGCGCTCGATGGCACGCGCAAGGACGTCCTGCTGCGGCACGACTTCGTCGACAACGCCGAGTTCAAGAGCTTCACCGGGAGTGAACGGTCTGCCTTCGAGGACTGCGGTCAGCGTCTGCTGGCGCCCGATGAGGCGAGGCAGTCGCTGAGATCCGCCGCCGCCGGGCGTGAGCCCGAGGAGCACTTCCGAGAGGCCGATGACATGGTCCCCTTCTGCCATGATCCGCAGATCGCACGCCCACGCGAACTCCGCACCGATAGCCAGTGCGGAACCATTGAGAGCCGCGATGAAGATGGTGCCGCTGGCGTTCATCTTCAAGAACGTCGCATGGATGGCATCCAATTGCAGAAGCGTCTTGAGCCGGCTCTTCTTGGCAAGAGCCCGGACGCCCGGTGTCTTGTTGATCGCTGTGGCGAACCGCGCCACGAGACCCGCGATGCGCGTGTTGATCGGCGGGAATCCCACTCCGCCCTGCTGTAGCCAGGTGACGTCGGCGTGGCTGAGGAATCGATCCGGATGTGTGCCGGTGAAAACAACCGCGCGGATGTTCGGATCTTTGTCAGCGCGGTCGACGAGCGTTTTCAGATCTTCCGCGATGGCGACATCGAAGAGTGCGTGCGGGCCGCCATCGATACGAGCCACGAGCACCGCGCCGCGGTCTTCGATGTCGATTCGTCCGCCGGGACGTGTGGTTGCGTGGCTCGTGGTCGTATTCTGCGTGGTGTTCATTGTGTTCTCCCGACGTGGTGTCGTTGTCTTGTGTGTGGAGTCAGTCGTTCAGCGAGGTGGGGGGTTTCGGGAAGAGCCGACGGAGGGCGGAGGCGAGTAGCTTGTCCAGCGCCCGGTCGGGCAGGATCCGCGCCAGGCGGATCAGGAGGGCCGCGTCTCGGCCGATCGTGTATCGGGTCTTCGGGCGGGGCGTGGTCGCGGCGGTGGCGATGGCCTTGCCGGCCTCGGAGGCATCCACTCCGCTGCGGAGAAAGCCCTCCGATTGGGCCAGGATCGCGCGCATCAGCCCGCTGTACCGACGCTCCTGAGTCGGAGTCATGTCGGCGCTGAGCTTCTTGAGGGTGACCCCGCCGCGTCCGACCATCTCCGTACGCACGGCGCCCGGCTCGACGATCACGACCTGCACCCCGTGGGGAGCGAGCTCGCGCCGAAGCGAGTCGCCCACCGCTTCGAGGGCGAACTTCGACCCGGAGTACGCCCCGTACGTCGGCTGCGCAACGCGCCCACCGATGGAACTGATCAGCACGACACGGCCGCCGCTCTTCAGCAGGGCGGGGAGCACGGCCTGGGTGACCTCGATGTGGCCGAAGAAGTTCACGTCGAACTGTCGGCGCCACTCGGCGAGGGGGAGGACCTCGACGGGGGCGTTGACCGCGATGCCTGCGTTGTTGACGACAGCGCGCAGCGGCCGCCCGTCGGCCTCGATGAGTGCGGCCACATCGACGATCTGCTCTGGGCGGGTGATGTCGAGGATGACGGGCTGGATACGGGTGGATCGGATGGCGTCGGCATCGGCTTCTCGTCGGACACCGGCGATGACGTGGTAGCCGCGTGCAGCGAGGTCGGTGGCCGTGGCTGCACCCATGCCGGTGGATGCGCCGGTGACGAGGATGAGTTCCGAGGATTGAGGTGACGTTGTCATCTCAGAACTGTATCACTCCGGTTGACGTTGTCAACTGTATGATCTGTCCATGGTCAGTCGTCTCGAATCCTCCGCGGCAACACGTCGGTCTCTCCTGGACGCTGCTCGGGAACTCCTGAATGAGGGAGGCCCCTCCAGAGTGACCCTGAGAGAGGTGGGTGCCCGCGCCGCTGTCTCCCGCGGTGCTCCGTACCGGCACTTCGCTGACAAGGAGAGTCTCCTGGCGGCAGTCGGCGCGGAGAGTTGGGATCGCATCACCGACCAACTGGCGCAGATTCATGCCGCCCCACCGGCTGATCGCGCCGTTCTCTTGAAGTCAGCGCTGCGCGCCCTCATCGAAGTGGGGACGGAGGAGCCGGAGGTCTACCGGGCAATGTTCACCGTGCCGGCGAGTAACCCCGAAGTAGCCATCGACGCCGCCCTCCGCGCCCAGGAGCAGTTTCTTCGGATCGTGGGAAGCGTCGTCGGTGAGGAGTATGCCCACCTCTACGGGGCGATGCTGCTCACCAGCGCACACGGCATTACCACCATGGGATCGACGGGTCACCTCTCACCGGAAATGTGGCAGGTGTCCCTCGACGACGTCGTGGATGCCATGGTGGATCTCGTCGCGCAACGGTCGTAGAGGGCGCACGCGCCGCCGCTAACGTGTTCGAGGTCCCTTCGGGGCGACGATGGTCGTGGCGTTCGGCAGAGTGACCACTGGCGGTCGGACCAAAGCAGAGGTTGGCGCGGGTGGGGCTACCCCAGACGGCGAACAGACACGTCGGAGTGCAGGTCTTCCCGCACCACGTCGCCCGGGTCCTTGTCGGGTCGCAGCCCCCGCCACCGTGCCTGACGCAGAATTCCGCCCGGGGTGAACTCGGCGAACTCCACCTCGGCCACCAGCTCCGGGTGCACCCACTCGGCGTCTCGCGCGTCTGCGGCGGGGACGCCGACGAACGGATCCGTCTCGCCCCTCAGCGGTTCGAGCAGGGCCGACAGCCGCGCGAGCGTCTGCTCGCCGAAACCGGAACCGACGCGTCCGGCGTAGCGCAGCCCGTCGGGACCGGGAATGCCGACGAGGAGGGATCCGATGGTTCCGGCGCGGTTGCCCTTCCCCGGCCGGATCCCGCCGACGACGACCTCCTGCGTCCGGGAGTGCTTGATCTTCAACCACTGTTCCGAACGCTCTCCCCGGCGGTAGAGCGACCCGGGGTCCTTCACGACGACCCCCTCGAGACCGAAGTGGCCGCTGGTGGCCACCGCGGCATCCACATCGTCGAAGACGGGCGGTACGACCACCGGGAGGCCGGCGTTCCCCGCGAGGTCCTCCAGGAGGCGGCGCCGGTCGGCCAGGGGGAGCGCGGCCACGTCGTCGTCGCCCACGCGCAGCACGTCGAAGAGGTAGAGCTGCACGGGCGTGCGCTTCGCCTCGTGCGCGATCTCGCGTGGCTGGGCGAGGTTCATGCGCTTCTGCAGCAGCGGGAAGCTCGGTCGACCCTCCGCGTCGAGCGCGACGATCTCCCCGTCGAACACGGCCGGCGTCTCGCCGAGCCGCAGGTCGACCGTCGTCAAATCGGGGTAGGCCGCGGTCAGATCGATGCCGTTACGCGAACGGAGGCGAAGTCGTTCACCGTCCCACACGCCCAGACCCCGGATACCGTCCCACTTCATCTCCACCCACGCCTCGCCCC
>NZ_CAUQWC010000088.1:0-12196 GCF_963521695.1 uncultured Microbacterium sp. | reverse complement strand
CCGCAAGAGCGAGCGAATCAGCGCCGCCCGAGAGGGCGACGATGACGGGCCCGTCGATGGTGTCGAGCGCCGCCCGCACGGCGCGGCGTACCTCGGCGACGGACGGGTCGAGTCCGGGGCGGTGATCCATCCCTCCACGGTATGCGCCCCGCCGCCGCCGCGCCGCCCCGTCATCCGCTGTCCGAACCCCGCCCGGGTGTCTTCGGACGGCCGCGGCGGCCCGGCCCCGCCCGGTCCGGCCGGACACAACGCAGGAGATCCGCGCACCCGCCACGCTGTCGCACCCGCGCGCACGGCGGCATCCACCGGATCTCCTGGGTTGTGTCGCGGCCATCGGCACGTGCGTGGGCGCGGCAGGCTCCCGGATAGGCTGGGCGCGGAAATCCACAGACTTGAAGGAGCACGAGTATGGGCGCATACGACGCCGTCATCGAGATCCCCCGCGGCAGCCGCGTGAAGTACGAGGTCGACCACGGCACGGGCCGTGTCTACCTCGACCGCATCCTGTACACGGTGTTCGGCTACCCCGCCAACTACGGCTTCTTCGAGAACACCCTCGGCGAAGACGGCGACCCGCTCGACGTGCTCGTGCTGCTCGACCGCGAGCTGCACCCCGGCATCCTCGCCAAGGTGCGCCCGGTCGGCGTGCTGAAGATGAGCGACGAGGCCGGCGGAGACGACAAGGTCGTGGCCGTGCTCGCGAAAGACCCGCGCTGGGATCACATCCAGGACGTCGGCGACATCGACGAGTGGACGAAGAAGGAGATCACGCACTTCTTCGAGCACTACAAAGACCTCGAGCCCAACAAGTGGGTCAAGGTCGACGACTGGGCGGATGTCACCGAGGCCGAGCGACTCGTGAGCGAGGCCTTCACGCGCTTCGACGAGCACGACGCCCAGACGAAGACGCAGGGCTCCGGCGAGGCGCCCAACACGCTCTGACGCGGCCCGTACGACGAGAACCCCCGGTCGATCGACCGGGGGTTCTCTCGTGCGCCGACTCAGACGTTGACGCCGCGATCTCGCAGCCAGGGCGCGGGATCGGTGGTGCCGCCCCACGGCGGGTAGACCTCGAAGTGCAGGTGGCAGCCGAAGGAGTTGCCCGTCTGCCCGGTCGCGGCGATCTGCTGACCGGCCTCGACGCGCTGGCCGTACGAGACGTAGATGCCGCCGTCGACGATGTGGCCGTAGCCGGTGCCCGATCCGTCGTCGTGGGCGATGCGGATGTAGTTGCCGAATCCGCCGTTGTAGCCGGCGTAGGTCACGCGACCAGCGGATGCGGCGTAGATGGGTGACCAGCAGCTCGCGCCGAAGTCGAGACCGAGGTGCCACGAGCTCGCGCAGTAGCTGCCGTTGCACTGGCTCGAGCGAGGGCCATAGCCCGATGACGTGTACGCCGACGAAGGTCGCGCCCAGCCTCCGCCGCTGACGCTCCCGCCGCCGCCGCCCCCGCTGCTGCTTCCGCCCTCGCTGCTGCTTCCGCCGCCGCTGCTGCTTCCGCCGCCACCGCTGTTCTGGCGTGCGGCGGCCTCCCGCTCGCGACGTGCGCGCTCTTCGGCATCGCGGGCTGCCGCCTCTTCGCGGGCGCGACGCTCGCGCTCTTCACGGGCCTTGCGCTCGGCTTCGACGCCGGCCTGGTAGTCGGCGACCGTCTTGGCCGTGGTGTCCTGCAGGGCGGCGAGCTGCGCCTCGAGCACGGACTGGTTGGCCTGCTGGGCCGCGAGGGCCTCCTGTGCCGCCTGGGCGGCCTGCTGCGCGGCCGCCATCTTCTCTTCGGCGATCACCCGCAGGCGTTCGCGCTCGGCCGTGGCGTCGTCGGCCTGGGCGCTGAGGTTCTTCGCGTTGTCACGCGCGGCCACCGCCGCGGCGTACACCGAGCGGTTGCGCTCGAGGAGCTTGTCCATCGTGCCGAGCTTGGCGAGCAGGTCGTCTGCCGATGCCGCGGAGCCCGAGAAGAAGAGGTCGAGCGAGGTGTCGTCGCCGCCGGAACGGTAGAGCTGGGCAGCGACCTTGCCGGCCTTGTTGGCGGCATCGGTCGCGCGGTTCGCCTCGGCGTCGGCCTGCTGGCGCAGCAACTGCGCGCGGTAGTCGGCATCCTGATAGGCCTGCTGCGCGGCGAAGTACTCGTCGGAGCGCGCGCGCACCTCGGCCTGCGTGCGCTCGACCTCGGACTGCAGCCCCTGGATGAGCCCCTGGATGCGGGTGATCTCGGCACCCTTCGCCGCCTCGTTGGCGCGCGCGGCCTCGACGTCGGCCCACGACGGGTAGTCGGCAGCCATCGCGGGCGAGCCGAATCCGGATGCCACGGACCCGAACGCTCCGAGGGCGACAGCGCCGAAGGCTCCGAGCTTCAGGGCGCCACGGCGGTCGAACGCGGGCCACAGGCGCCGCTGCTCACTCGCCGTGGGCGCGCAGCCGCAGTCTTCGGGGGGTTCGGGGCGCTCGAGCGTCACGGGAATACCTCATCTCACCGGTCGCAACTCGGCCCACAGTAGCAACACGAGTCACAGGCACAACAGGGCGAGTTCCCTAGTCGACTCCCGATTCTGTGCCCACGACACGCGCGAGCCGCGGACGCCACGCCCCCGATTGGCAATCTCGAAAGATGTGAAGTAGGCTCGGTCGTCGGCAAGCGAGGTTGAAAACGCAAGGTTTCAGCCTCATCCGGCCCCATCGTTTAGCGGCCTAGGACACCGCCCTTTCACGGCGGCAGCACGGGTTCGAATCCCGTTGGGGTCACTTTTCGGTGGAATAACTAAATACGCATGGCCCTGTAGCGCAGTTGGTTAGCGTGCCGCCCTGTCACGGCGGAGGTCGCGGGTTCAAGTCCCGTCAGGGTCGCTCCACGGCGACGGGCCTTCTTTCGGGAAGGCCTTTCGTTTAGGAAGCGGCAGACATGCCGCTCGGCTCTGTAGCTCAGTTGGTAGAGCGCACGACTGAAAATCGTGAGGTCACGGGATCGACGCCCGTCGGAGCCACACGGATGATCATTACGTCATCCCAGAAACCCTCGCGGAGCTTCTATCCGCGGGGGTTTTGCTTTGCCCTGGTGAGGGCTGGTTTTCTCGACGATGAGCCAGGCGCCGATCCCCGGCCGCAAAGCGATCGAGGCACGACAGAACAGCCGTGATGGATGGCGTTTCAGCACCTTCGGCGGTCACCTGGGCCGGCCTGGGGCCGGTTAAGGGGCACGCCTACCGTCGATTTGGCGTTCCGGGTGAACATCTGGGCAATCGGCGAGGCAGCATCCGCACATCGGGCGTTCGATGGTCCCAGCGTTGGCTTGGTTGTCGCAGGCGCACTCTTCGCATGAGCAGCGAGTACCGCGGGCCGGCAAGCCAAGCTCGATGCGCTGGTCGTCGCTGACTTCGGATGCGAAGACAACGTCATACTCGATCCCGCCAAGGACCACCACCCGGCCCGAATCCTCATTTTTCATAACCGGCCAGCTCAAGCGGTGCTCACGACGAGAACCAGTCTTTCGTTTCTCGTTGAAGGGGCGCGGGCGGTCTAGTTGTGTCCTGCGTAGATCTGGGTCTGCCCGCCGTCGACGGTCAGTTCGGCACCGTTGATGAATGAGGCTTCGTCGGAGGCGAGGAAGACGACGGCGTTGCCGATGTCTTCGGGCTGGCCGACTCGGCCCGAGGGGATTTCTTCGACGACTCGCTTCAGGTAGGCCTCACCTTCCTCTTTGCCCATGTCTTTCTCGAACACCTCGGTGTGGGTGGTGCCGGGGCTGATGGCGTTGACGCGGATGTGCCGGTCGCGGAGCTCGTTCATCCATGTGCGTACGAGGCTGCGCAGCCCCGCCTTGGCCGCGGCGTAGACCCCGAACGTCGGCAGCCCCATGTCCTGCGTGATGGAGGTGTTGACGATGATGACGCCGGTGTTGTCGGGCAGCAGCGGGAGCGCTGCCTGGACGGTGAAGATGGTGCCCTTGATGTCCACGGCGAGGCCAGCGTCGATCTGCTCTTCGGTCAGCTTGTCGATGGTGTTGTAGAACGCGGCTCCGGCGTTGGCGAAGACGATGTCGAGGGTTCCGTGCTCGGTTCTGATCGTTTGGGCGACACGGAGCATGTCCTCGCGGTTGGTCGCGTCGGCCTGGATTCCCCGCGCCTGGTCGCCGAGGCGGGAGACCGCTTTGTCGATGCGGTCCTGGTTGCGGCCGGTGACGTAGACAAATGCTCCTTCTTCGATCATCCGCTTGGCGGTGCCGAAGCCAATACCGGAGGTGCCACCGGTGATGAGGGCGGTCTTTCCTGTAAGCCGGGTCATGAGTGTCTCTTTCTGACGAGTGGTTTAGGCGGCGCGTGCCGCAAATGATCGGCTGAAGCCCTGCCCGGACTGGACGAGGCCTCGGGCGCTGCGCAGCCGGGCGCCCTCGTAGTCCAGGAGCGCCGCGTCGATTCCGGTACCGACCGGTTGTGCAGCGAGGGCCTCGGCGAGGGCCTCAGCGTCATAGAGGGATTCGGCGAAGCCGCTACCGGTCATGGGGGTGGGTACGTGGGCGGCGTCGCCGACGAGCGCGAGGCGACCGCGGACGAGTTGGTCGGGCACGTATTCGGCGATCGGTGTGCCGATCACTGCGCGGCGGTCGATGCTGTCGAGGACGGCGTCGCTCCACGGCGAGGGGAACAATCGGCGCGCTTGCCCGGCGAGTTCGCGGTAGGTGGTGTTCGGGATGCCTGCGGGCATCAGCGAATGCCGCACCACGTTCCCGTCGACGGCGCCGGACGAACGCAGCAGCCCGTTGCGGCTGGCGTCGTACCAGGCCCAGCCCAGTCGGCGGGAATCGACTGCGGTCGACCCGTCTACACCGGGGAGGGGGTAGCCCAGCAGGGTGTTGGTGTTGTCGCCGCGGAAGGCGACGTCGCGCGGCCATCGGCGGGAGCCGATCGCTTCCTCGTCGGCGATGCCGATCCAGATGACGTAGCCGGCGAATGTCGCGTCGGGTTTGTGGGGGGCGACGTGCTGGCGCACGACACTGCGGTGCCCATCGGCACCGATGAGGACATCTCCGACGACGCGTTCCCCCGACCCGGTGACTGCCCACGCGTGTGACGCGTCCTGGTCGACGCGGCGCACGGCGGTGTTTTGCCGGAGCTCGATGCGAGGGTCGGCGTCGATCGCGGCGCGAAGCGCGCCGTGCACGGCGAACCAGGTCTGAATGCCGGGGGTGATGGGTTGCGGGACCTGGGTGGAGGGCAGTCCGGTGATGCGTTCGAGCAGTCCGTTCGGCACATGGAGGGCGGCGCCGGTTCGGCCCGTGTCGTCGGAGCGTTCCAGCAGCGTGACGCGCATCCCGATCTGGGACAGTGTCAGTGCGGTCATCAGACCGGAGAGGGAGGCTCCGACGATGACGGCACTGCCGTGGGTGTGCATGGGTTCTTCTTTCGTGATCGTTCGGTGGTGTGGGGGTCAGAACAGGCGGGTACCGGTGATGGCGGCGAGGGTGCCGATGAGGCGGTCTTGGAAGTCGGGATCGTTGACTTCGGATGCGGGCTGCTGGTGCCGGCGGTGGTGCCAGTACTGCCCGGTGACCGTGGCTGCCGGGTCGTCACTGACGGCAAGCCAGCTTTGGGTGTCGTGGCCCAGTTCGAGGTCATCGGATGCGCCCCGGCCGCCCATCTTGGTGGGCACCCAGCCGGGGTCCACGGAGTTGCTGAGGACGTCCGGCCACCGGCGGGCGACGGCGGCGGCGAGAGCTGCGACGTACAGCTTGCTCTCGGAGTAGGCCTGGCTGGCATTCCATCGGCGGTTGGTCCAATCGATGTCGTCGAGGTCGCTGCGCACTCCGAGGTGCATGCCGCTGGTGACGTACACGAGCCGGTCCGGCCGTTCGATCAGTGCGGTGAGGAGGTAGGGGGCGAGGACGTTCACCGCGAACGTTCGCGAATGACCCTCCGCGGTGGCGATGCGGGAGTTGGAGAGGTACACGCCGGCGTTGTGGATGACGGCATCCATCCGCCCGATTGCGTTGACCTGGTCGGCGATCGCGCGGGTCTCGACGTCGCTGGAAAGGTCACCGATCACCACGCCTGCCGAATCGAGGCCGCTGATCGCTTCGGCACGCTCCGTGGTGCGGGCGTGCAGCACAACGTCGTGTCCTTGACCGATGAGGGTGTGGGCGTTGAACAGGCCGAGCCCGTCGGTTGAGCCGGTGATGAAGATGCGTGCCACGAGGGTGGTCCAATCAAGAAGGGGAGCGTCAGCGCGACGGAACGGTCGGGGCGGATGTGCGTTCTGCTGCGCATCCGCCCCCTGTCTTCATTCCGGGATCGGCCATCCGTGATCTTCGAGGGTGAGCGAGTCGGGGTCGATCGACCCGCTGACGCCGGTGTCGAGGGCGTCGATTGACGCGATCTCGTCCGGGGTGAGGGCGAAGTCGAACACGTCGAAGTTCTCGCGGATGCGTTCGGGCTTGACTGATTTCGGAATGGCCGAGAAGCCGTGGTCCAGGTGCCAGCGCAGCATGATCTGCGCCGGGGTCTTGGCGTACTTCTCGCCCAGCTGCACGAGCACCGGTTCGGTGAACGGGTTCTTCTCGTTGCCGTTATAGGTGTACGCGCCGGCAATCGGCGACCAGCACTGCGTGAGGATGCCGTGCTTGTCATTCGCGGCCCGCCACTCGGGCTGCGTGTAATACGGGTGCAGCTGGATCTGATTCACAGCCGGCACGATGCTCGTCTCGCCGATCAGCCGGTCCAGCTCTTCCGGGCTCTGGTTGGAGACACCGATCGCGCGGACCCGCCCGTCGGCGAGCAGCGTTTCGAGCGCCTTGTATGCCGCGATCGTCTTGTCGAAGTGGGTGGGTAGCGGCTGGTGCAGCAGGAGCAGGTCGATCTGGTCGACGCCGAGCTTGCGGGCGCTCTTCTCGAATCCGTGCAGGGCTTCGTCGTAGCCGTAGTCGCTGATCCACAGCTTCGTCTCCACGAACACCTCGGCGCGGTCAACGTCCGCGCGACGCAGACCCTCCCCGACCTCGATCTCATTGAAGTAGGCGGCGGCGGTGTCGATGTGCCGGTAGCCGGTGTTCAGCGCCGCGACGACCGCGTCCGTGGTCTCCTCGGGCTTGGACTGGTACACGCCCAGGCCCAGGGCGGGCATTGTGACACCGTTGTTGAGGGTGACAGGGGGGTAGGTCATCGCGATCCTTCTTCCTTGCGCGCCTCGGAGAGGCGCTTGGCGATGGTCAGGGCGGAAACGGCCTTCGGCCAGCCAGCGTAGAACGCCAACTGGGTGATGACCTCGGTGATCTCGCTCTCGGTCAGACCGTTGTTCAGCCCGTAGGGGATGTGCCAGTTCAGCTGATCCGTGTTCCCGCCCGCGATCAGCCCGGCGATCGTGATCAGACTCCGGTCCCGCGGCGACAGCTCGGCGCGTTCCCAGATGTCACCGAAGAGGACGTCGTCGGTGAGGGAGACCAGCTTGGGGGCGAAGTCGCCGAACAGCTTCGCCATGTCGGAGGGGGTGGATGAGTCAGTCATCAGAGGTTCTCCTTAAGCGTCGTCGTGGTTGAGGGAGGACGACAGGTCACGGTGTGCGTCGATCTGGGCGAGGAGATCGTGCGCTTTCTGTTCGATCGCGGCGACCGCGTCTGCTCCGGCCACCCAGCGCAGCGGCGGCTCGTCGAGATCGGCGATCGTGACCAGCGCCGCGCCGAGCTTGGCGGGGTCGCCGGTCTGGGTGCCGTTCATCTGCCGCCATCCGGGGATGGCTGCGCCGGTGCGGTCGGCGTAATCGTCGATCGAGATCTCCGGCCAGATGGTCGAGGCGTCCTCCACCAGCAGCTCGGTGCGGAAGAACCCGGGCTCCACGATGGTGGTGCGGATGCCGTAGGGCTCCACCCCGAATCGCAGCGACTCCATCCACCCTTCGAGAGCGAATTTGCTGGCCGCGTACGCGTCGACGAACTCCAAACCGGTGATACCGGCGAGGGAGCCGATCGTGATGACGTGCCCGGATCGCTGCGCCCGCATGATCGGCAGGACGGCGCGGGTGACGTTCATCGGACCGAACACGTTGGTCTCGAACTGGGCGCGGACTTGGGCGTCGCTGGTCTCCTCGAAGAACCCGGCATAGAAGTTCGCCGCGTTGTTCACCAGCACATCGATCCGGCCAAACCGATCAAGCGTCGCCTGGGCAGCGGCTACAGAGTCCTCGGGAATCGTGAGGTCGAGCTTCGCCACGAGCAGGTCGGGGTGCTCCCCCACGGCCGAGGCGACGCGTTCGGGGTTCCGGCCGGTGGCGACGACCTGGTGGCCAGCCGCGAGGGCAGCTTTCGCGATCTCGACGCCCATGCCGCGGCCGGCGCCGGTGACGATCCAGACTTTTTTCTCAGCCATCGCTGGTTCCTTTCCGATGGGGATGGTCAAGCCGTGAAAACGCGCTTGGCGAGGTTCATGGCGGTGACCGCTTTGGGCCAGCCGGCGTAGAACGCCGTGTGGAGGATGACTTCCTTGATCTCGGTCTCGGTGACCTCGTTCGCCTTCGCGAATGCGAAGTAGCCCTCGAGGTCGCCGCCGTTGCCGCCGGTGATGAACGCGGAGATCACGATGAGGCTGCGGTCGCGGGGGCTGAGCTCGGGACGTGCCCAGATGTCGCCGTAGATGACGTCGTCGGTGACGGAGACGAATTTAGGCGCGAACTCGCCGAAGAGGTTCTCCATGAACGTCTTCTCCCGCGCCTCGGGGGTTTCAGGGGTGGGGTTGTCAGTCATGCTGTTCTCGTTCCTGTCGTGGGTGTGGGGTTCACTGGAAGCCGTTGGGCTCGCGCACTTTGTAGGGCGCTTCGAGTGCGGCGGTCTCGTCGTCGGTGAGCTGGATGTCGAGCGAGGCGATCGCATCCTCCAGGTGCTTCTGCTTCGTGGCGCCCACGATCGGAGCGCTGACGACCGGGTTTTGCAACACCCAGGCCAGGGCGACCTGCGCCATGGGGATGCCGCGGGCTTCGGCAACCTGCTGCACTGCGTCGGCGACCGGCTTGTCGGCGTCGCTGAACGCGGCCGCACCGACGGGGTCGTTGGAGGAGCGCGTGGTCTGCTCGCCCCAGGGGCGTGCGACGCGGCCCTTCGCGAGTGGGCTGAACGGGATGCTTCCCACGCCCTGGTCGGCGAGGAGGCCGAACATCTCGCGCTCTTCCTCGCGGTACATCAGCGAATACTGGTCCTGCATCGACACGAACCGGGTCCACCCGTGCAGGTCGGCGGTGTGCTGCATCTTGGCGAACTGCCACGCCCACATCGCCGACGCACCCAGGTAGCGGACCTTCCCGGCCTTGACGAGGTCGTGGAGGGCCTCCATCGTCTCTTCGATGGGGGTGTCGTAGTCGAAACGGTGGATCTGGTACAGATCGACGTAGTCAGTGCCGAGACGCTGAAGGGACGCGTCGATCTGTTCCATGATCGCCTTCCGGGAGAGGCCTTCGCCGCCGGGGCCGTCGTGCATCTTGAAACGCGCTTTCGTGGCCAGCACCACGTCCTCGCGGGTGGTGTATTTCTGGATCGCGCGGCCGACGATCTCCTCTGAGGTGCCAAAGCCGTAGATGTTTGCGGTGTCCCAGAAGGTGATTCCGTTCTCGACGGCCTGACGGAAGATCGGTTCGGCTCCCGCGTCGTCGAGTGCCCACTCGTTGAAACCGCGGGAGGTGTCGCCGAAGCTCATGCATCCGAGTGCGAGGCGGCTGATCTTCAGGCCGGATGATCCCAAACGCGTGTACTGCATGGTGGTTTCCTTTCGATCGATTCGGGTGATGTGGTCAGACGAGCAGGTCGCGCTCGAGGGTCTTCTCGGCGTCGGTCTGCTCAGGCGCGGGGGTGCGGCGCGTCGCTCGCATGGCCGCAAGCACCAGCAGCGGGATGAGTCCCGCGATCGCCATCGCGGCTCCGACGATCGAGGGACCGGTCGTGCCAAGCGGGGAATCTAGTGCGACACCGGCCAGCCATGTGGCCGCGGCGATGCCCACGTTGAACGCCGACACCGTCAGTGCAGCCGACAGCGACGGACCGGAGTGACCGAACCGGACCGCAAGCGGGGTCGCGATCGCCGTTACGCCCATGCCGGTGAAGCCCAACAGAATCACCAGGACCGCGGTGGGCACGATGAACGGCGACAGCGGGATGAGAAGCAGCAGCACCAGAGCGGAGCCACCGGCGATCCCGAAGTAGGTGCCCAGGGGCGCGCGGTCACCGGTGCGGCCGGCAACGACTGTGCCCAGGAGTGCGCCAATGCCGAATCCGACGAGCAGGAGCGGCACTGCGGCCTCATCGATGCCGGTGCGGTCGGTCAGAAGCGGGGAGATGTAGCTGTACGCGGCGAGGAACCCGCCTGAGACGAGGGCCGTGGTGAGCAGCACCAGCCAGAGCTTGCCTGAACGGAGCACGCCAAGCTGGGATCGGAGGCTGATGCTCTGCTGCCCGGCCTCTTCAGCCGGCGCGAATCGGCCAATGATTACCGCCGCCACCAGTGCCAGGACAGCCAGAGCCCAGAAGATGCCGCGCCATCCGATGAGCTGTCCGACGAACGATCCGAGCGGGACGCCTGCGACGATTGCCAGGCCCATGCCGCTCATCATCACGCCCATCGCACGGGATGCGTTCGAGGGTCCGGCGGCGGAGGTCGCCACGACGGCGGCGACAGAAAGGAACGCGCCGGTCGCGAGTGCCGTCAGAACCCGCGCGATCAGTACGACCTCGAAGACGGGACTGATCGCGGCGACGATGTGACCGACCGCGAACAGCAGCAGCGAAAGCACCAGGGTGAGGCGCTTGGGCAGCCGCATCGTCGCGACCGAGATTGTCGGAGCTCCAACGATCATCCCGACCGCGAACGCCGTGATCAGCAGACCCGCCTGCGAGACGCTGACGTTCAAGTCGGCTGCCATATCCGGTAGGAGACCGGCGATGACGAACTCGGTCGTGCTCATCAAGAACGTGCCGGCAGCCAGCAGCAGCACGACGAACGGGAGCCTGCCTTTGGGCTTGGCAAGTGATTTCACTGCGGAAGAGGACATGGGTTTACCTTCATCAAGATCGGGGGTGCCGCGGTGGCGGGCATGACAAGTCAAGGCCTCCCGCACAGAGTGAGGGAGCCTGGGATCAAAGGGGTTCCCGCAGGGACCCTCTTCTCGGGGTTACCGTTCGGTCGAAGCGACCGCAGGATCGTGGACGTTCGTGGCGGCCCAGCTAGCAAGCAGAGCCAATCCGTCCTCGGTGGTGGAGCCGGGCGCGGCGCTGTATACCGTCATCAACAGATCTGTTGCACCGGGGAGCACCATCGCTGAATGCTCCAGCTGCAGGTCGCCGACGACCGGGTGACTGATACTCTTTGTGCCGTCGCTGAAGGCACCCACATCGTTCGCACCCCACAGAACTCGGAACGTATCGCTCCTCGTGGACAACTCACCTATGAGGTTTGACAGCTCCGTGTCGTATGGGTTCTTGCCGGCCTCGACTCTCAGTGAGCCGACCGCAGTCCGGGCGATCCGCTCCCAATCTCGGTAGAACCGCCTGGCTGCGGGGCTGAAGAACACGAACCTCACCGTGTTACCCCGGCAGCTGGCGTCGTCGAACATCTCAGAGAAGAGTGCCCGCCCGAGCGGGTTCGCGTACAACACGTCGAAACGGTTGTTCTGCACGAACGCAGGTAGCCCCGGCATCCCGTCGACGACCCTCTTCACGACCGCCGGGACGGTAGTGGGCTTCGTCGTGCGGCGGGGCGCTTTCACTGGCGACGTGTTGGCCAGACGACCCAAATCGTGCAGATGAGCGCGTTCGGTCTCGTTCATGCGAAGCGCCGACGCGATGGCATCCAAAACAGAATTGGAGACACCCTGCAAATTTCCTCGCTCTACCCGGGTGTAGTACTCCACACTCACGCCGGCAAGGGCAGCAACCTCGTTCCGACGCAAGCCCGCCACACGTCGGTTCCCGAACGCAGGAAGACCGACCTGTTCCGGCGTCACCCGGCTACGGCGAGACATCAGAAAGTCACGCACCTCGGGCTTGTTCTCCATAACCAAAACGGTACGCCCGTGCCCGGCCGGGGTGGGAGCTTCTTGCGTTAACCCCCATCCGCGCTCGTTGACGGTCGCGACCCAGTGCACGGTGGGGGCCTTGATCGACGTCTACTGCTCTTTAGACGGGTTGAAGCGCCCTGAGTTTGTTAGAGACTCCTGACCTTGGAAACGAGGATGGGGT
>NZ_CAUQWC010000087.1:0-12216 GCF_963521695.1 uncultured Microbacterium sp. | reverse complement strand
TCGCCGCCCTCGGAGCCGACTATGACCGCTGACACCACCACCGACCCGGCCGCGCGGGGTAACGACGACACGTTCACGCCCGCGACGAGCCCCGCACCGCGCCCGAGCGACACGGCATCCGTCGCCCGTCGTCTGGAGGCGGTCCTGCTCGTCATCGACGAGCCCCAGAGCCTGGTGAGCCTCGCCGCGGCGGTGGCGGCGCCCGTGCCCGCCGTCCGTCAGGCGGTCGAGGCGCTCGTCGCCGACTACGACGGCCAGACCGGCGGACCCGTGCGCGGCTTCGAGCTGCGCGAGGTCGGCGGCGGGTGGCGCCTCTACGTACGCGAGGAGCACGACGATGTCGTGGCCGAGTTCGTGAACACCCAGGCCCCCTCGCGCCTGTCGCAGGCGGCGCTGGAGACCCTGGCCGTCATCGCGTACAAGCAGCCCGTCACGCGCGGGCAGGTGGCATCCATCCGCGCCGTGAACGTGGACTCGGTCGTTCGGACCCTGCTCTCGCGCGGGCTGATCACCGAGGTGTTCACCGACCCCGACACGGGCGCCATCCACTACGGGACCACCGACCAGCTGCTGGTCAACCTCGGCATCAACTCGCTCGACGAGCTGCCGCACATCTCGCCGTTGCTCGACGACGGCTCGGACGGATTCGACGGAGAGGTCCCGAAATGAGTGACACGACAGGTTCAGCGACCGGGGGCGAAGGCCCAGCGAGCGGAGGGTCGGCCAGCGACGACGGCATCCGCCTGCAGAAGGTGCTCGCCAATCGGGGAGTGGCCTCGCGCCGCGTCGCCGAGCAGATGATCGTCGAGGGCCGCGTGCGGGTGAACGGCCTCGTCGTCACCGAGCTCGGTCGCCGCATCCACCCCGAGACCGACCTCGTCGACGTCGACGGTACGGCGATCCAGCTCGACGAGTCCAAGCGCTACGTCATCCTGAACAAGCCCACTGGCGTCGTGAGCTCGATGAGCGACGACCGAGGCCGCCCCGACCTGCGCCAGTTCACGACGGACTGGGACGAGCGCCTGTACAACGTGGGGCGATTGGATGCCGACACCTCGGGCCTGCTCGTGCTCACGAACGACGGCGACCTCGCGCACGTGCTCGCCCACCCGAAGTTCGGGGTGACGAAGGTGTACATCGCCAAGGTCGAGGGGCAGGTGCTGCCGCAGACCATCCAGCGGTTGATCCATGGCGTGGAGCTGGAAGACGGACGGATCGCGGCCGACAAGGCGCGGCTGCTCGACTCCTCGCGCGGGGAGAGCCTGGTGGAGCTGACGCTGCACTCGGGCAAGAACCGCATCGTCCGGCGGTTGATGGCGGAGGTCGGCCACCCCGTCGTCGAGCTCGTGCGGCGGCAGTTCGGACCCCTGCACCTGGGAACTCTCCCGGTGGGAGCCGCGCGCGAGTTGACTACAGTAGAACGTGGTGCCCTGCTGACGCTGTCTCGTCGAGACGGCGACACTCCGACGGAGTGAGCCTCCGGGGCGTCTTGCGGCGCCTGGCGCACCGCACAGGGCAGCAGGAGACCCGATGAGCGAACCGAACGGAACGTCCGCGCGCGCGGCCGGTCCCTTGGCGACCCGCACGAGCGGCACCGTCCGCATCGTCGGCTCCGGTCTGCTCGGCGCGAGCATCGGCCACGCCCTCATGGCCCGCGGGGTCGATGTGGTGCTCGTCGACGCGTCTCCGTCGCAGTTGCGCCTCGCGATCGACTACGGCGCGGGCCGCGCCGAGCTTCCCGACGACGCTCCGTCGCTGATCGTGGTGGCGGTGCCGCCCGACGTCACGGCCGACGTCGTGCAGCGCGAGCTCGGGGCGTACCCGGATGCCGTGGTCACCGACGTCGCGAGCGTCAAGCTCGAGCCGCTGCGCACCCTTCGCCGGCGCGGTGTCGATCTGACGCACTACATCGGTTCGCACCCCATGGCCGGACGCGAGCGCGGGGGAGCCATCTCGGCCCGCGCCGACATCTTCGTCGGACGCCCGTGGGTGGTGTGTCGCGATGGGGAGACCTCTGCGCACGACCTCTCGCTCGTCGAGGGCCTCGCGCTCGACCTGGGCGCGACGCTCATCGAGATGACGCCCGAGGAGCACGACGAGTCGGTGGCTCTCATGTCGCACGTCCCGCAGCTGGTGGCGAGCCTGCTCGCCGGCCGCTTCGTCGAGACGCCCGACGGCTCGCTGCGTCTCGCAGGTCAAGGGGTGCGCGACACCACGCGCATCGCGGCATCCGCTCCCGAGTTGTGGGTGCAGATCCTCGGTGCGAACGCCGCTCCCGTGGTCGAGGTGCTCGACCAGCTGGCCGCCGATCTCGGCGACGTCGCCGACGCCCTGCGCGACCCCGATGTGCCGGGGGCCCGCCGCGCGATCGCCGACACCATCCGCCGCGGAAACGAGGGCGTGGAGCGCCTCCCCGGCAAGCACGGCCAGAACCGCCGTTTCGACACCTTCGTCGTCATGATCGACGACACCTCCGGCCAGCTGGGTCGCCTTTTCGGCGAACTCGGCGACCTCGACGTCAACGTCGAAGACCTGCGCCTCGAGCACTCGCCCGGAGCCCCCTTCGGCCTCGCCGAGATCAGCGTCGTCCCCGACGCGGTCCGCCGGGCCGTCGACGGGCTGCAGCAGCGCGGATGGCGGATTGCGAGCACCACCCATGACTGAATCCACCCCCACCATCTTCCGGTCGGGCGTCGCGGCGCCGGTCACGACGCCGGTCGACGGATCCGCGCCCGAGGGCTCGGCATCCGCTCCGGTCGTCATCGCGATCGACGGCCCCGCCGGCAGTGGCAAGTCGAGCGTGTCGAAGGCGACGGCCGTGCGGCTCGGCTACGGCTTCCTCGACACCGGCGCCGCCTACCGGGCCCTCGCCTGGCACGCGCTCCAGCACGGGGCCGACACCTCCGACGCCACGGCCGTGCTCGAGGTGTTCGGCGACTTCGACTACGCCATCTCGCTCGACACGGCCCACCGCTGGGTGCGCGTCGGCGACGTCGACGTGACGACGGCGATCCGAGAGCCCCGGGTCACCGACGCCGTCAGCGGTGTGGCGCGTGTCGCGCCGGTGCGGAAAGCCGTGAACGAGCTGTTCCGCCGGCTCGTGGCATCCGCCGCCGTGTCGGGCGTCGTCGTCGAGGGCCGCGACATCACCACTGTCGTGTTCCCCGACGCGCCCGTGCGCATCCTGCTGACCGCGGCTCCCGAGGTGCGAGCCGCCCGGCGCAGTGCCGAGCTGACCGATCAGGATGCCGCCAAAGTCGCCGCAGCGCTCCACCGCCGCGACGCCGCCGATTCCACGGTCGTCGACTTCCTCACCGCCGCCCCCGGCGTCGAGGTCGTCGATTCGACTCACTTGAATTTCGAACAGACTGTCGACGCCGTGCTGAGCGTCGTCGAGACCACGATGGGAGCCCGCGATGGGCGTTGAAGACGAGTACGAAGGCGGGCCCGACCAGCTCGCCGAGAAGATGGAGCAGCTCGACGAGGTGCTCGCCGAACAGCGGGCCGAAGCGCTGCGCGCGGGGTTGGAGGACTTCGACCTCGACGAAGAAGACGCCGAACTCCTCGCCGGTCTCGCCTCGGGCGAGGGGGCGATCGAGTTCCTGCCCGCGCTACCGGTGGTCGCGATCGTCGGCCGCCCGAACGTCGGCAAGTCGGCGCTGGTGAACCGCATCCTCGGTCGCCGTGAGGCCGTCGTGGAGGACACCCCGGGTGTCACGCGCGACCGCGTCACGTACAAGGCCGAGTGGCTCGACCGCCGCTTCTCGCTGGTCGACACGGGTGGCTGGGAGCCCGACGCGAAGGGCATCGACCGTTCGGTCGCTGCCCAGGCCGAGGTCGCGATCGACCTCGCCGACATCGTGCTGTTCGTGGTGGATGCCACGGTGGGGGCGACTTCGACCGATGAGCACGTCGTGAAGCTGCTGCGCAAGAGCGGCAAGCCGGTGTTCCTCATCGCGAACAAGGTCGACGACGCCCGCCACGAGCCCGAGGCCGCAGCCCTGTGGAACCTCGGCCTCGGTGAGCCGCACCCCGTCTCGGCGATCCACGGACGCGGCGTCGCCGATCTGCTCGACGAGATCATGAAGGTGCTGCCCGAGGTCTCGGCTGTGGCGAAGTACGAGATCGGCGGCCCGCGCCGCGTGGCGATCCTGGGTCGCCCGAACGTCGGCAAGTCGTCGCTGCTCAACAAGGCCGCGGGTGAAGAGCGCGTCGTCGTCAACGAGCTCGCCGGCACGACCCGCGACCCGGTCGATGAGGTCGTCGAGCTCGGCGGCAAGCTCTGGACCCTGGTCGACACCGCCGGCATCCGTCGCCGCGTGCACCTGTCGCAGGGCGCCGACTTCTACGCCTCTCTCCGCACCTCGACGGCGCTCGAGAAGAGCGAGGTCGCCGTCGTCGTGATCGACGTGTCGCAGCCGATCAGCGTGCAGGACCTCAACATCATCGACCTCGTGCTCGAGTCGGGTCGTGCGCTCGTGCTGGCGTTCAACAAGTGGGACCGCCTGAACGACGACGACATGGAGAACCAGGACCGTCGCCGGTACCTCGAGCGCGAGATCGAGCAAGACCTCGCGCACGTGGCGTGGGCCCCGCGCGTGAACATCTCGGCGCGCACCGGCCGTCACCTCGACAAGCTCGTCCCGGCACTCGAGACGGCGCTGGAGTCGTGGGACACCCGCATCCCCACCGGCAAATTCAACGCGTTCCTCTCGGAGCTCGTGGCCGAGCACCCGCACCCCCTGCGCGGCGGCAAGCAGCCCCGCATCCTGTTCGGTACGCAGGCGGCGACGCGTCCGCCGACGTTCGTGCTGTTCACGACCGGGTTCCTCGATCCGGGCTACCGCCGCTTCATCCAGCGGCGCCTGCGCGAGATCTACGGCTTCGACGGCAGCCCGATCGTGCTCAACATGCGCATCCGCGAGAAGCGCCAGCGCTGATCCGCGTCGTGAACGCCCCGGTTCCCTCGAAGGGAGTCGGGGCGTTCGCGCGTGAGCGCAAGGGCACGGGGCGGATGCCGAGACCTCGGTACAGTCGGGCCACGGAGCCGCCGCGGCATCCGGGCTCCGCACGGGAGACATTTCATGACCCACGTCGCACCACCCCTCGACCAGCCGTACTACGGGGCGCCCCTCGGTGCGGCCGTGCGCCGCTTCTTCGCGAAATACGCCACGTTCTCGGGACGGGCGAGCCGCAGCGAGTACTGGTGGTGGGTCCTGGTCGGCGCGGTCGTCGGCACCGTGCTGAACGCCCTGCCGACGCTGACCGACGGCATCCGCATCGAAGCCGACGGGTCGGCGACGATCACGGGCCCCCTCGGTGTCATCCTCGGCCTGGTCTGGCTCGTCTGGGCCGTTGGCACGTTCCTTCCGACGCTGGCCGTGCTCGTGCGCCGGCTGCATGACACCGACCGGAGCGGTTTCTGGGTGTTCATCGGGCTCGTGCCCCTGATCGGCATCCTGGTGCTCGTCGTCTTCACGGTGCTCGGGCCGCGTCCCGAGGGCGCGCGGTTCGATCGGTGAGGTGCGACGCCGCAGCCGGGGTCTCTGCGAGCGGGTCGGGGTGACGGCGCCGGTCGACGCCTCAGCCCGTGCATGTGCCGGCGGGCAGGGGGCTCGTGCCGGCACGCCCGCGCGGGTCTGCGCGGCGCGATGTGACGTTCGTCGACGCCCGTGCGGTGCGGGTGTGCGAGGGGCTCGTGCCGGCACGCCTGCGCGGGTCTACGCGGCGCGATGTGACGTTCGCCGACGCCCGCGCGGTGCGGGTGTGCGAGGCTGAGAGCGATGACCATCGAGCCTCCCGCCCCAGGTGAACCGCGGCGTCCGCACGGTCCCCGCGATCCCGGCGACGCATGGGTCGTCGCGCCGACCGGCGAGAAGTATTGGGGCCGTTTCGGCGCGTCGGGCCTATTAGCCCTCGACGCCGAACGGGGTGTGCTGCTGCAGCATCGCGTGTCGTGGAGCCACTTCGGTGACACGTGGGCGCTTCCCGGCGGCGCGCGGCACGAGGGCGAGTCAGCGCGCGACGGCGCTCTTCGCGAGTCCGGCGAAGAGGCGGGCGTGCCCGAGGATGCCGTGCAGGCCCGTTTCGAGAGCGTGCTCGACCTCGGCATCTGGTCGTACACGACGCTCGTCGCCGATGTCACTTCACCGTTCGATCCGGTGATCAGCGACCCTGAGAGCGTCGCGCTGGCGTGGGTGCCGGCCGACGAGGTCGATGCACTGCCCCTGCATCCGGGATTCGCGTCCGCGTGGCCCGCACTTCGCGCGGCACTGGAGGTGCGCCCCGCGATCCTCGTCGACGCGGCGAACGTCGTGGGCTCGGTGCCCGACGGATGGTGGAAGGACCGCGCGGGAGCCGCTGGCCGCCTGCTCACGCGCCTGTCCGCCCTGGCCGAAGGGGGAGTGGATGCCGAGGAGCTGGGGCTGCCAGCCACGCGCTGGTTCCCGTTCGTCGGCGCCGTGCTCGAGGGCGAGGCGCGTGCGGCCCAGGTCGATCACGACGGTGTGGCGGTGTGGCGGGCACCCGCGTCGGGCGACGATCAGATCGTGGCCGTGACGGAAGACCTGGTGGCGACGTGGAACCCGGTCGTCGTGGTCACCAGCGACCGCGGCCTGGCGGCGCGGGTCGAGGCCCTCGGCGCGACGGTGCGCGGTGCGGGTTGGCTGCGCGACCGGCTCAGCTGAGGTGAGACCCTGTCTCGGCCGACGGCACTGATCGGCTTGGCTGAGGTGAGACGTCGCCTTGGCCTGACCGCGGGGTGGGCTTGGCTGAGGGGAGACGCTGTCACGGCCGGTCGCGCCGACCGGCGCTTAGGGCGACTGCAGGAACAACCCGGTGAGCAGTTCGCGGAAATGCTCCGGCGTCACCGCGATCGGCCCTGAATAGACATGGTCGAAGCCGGCGATCGAATAGACCAGGATCGCCAGGAACGTCGAGATCAGCCCGCTCATGAGCAGGTGGATGCGTAGGTCTCTGACCTCGATCAGGGCGAGCAGCACGGCGTTCAACAGTGCTCCCACGCCGATGACGATCCACAGCATCCACGGCAGCGACAGGTGCGTGAGTGAGATGCGCTCGCGTCGGTCGGTGATGAAGGTGTTGAAGGCGCCGATGGTCTGAGACTTCGCCACGACATCGGAGTCTGTCGCGGGTTCGAAGTCGGCGATGGCCCGCTGGATGGCCGTGACGTGCTCGTCGGTGGTCTCGGGCGTGATCTGCTGCTGTTGCAGAGGCCAGTCCTCGGTGATCACGGCGTTCGTGTAGGCGACCAGCGCGTCCTTGAGCTCGGATGACGCGGGTTCGCTCAGGAACGCCGCATCACGGTAGAGGACGGCGACCGAGGAGGATTCTTTGACCACGACACTGTTCACGAGGGCGAAGTTGCCGTAAGCGCCGGCGGCGATGAGGCCCAGCGTCACGCCGTAGATGATGCCGTAGGCGCCGACCGCATAGCTGAGCACCCGGTCCCATTCGCCCCGGCCCGCGGACGCCCTGCGCACCCATCCGCGCAGGGCGAGGACCAGCAGACTCGACACGGCGACGACGACGAGGACGAAGATGGGGAGTCCCACCCAGATCGGCAGGTCGAAGAACGACGGCATCGGGTTCCTTCCGAACGATGAAGGAAATCATGACAGAAGGTCTGCAGCCGGGGGTCGTCCCTCGCGGCTCGAGGAGTCAGTCGAGCTCGCGCCCGCGCAGCTTCTCGATCTCGCGACGGTCGCGTTTGGTGGGTCGCCCGGCGCCACGGTTGCGGACGGGCACGAACGGCATGCTCTCCTTCGACGGCGGTGGGGGAGTACGGTCGTCGACCGATTCGGCGACGAGGGCCGCGCCGACGCGCTTCGCGATGGTCTTCTTCACGACGAGGATGCGGTCGAACCCCTGGATCCGCACTCGCAGCTCATCGCCCGGCCGGACGGGTTGCGCGGCCTTGGCCCGCTCGCCGTTGACACGCACGTGTCCGGCGCGGCACGCCGTGGTCGCCGCTGAGCGGGTCTTGTAGACGCGGATGGCCCACAGCCACGCGTCGACGCGCGCGGTGGTGCTGGCATCCGTCATGTGGGGTCCCCGTTCGGCGAACCTCCATCGTAAGACGGCCGGTCAGTGGCGGAGGGTCAGGGAGACGAGCGCGGGGTCGGTTCCGTTTGGCCGGCCAGGGCGAACCCGGCCGGTCAGTCGCGGAGGGTCAGCGCGACGAGCGCGCGGTCAGGCTTGGGGCGGTCGACAACGGTGAACCCGGCCGCTTCGAAGACGGGCAGGATGCCGCGGAACAGCTGATTGGACGACCTCTTCGCCGCGGCGGGGTCGAGCGGATAGCCCTCGACCACGCGGGCGCCTCGCTCGCGGGCGGTGGCGACCGCGGCATCCAGGAGTCGGGCCGTCAGGCCCTTCTTGCGATGCTCTGTGCGGACGACGAAGCACGAGACGGCCCAGACGTCGTCGTCGTCGAGCGGTTCTTCGGTGGATGCCGTGACGTCACGGGTGCGCGTCAGGCGCGGCTGCGCGGTGCGCGGCCCGACCCGCACCCAGCCCGCGGGCTCGCCGTCGACGTAGGCGATGAGTCCGGGTGGGCGGTGCCCCTCGAGCTCGGCGCGGAACATCTGGGTGCGGTCCTCGATGGAGGCGTCTTTCCACGGGCCGTTCGGCAGGAGCCACCACTGGCACTGGCATTCGGGGCCGTCGCCGCTGTCGAGCGCGGTCTCGGCGTCGTCGAATCGGTCACCGGTGGCGGGGAGGACCTCGATCGTCATGGTCGAGAACGTAGCGAGGGGGTACGACATCGGCAATGCTCTGGCCCGCCTGCCCCCGTCTGGTCCGCACACGCCCGGGGCGCCGCTGGTTCGCGAGACGCGCGCGGAGCGGCTAAGATAGACGAGTTGCCCGCTCGCGGGTAACGGGATGTGGCGCAGCTTGGTAGCGCACTTGACTGGGGGTCAAGGGGTCGCAGGTTCAAATCCTGTCATCCCGACCAATTGATTGTTACTCAAACCATTGGACAAGTTGTCCCTTGGATTGGTCGACGAAGAGGAGCCTTCCGCGGAAACGCGGGGGGCTCTTTCGTTTGTGGTGGCGGTGTTCGCCTGCCAGTCGTGGAGTGCTTCGTTGACGTCGGTGCGGACGGGGCGGATATGGATGCCGTCGTCTTCGACGTAGACGATGAGGCGTTGGAAGAACGCGGCGAGGAGGTCGCGGCGCGTGTTCCCTGCGAGGCTGACGTAGAGGTCGCCGGGGTTCTCTAGGAGGTCCACGTATGCCAGTACTCGTTCGGCTCCTGATCGCAGGTGGGTCTCGGTTTTCGTGAGTCGTTCTTTGATGGAGGCTTTCTGGAGGGTGATGTCGTTGAGTCTGCCGCGGAGTTTGTCGCTGGGCATGGTGCCGTCGGCGGCGAGATCGATAAGTCGGTCCTCTTGCGCTTCGAGGGTGGCAAGCTGCTTCCGCAGACCGTCCTTCAGTTCGCGATCGGCTGCTTGCAACGTCTCCATGGCTCGGGTTACCTCGCGTCGGATGGTGTCGACGGATTGTGCGTGGAAGCCTTCGGCGGTGACGGCGCGTGCGACTGCTGCTTCGATATCGTCCAGCCGCATCGTCCCGACGGTGCAGTTTCCGCGTTGTTTGGCGGCGCAGAGGTAGTACTCGTAGGTGCCGCCGTTCCCGACGTTCTGGCTGTAGACGAGGCGGCTGGTTCGGCCTTCCGATTCGCATTGTCCGCAGGCGAGCATTCCTTTGAGGTAGTGGAAGTGGGTGATGTCCCGGTCGCCCTTGCGGTTGCGGCGGTCGAGGATTTTCTGGACGGCGAGGAAGGTGGTCTTGTCGATGATGGCTTGGTGGCGTCCCGCGTAGAGGGCGCCTTTGAAGCGGATGGTGCCGGCGTAGTACGGGTCGCGGAGGATCTTTGCGAGCGCACTGGGTGAGAGTGGTCGAGCGGGTCGCTTGGCGGATGGTCGGGTGGTGAGTCCTTGTTCTTCGAGGAGGCCGCAGAGCTGCCAGATGGAGTACTGGTCAGTGGCGTATTGCGCGAACGCCCACTGCAGGATTGGGTACCGGTCGGGGTCGAGGTCGATGGTATTGACCAAGCGCCCGTCGAACTCTTTGCGGACATTGAGGTAGCCGAGTTTGGCTCGTCCGACGCTTCCGCCGCGTTGAACTTTGTGGGCCATCTTGACCTTGATGTCCTCCCCCGACTGCCGGACCTGCACTTCGTTCATGATGTCGGTGATGGCTTCCATGGCATCGCCCATGTATCCGTCGCCGAACTTCTCCTTGGCAGAGACAAGGGTTACGCCCTTTTCGCGCAGTCGGATTTTGGTGACGGCGGCGTCGAGGTGGTTGCGGAAGACGCGGGAGCGCATGTAGATCACGACGTACCGCACGTCGGGGTGCTCGTCGATGTAGCGCATCATGCGTTTGAACTCGGGGCGCTTTTCGATTGACTGCGCCGAATGCCCCGGGTCGACGAACTCCGCGGCGACGACCGCGCCGAGCTCTCGGGCCGCGTCCCCTGCCCACTCTCGTTGCGTAGCGATGCTGTTGCCGTCCTCGTCCACGTCAGCGCCGGTGTTGAGCTGCCGCACGGTTGAGACACGCAGGTACAACACCGCGCTGCCCTGCCGTGCCGATCCGGGCTCCGCGCTCGTGTCCAGGGCGAGGTGTTCGAGGCCGACGATGGAGTTCCCCGAACCGGGCGGTGCAGGAAGGTTCGGGTCGCGCGCGGGCGACGGGCTCGTCGTGTCGGTGGTTGTCATGGTTGCTCCTTTCTGGTTCGTCCCCCGTTCAGGCGGACGTAGCCTCTTGATTTACGCTCACTCGCCCGGATATGTCTAGATGTGTGGTGACGTAGTTTTCGCATCGCTGACCTGGGGAAAACTCACCCCGCCGTGTTTGGCTGGATTGTCAGGGGTGGCCGTGGGGCCAGGCGGCTGGGTGCGCGTCTGACCCCACGGGGTGACCTCACTGCTCCGTGATCAGGAGAGTGGTGCCGTGTCGTTCCAGCACACGTCGGTGCTTTCTGATGGCGGTCTCCGTGAACCCGCGGTACAAGGGGCTCGGCACGATGAGGATGTGCGCGGGTTGGTCCTTGAGGCAGTCGAGCATGTTGATCAGACGCACTCTCCGGTCCCGGTGTGGGATGTCCCACAGAGCGATAAGACGGTGGAGATTCAGGCCGTGGCGCGTGGCCTCGGCCTCTGCGATCTCGCGCTGCTCATCAACCGTGAGGTTCCCGTACCGCGCTGGTGATCGTCCGGTCAGCGTGTTCTCGATGAGGATCAAGGCGGCGACCTCGACGTCCCCCTTGTCCGAACCTGTTTTGTTGGTGTTGGTGTTGCGCATGGTCGCCTCCTTTCATCAGGTCAGCCGGGGCCGCCGGTGCGTCTCCGGGCTATTTAGTTGTTCCTCACCCGGCTGGGTGAGCCAGTACCCGACCCCGTCAAGAGGGCCGGAAATCACTACTTGCAGAAGACGTGCCACCAGCCGTCCAGGCGGACAGTGTCGTAGGTGTCGAAGATGCGGATGTCTATGGCGGCGTCGTTCCAGACGAGGTGGTCGTCGGGGATCCCCTGCACGGTCATGACTTGCTTCACGGCGTCCAGCCAGCCGAGGCCGTCGAGGACGTCGCGGCGGAACTCCGCGAAGGTCTCCCAGGCGTCGACGTAGCTGTCGTGGAAGGTGTCCGTGAGGTTCTCGGCGGCGAGGTTGGTGTCGCTCAGCATCAGGTAGGCCGCGAATGCGGCGCCGTTCTCTTCCACACCGCGCAGGATCCGCAGGGCGTCGTCGGGGTCTTGCAGATGCGCGAGCGACCGTTCGACGGATGCGGCAGCTTCGGGGCCGAACCGGTCGTCGCCGTTTGGCGGGTACGGGTCGCGGTCTGCGGGTGGTGGCAGTTCTGGGCTCATGGGGTCCTCCTTTCGGGGTGAGGTGAGGTTGAGGTGTCGTCCGGGTCGCCCAGGACGGCGGCGAGCTGGTCGGGTGTGGTGCAGATGAAGAGCCGACCGTCCAGGCGTGGGTCGACGTGAATGGCCGCCTGGAGGCGGGCTACGCGGGCCCGTGTGGGCACGAGCCAGAGGACCCGGGGGAACACGCCGTGTTCGGCCTGGGCGCGGCCGGTGGCCCGGTACGCGGCATATGCGGCGCACTTGGTGAGCAGGACGGGGATGCTTTCGGTGGCGAGGTCGAGCTCGATGTACCAGTGGTCGTCGTAGTCGGCGGTGGCGA
>NZ_CAUQWC010000086.1:0-12329 GCF_963521695.1 uncultured Microbacterium sp. | reverse complement strand
GGGGGCCTGGGGGGATCTGGAGGCCGCGCGGGGGCAGGGATTACATGAGGCGTGAGGGGAGCAAGCGCGCTTGCTCCCCTCACGCCTCGATCAGTTGTACGTGCCGGGCGTGAAGTCGTCCGTGGAGAAGCTGTCGAAGTCGACGTAGCTCAGGTCGGCGTCGCTGTACGCGCCGTCCGAAGCGAAGATGCGGTTGGGGTACCGCTCGCTCTTCGCTTCCTCCGTCGCCTCGACCGTGACGTTGCGGTACTTCGCAAGTCCGGTTCCGGCGGGGATGAGCTTTCCGATGATGACGTTCTCCTTGAGGCCGACGAGCGGGTCGCTCTTGCCCTCCATGGCCGCCTGCGTCAGGACGCGGGTGGTCTCCTGGAACGACGCGGCCGAGAGCCACGACTCCGTCGCGAGCGACGCCTTCGTGATACCCATCAGCTCGGGACGACCCGACGCGGGACGCTTGCCCTCGCCGACCGCCTCGCGGTTGATGGCCTGGTAGCGCTTGAAGTCCACCAGCTCACCGGGCAGCAGGTCGGTGTCGGCGTGGTCGACGACGGTGACCTTGCGGAGCATCTGTCGGACGATGACCTCGATGTGCTTGTCGTGGATCGGCACACCCTGCGAGCGGTACACGCCCTGGACGCCGTTGACGAGGTACTTCTGCACCTCGCGGGCACCCTGCACGCGCATGACCTCCTTGGGGTCGAGCGTTCCGACGAGGATCGGCTGACCGACGACGACGTGCTGTCCGTCCTCGACCAGGAGCGTCGCGCGCTTCAGGACGGGGTAGACCACCGGCTCGTCGCCGTTGTCGGGCGTGAGGATGACCTTCTTGGCCTTGTCGGTCTCGTCGATCGTGATGCGGCCGTCGGCCTCGGCGATCGGCGACGCACCCTTGGGGGTACGAGCCTCGAACAACTCCTGCACGCGGGGCAGACCCTGCGTGATGTCGTCTGCCGAGGCGGAACCACCGGTGTGGAAGGTACGCATCGTCAGCTGGGTACCGGGCTCACCGATCGACTGGGCCGCGATGATGCCGACGGCCTCACCGATGTCGACGATCTTGCCGGTGGCCAGCGATCGGCCGTAGCACTTCGCGCAGACACCGACGGCCGAGTCGCAGGTCAGCACGGAGCGGACCTTGATCGACTCCACACCGCCCTCGACCAGCTTGTTGATGAGCACGTCGCCCACGTCGTCGCCGGCCTCGGCCAGCACGGTGCCCTGCGCGTCGACGACCGCCGTGGCGAGCGTGCGAGCGAACACCGAGTTCTCGACGTTGGCGTCCTTGACCAGCGCACCGGTCGAGTCGGCCGCGGCGATCGGGAGCTCGAGGCCCTTCGAGGTGCCGCAGTCCTCTTCGCGGATGATGACATCCTGCGAGACGTCGACCAGACGACGGGTGAGGTACCCCGAGTCGGCCGTACGGAGGGCCGTGTCGGCCAGACCCTTACGGGCACCGTGCGTCGCGATGAAGTACTCGGCGACCGACAGACCCTCGCGGTACGAGGAGATGATCGGACGCGGGATGATCTCACCCTTGGGGTTGTTCACCAGGCCTCGCATACCCGCGATGTTGCGGATCTGCAGCCAGTTACCACGGGCGCCCGACGAGACCATTCGGTTGATGGTGTTGTCGGCGGGGAAGTTGTCCCGCATCGCCTTCTGGACCTCGTCGGTGGCCTCGGTCCAGATCTTGATGAGCTCCTGACGGCGCTCGGCGTCGGTGGTGAGGCCCTTCTCGTACTGTCCCTGGACCTTCGCGGCCTGCTTCTCGTAGCCCGCGACGATCTCGGCCTTGTTCGGCGGCGTGAGGATGTCGCTCAGAGCCACCGTGACACCCGAACGGGTCGCCCAGTAGAAACCGGCGTCCTTGATGCGGTCGAGCGATGCCGCAACCTCGACCTTGGGGTACTCCTCGGCCAGTTTGTTGACGATCTGCGACAGCTTGCCCTTGTCGGCCTGTTCGCGCACGAACGGGTAGCCCTTGGGGAGGGTGTCGTTGAAGATCGCCTGACCGAGCGACGCGTCGACGAGACCGTGCTTCTCGTAGCCCTCGGGCGCCTGGCCCTCGAGGAACGTGAGGCCGGGGATGCGGATGCGCGCCTTGGCCTGCAGGTCGAGGGTGCCCTCGTCCTTGGCCAGGATCGCCTCGCCCACCGAACCGAACGCACGGCCTTCGCCCGCAGCCCCCTCCTTGAGGGTGGTCAGGTGGTGCAGACCGATGATCATGTCCTGCGAGGGCAGGGTCACCGGACGGCCGTCCGACGGCTTCAGGATGTTGTTCGAGGCGAGCATCAGCACGCGGGCCTCGGCCTGAGCCTCGACCGACAGCGGAAGGTGAACGGCCATCTGATCACCGTCGAAGTCGGCGTTGAACGCCGCGCACACGAGCGGGTGCAGCTGGATCGCCTTGCCCTCGACGAGCTGGGGCTCGAACGCCTGGATGCCGAGGCGGTGCAGGGTGGGTGCACGGTTCAGCAGCACGGGGCGCTCGCGGATGATCTCTTCCAGCACGTCCCAGACCTCGGGACGGTAGCGCTCGACGGCGCGCTTGGCGGCCTTGATGTTCTGCGAGTGACCGAGATCGATCAGGCGCTTGATCACGAACGGCTTGAACAGCTCGAGGGCCATCTGCTTGGGCAGACCGCACTGGTGGAGCTTGAGCTGGGGTCCGACGATGATGACGGAACGGCCCGAGTAGTCCACGCGCTTTCCGAGCAGGTTCTGGCGGAAGCGACCCTGCTTTCCCTTGAGCATGTCGCTCAGGGACTTCAGGGCGCGGTTGCCGGTACCGGTGACGGGGCGACCACGGCGGCCGTTGTCGAACAGCGCGTCGACGGCCTCCTGCAGCATGCGCTTCTCGTTGTTGACGATGATCTCGGGGGCACCGAGGTCGATCAGGCGACGGAGGCGGTTGTTGCGGTTGATCACGCGACGGTAGAGGTCGTTCAGGTCGCTGGTGGCGAAACGGCCACCGTCGAGCTGCACCATCGGACGAAGCTCCGGCGGGATGACCGGAACGACGTCGAGCACCATCGAGGCCGGCGACATGCCGGTCTGCAGGAACGAGTTGACGACCTTCAGGCGCTTGATCGCACGGATCTTGCGCTGACCCTTGCCCTCGGAGATCTGCAGGTGCAGGTTCTCGCTCTCGGCGGCCAGATCGAAGGCCTCGAGGCGACGCTTGATCGACTCGGCACCCATGTGCGCCTCGAAGTACTGACCGAAGCGGTCCTGCAGCTCGTGGAAGACGTCGTCCTCGGGCTTCAGGGCGCCCACCTCGAGCGTGCGGAAGTCTTCCCACACGCGCTCGAGCTTGGCGATCTGCTCGTCGGCGTTTTTACGAGCCGACGTCATGTCCTTCTCGGCGGCGTCCTTGACCTTCTTCTTCTGGTCGGCCTTGGCGCCCTCCGCCTCGAGGGCGGCGAGCTCCTCCTCGAGCTTGGCCAGGCGGGCGGCGATGCGGGCATCGCGGCGGTCGCCGAGCGTCTTCAGCTCGAGACGGATGTTGTTCTCCTGCGTGGCGAGGTCGCGGTGACGAGCATCCTCGTCGACCGAGATCACCATGTAGGCGGCGAAGTAGATGACCTTCTCGAGGTCCTTCGGCGCCATGTCGAGCAGGTAGCCCAGGCGCGAGGGAACGCCCTTGAAGTACCAGATGTGCGTGACGGGCGCGGCGAGTTCGATGTGGCCCATGCGCTCGCGACGCACCGAGCTCTTGGTGACCTCGACGCCGCAGCGCTCGCAGACGATGCCCTTGAAGCGCACGCGCTTGTACTTGCCGCAGGCGCACTCCCAGTCGCGGGAGGGCCCGAAGATCTGCTCGCCGAAGAGGCCGTCCTTCTCGGGCTTCAGCGTGCGGTAGTTGATCGTCTCGGGCTTCTTGACCTCACCGAAGGACCAACGACGGATGTCGTCGGCGGTGGCCAGACCGATACGGATCTGATCGAAAGTGGTTGATTCGAGCACTGGTTCTCCTGTGTCGGAATTCTCTGAAATCTGAGCGGGTCGCTGAGCTGTGAGCTCAGATCTCGTCGATCGACGAGGACTCGAAGCGGCTGGAGATGTTGATGCCGAGTTCTTCCGCGGCGCGGAAGGCGTCGTCATCCGTGTCGCGGAGGTTGACCGCGGTGCCGTCGGCCGAGAGGACCTCGACGTTCAGGCAGAGCGACTGCATCTCCTTCATGAGCACCTTGAACGACTCGGGGATGCCGGGCTCCTGGATGTTCTCGCCCTTGACGATGGCCTCGTACACCTTGACGCGGCCGAGGATGTCGTCGGACTTGATCGTGAGGAGCTCCTGCAGCGCGTACGCGGCACCGTAGGCCTCGAGCGCCCACACTTCCATCTCACCGAAGCGCTGGCCACCGAACTGCGCCTTACCACCGAGCGGCTGCTGGGTGATCATCGAGTACGGGCCCGTCGAACGCGCGTGGATCTTGTCGTCGACGAGGTGGTGCAGCTTCAGGATGTACATGTAGCCGACCGAGATGGGCGCGGGGAACGGCTCGCCGGAGCGGCCGTCGAACAGGAGCGTCTTACCCGTGGAGTCGACCAGGCGGTCGCCGTCGCGGTTCTTGATCGTCGAGTCGAGCAGACCCGCGATCTCGGCCTCGAATGCACCGTCGAACACCGGGGTGGCGACCTTCGTGCCGGGAGCGGCCTCACGAGCGGCCTCGGGCAGGTTCGCCGCCCACTCGGGCGTGCCCTCGACCTTCCAGCCCTGCTGGGCGATCCAGCCGAGGTGGAGCTCCAGGACCTGACCGAAGTTCATTCGACCCGGGATGCCGAGCGGGTTGAGGATGATGTCGACCGGCGTGCCGTCGGACAGGAAGGGCATGTCCTCGATCGGAAGGATCTTGGCGATGACGCCCTTGTTGCCGTGGCGACCGGCGAGCTTGTCGCCCTCGGTGATCTTGCGCTTCTGGGCGATGTAGACCACGACGCGGCGGTTGACGCCCGAGCCGAGCTCGTCGTCACCGTCTTCGGCGTTGAACTCCTTGACGGCGATGATCGTGCCCTGCTCGCCGTGGGGCACCTTCAGCGAGGTGTCGCGGACTTCGCGGCTCTTCTCGTTGAAGATCGCGCGGAGCAGACGCTCCTCGGCCGACAGCTCGGTCTCGCCCTTGGGCGTGACCTTGCCGACGAGGATGTCACCGGGACGCACCTCGGCACCGATGCGGATGATGCCGCGGTCGTCGAGGTCCTTCAGCAGGTCGGGGCTGACGTTGGGGAGGTCGCGGGTGATCTCCTCCTTGCCGAGCTTGGTGTCGCGCGCGTCGACCTCGTACTCCTCGATGTGGATCGACGACAGCGTGTCGTCTTTCACGAGGTCCTGGCTGAGGATGATCGCGTCCTCGAAGTTGTGGCCTTCCCAGGTCATGAACGCCACGAGGAGGTTCTTGCCGAGGGCGAGCTCGCCGTTCTCGGTGGCGGGACCGTCGGCGATGACCTCGCCGGCCTCGACGCGCTCACCGGCCGAGACGACGACGCGCTGGTTGTACGACGTGCCCTGGTTGGAGCGGTCGAACTTGCGCAGGAAGTAGTCCTGCGTGCCACCCTCGTCGAGCTGGACGGTCACGACGTCGGCCGAGACCTCCATGACCACACCGGCCTTGTCGGCGGTGACGACGTCACCGGCGTCGATGGCCGCGAAGCCCTCCATACCGGTACCGACGACGGGCGACTCGCTGCGCACGAGCGGCACGGCCTGACGCTGCATGTTCGCACCCATGAGGGCGCGGTTCGCGTCGTCGTGCTCGAGGAACGGGATGAGCGAGGTCGCCACCGACACCATCTGGCGCGGCGAGACGTCCATGTAGCCGATCTCGTCGACGGGGAACAGGTCGACCTCGCCACCCTGGCCGCGGCGGGCCAGAATGCGGTCGTCCACGAAGTGGCCGTCGGCCTGGAGGGCCACACCGGCCTGAGCGACGATGTGGTCGCTCTCTTCGCTGGCGGTGAGGTAGTCGATCTGGTCGGTCACCCGGCCGTCGACGACACGGCGGTACGGCGTCTCGATGAAGCCGAACGCGTTGATGCGCGCGAACGAGGCGAGCGAACCGATCAGGCCGATGTTCGGGCCTTCCGGGGTCTCGATGGGGCACATGCGGCCGTAGTGCGAGGGGTGGACGTCACGGACCTCGACGCCGGCACGCTCACGCGACAGACCACCCGGGCCCAGCGCCGACAGGCGGCGCTTGTGGGTCAGACCCGCGAGGGGGTTGTTCTGGTCCATGAACTGCGACAGCTGGCTTGTTCCGAAGAACTCCTTGATCGCGGCGACGACGGGGCGCACGTTGATCAGGGTCTGCGGCGTGATCGCCTCGATGTCTTGCGTGGTCATGCGCTCGCGGACGACGCGCTCCATGCGCGACAGGCCGGTGCGGACTTGGTTCTGGATGAGCTCTCCGACGGCGCGGATGCGACGGTTGCCGAAGTTGTCGATGTCGTCGGTGTCGAGACGGATCTCGGCGGCGTTGCCGGCGCGCACGCCGTCGAACGTGACGTCGCCGCGGTGCAGGCGCACGAGGTACTTGATCGTGGCGACGATGTCGTCGACGGTCAGCACCGAGTCGCTGAGCGGCTTGTCGAGGCCGAGCTTCTGGTTGATCTTGTAGCGACCCACCTTGGCCAGGTCGTAGCGCTTGGAGTTGAAGTAGAAGTTGTCGAGCAGCGCACGGGCGGCCTCGGCGGCGACCTGCTCGCCCGGACGCAGCTTGCGGTAGATGTCGCGGAGCGCGTCTTCCTTCGTGAGGATCGTGTCTTTCGACAGCGTCTCCTCGATGGAGTCGAAGCCGGAGAACTCGGCGAGGATGTCTTCGCTCGTCAGGCCCAGGGCCTTGAGGAAGACGGTGACGGACTGCTTGCGCTTGCGGTCGATGCGCACGCCGACCTGATCGCGCTTGTCGATCTCGAACTCGAGCCACGCACCGCGCGAGGGGATGACGCGCGCCGACACGATGTCTTTGTCGGAGGTCTTGTCGGGCGTCTTGTCGAAGTAGACACCGGGCGAGCGCACGAGCTGCGACACCACGACACGCTCGGTGCCGTTGATGATGAACGTGCCCTTGTCGGTCTGGAGCGGGAAGTCGCCCATGAAGACCGTCTGCGTCTTGATCTCACCGGTCTGGTGATTCATGAACTCGGCTTCGACGTACAGCGGAGCGGCGTAGGTCTTGCCGCGCTCCTTGCACTCTTCGATCGAGTACTTCTCGGGCTCGAGGTACGGGTTCGTGAACGAGAGCTGCATCGTCTCGCTGAGGTCTTCGATCGGAGAGATCTCCTCGAAGATCTCCTCCAGACCGCTGATCTCAGGAACGTCGGTGCGACCCTGTTCCTGGGCCTCGGCGACACGCGCCTTCCAGACTTCGTTACCGACCAGCCAGTCGAACGACTCGGTCTGCAGCGCGAGCAGATCGGGAACGGTCAGCTTGTCGGAGATCTTCGCGAACGAGAGGCGGGATGCTCCGCGTCCGCTCTTGGGGGTGGTGGTGGTGGATGCGTTGCTCGCAGCAGCCAAGGGAATAACCTCCAGAAGCCCGGGCGAGGGGCTCGTGATTCCTTGTCGTCAGGTGGAGTGCGTTCCTGCCCCGAAAATCTGCTCGTCGCACACCGCTGGGAAGCGGGGACGGGGCAGACTCAGCCGACCACCATATGAGGGCAGGGGGAATCGAGGAGCGCAAAGTCCAAGCATACGCGGGAGGACTCGCCGTGTCCAGTCCAATTCTTGACGCGTCTACGGACCTGCGGTATAACCGCGTGCGCCCGCCGGGCATTCCTGCGTGGCGGGCGGATCAGCCGCCGCGGAACCGCACGCGATCACCGGGCCGCGACTGGGCGAGTGCGTCGAGTGCGGCATCCGTCACCACGGCGATCACGGGATAGCCGCCCGTCACGGGACCGTCTGCCAGCAACACCACGGGACGCCCGTGCGGCGGTACCTGGATCGCCCCGGGGCGCATCCCCTCGCTAGGGAGCTCGTCGAGCCGGGTGCGCTCGAGAGCGGGACCCTCGAAGCGGATGCCGACGCGGTCGGCGTGCCCCGACACCGTCCAGGTCGCGCCTCGCAACGCCGGCAGGGCACCGGGGGCGAACCAGTCCGCACGAGGGCCCACGGTGACGCGCACCTCGAGGAGCGACGGCGGAACCGACCAGGGAAAGGTGTCGACCACGGGGATCGAGGATGCCGGGATCCCGACGCGGAGGGCGTCTCCGGCGGCCACCGGGACGGGTCCGAGACCCGCCAGCACGTCGCGGGAGCGCGAGCCCAGCGCCGCGGGTGCGACGACCCCGCCGCGCACGGCCAGGTAGGCGCGGAGTCCCGCGCGGGCGGGGCCGATACGCAGCTCGGCACCGGCCGGCACGAGCACGGGCGCATAGGCATCCCCCGACCGGCCGTCGATCTCGACGTCGGCGAGGGCGCCGGTCACGCATACCCAGGTGGCGGTCTCGGCGCGGGCGACGAAGCCCCCCATCGCGATCTCGAGGCCGGCGGCGCCCTGGTCATTGCCGACCAGACGGTTCGCGATGCGCAACGCCGCCCGGTCGAGCGCCCCCGACCGCGCGACCCCGAGCGCGGCCCGGCCGGGGCGCCCGAGGTCCTGCACGGTGGTGAAGGCGCCCGGGGTCATGACGCGCAGGGCGGGAGCTGCGGCGTCTACGGCGGCGGGCGCGGGGGCGGCCGGGGCGGAGGGGTTTCCGGCACGGGAGGACGAGTCCGCGGCATCCGGTCCTCCCTTCCCGGAATGTCCTCCGCTCGCCGCCGAGGCAGCCGAGACGGCGATGCGAGAGCGCTCGGGTACGAAGCGCACGCGGGCGCGCGGGGGCAGCAGCACGGGGGCTGCGGCATCCGGATCGAACAGCACCGAGTCGGTCGTGCCGATCAACCGCCAGCCTCCGGGCGTCTCGCGCGGGTAGGCGCCGCTGAAGGCGCCCGCGAGTCCGACGGCTCCCGCCGGTACGCGCGTCCGCGGCTCGGCGAGGCGCGGCACGTCGTAGGGCCACGCCGCGCTGACGAGATACGCGAACCCCGGCGCGAAACCCGTGAAGGCGACCGTCCACTCCGCGCCCGCGTGACGGGACACGAGCTCGGCGACCGGGATGCCGAGGAGATCGGCGGTCGAGGCGAGGTCGGCGCCGTCGTAGCGCACCGGCACCTCGACGAGGGGGCCGGAGGCGTCGGCATCCGGAGCCCGTCGGGCGGCGTCGATGATCCACGCGCGCACGACCTCGCGCGACACCCGGACCGGGTCGAAGGCGATGAGCACCGTACGCGCTGCGGGAACGAGGTCATCGATGCCGGCGAGCGGGTTCTCGGCGAGCGCGGCGTGCAGCGACAGCACGGCGGAGAGATCGGCGACCTCGGCGAGCACGGCCCGCTCCCCCATCGGGAGCAGTCGCACGCCGGGTTCGGCGATGTCGTGCGGCCTCGTCACCACGGCGCGCGCACCTCGACGCCCCCGGTGTCGAGCGCCGCGCGGACGGCATGGGCCATCGCGACCGCCGACGGGGTGTCTCCGTGAAGGCACAGCGATGCCGCGTCCACCGCGATGCGGGTGCCGTCGACGGCATCGACGTCGTGATCGCGCACGAAGCGCAGCGCACGAGCGGCGACCGTGGCGGGGTCCTCGATGAGGGCGCCGGGTTCGCCGCGCGGTACGAGGGTGCCCTTCGTCGTGTAGCCGCGATCGAGGAACGCCTCGTGCACGAACGGCAGTCCCGCGGATGCCGCCGCCTCCGAGATCGCGCCGGGGAGGCCGAGGACGGGAAGGGCGCGTCCGAGGCGGGACGAGAGGTCGGTGACGGCGGCGACCACGGCGCGGGCGTGACCTGCGTCGTCGATCACCGCGTGGTAGAGCGCACCGTGGGGTTTGACGTACCGGATATCGGCCCCGGCGGCGGCGAGCGCGGCCAGCTGCGCGGCGACGCTCGCGCGGAGGTCTGCGGGAGCGGGATCGCGCCGGATGCGACCGAAGTGCTCACGGTCGTCGTACGAGGGATGGGCTCCCACGGCGACACCGAAACGTGCGGCGCGCTCGACCGCTTCCCGCATGGATGCCGCATCGCCGGCGTGGCCGCCGCAGGCGACGTTGGCGCTGGAGACGACGGCGAACATGGCCTCGTCGTCGGCGGTCGGCATCCCGTCGACGGTCTCACCGAGGTCGGCGTTGAGGTCCACGCGCATGCTGCCACGGTAGCGGCGGTGGGGACGCCGTAGGTCGCTCCCGGCCGGGGCAGCGTCCGCGGTCGGTTCGGCGGCGGCGCCGTGCGCGCGGGGGCGGGGGCCCCGGAGCACAACTCCTGCTGCGCGCGCGCCACGGACACACGTCGACGGCGCACGGACGGATCTGCCGGAGTTGTGCGTGGCGGCGGTGCGTTACAGGGGTGTGACGATCGCGCGGGAGGGCTGGGCAGGAGCGCCGAGGCGGGCGAGGATGGAGGGATGACCTCCGATGTCGCCGGTCCCCCCGCTCCGGCATCCCCCCATCCCCTTCTCTCGGTCCGCGACCTCGCGGTCGACTTCGCCACCATGGACGGTCCCGTGCGGGCCGTCGATGGGGTGAATCTCGACATCCACGCGGGCGAGACCATCGCCATCGTCGGCGAGTCCGGCTCCGGCAAGTCGACGACCGCCATGGCGATCATCGGCCTGTTGGCATCCGGTGGACGCGTCGCGCGCGGGCAGATCCTGCTCGACGGCGAAGACCTGACCACCTTCGGCGAGGCCCGGATGCGGCAGGTGCGCGGACGCCAGATCGGCCTGGTTCCCCAGGACCCGATGTCGAACCTGAACCCCGTCGCCAAGATCGGCACGCAGGTCGCCGAGACGCTGCTCGCACACGGGCTCGCCGATCGCTCGAGCGTGAAGGGCAAGGTCGTCGAGGCGCTCGAGGCCGCCGGACTCCCGGATGCCGAGAAGCGGGCGACGCAGTACCCCCACGAGTTCTCCGGCGGTATGCGTCAGCGCGCGCTCATCGCCATCGGCCTGGCGTGCCGGCCGCGCCTGCTCATCGCCGACGAGCCGACCAGCGCCCTCGACGTCACCGTGCAGCAGACGATCCTCGACCAGATCGACAAGCAGACCGACGAGTTGGGCGCCGCCGTGCTGCTCATCACGCATGATCTCGGCCTCGCGGCCGAGCGCGCCTCGCGGGTCGTCGTGATGCATCGCGGGCGCGTGGTCGAGCAGGGCCCGGCGAAGCAGATCCTTGAGGACCCGCAGCACAGCTACACGAAGTCGCTCGTCGCGGCCGCGCCGTCGGTAGCGGCGGTGCGCCTGCGCCCGGAGGACTTCCGCAGCGAGCGACCCGCGACGGCGGTCCGCGACGACATCGTCCAGATCGAGGGCCTGACGAAGGTCTACCCGGTGCGCGGACGCGGTGACGATTTCCGCGCCGTCGACGATGTGTCGCTGTCGATCCCGCGGGGCCAGACGGTGGCGATCGTGGGCGAGTCCGGCTCGGGCAAGACGACGACGGCGCGCATGCTGCTGAAGGTCGTCGAGCCCACCAGCGGCACCATCCGCTTCGACGGCCAGGACGTCTCGTCCCTGACGGGCGAGGCACTGCGGCAGTTCCGGCAGAAGGTGCAGCCGATCTTCCAGGACCCCTACTCGAGCCTGAACCCGATGTTCACCGTCGAGCGCATCGTCGAGGAACCGCTCAACGTCTACAAGCGGGGCTCGAAGGCCGACCGCGCGAAGCGCGTGCGCCAGCTGATGGATGACGTGGCTCTGCCGGCATCCATGCTGCGCCGTTATCCGTCGGAGCTGTCGGGCGGCCAGCGCCAGCGCGTCGCGATCGCCCGCGCCCTCGCCCTCTCGCCCGAGCTCATCGTGTGCGACGAGCCGGTGTCGGCCCTCGACGTACTGGTGCAGGCGCAGATCCTCGACCTGCTGGGCGACCTGCAGCGCGAGTACGGCCTGAGCTACCTCTTCATCTCGCACGACCTCGCGGTGGTGCGCCTGATCAGCGACTACGTCTGCGTGATGAAGGACGGACGCCTCGTCGAGGCGGCATCCAGCGAAGAGGTCTTCACCAACCCCCGTGATCCGTACACGCGGCGCCTGCTGTCGTCGATCCCGGGCAACGAGCTGGGGCTGGCCGGCTGAGGTTTTCTTGGGGGTGGAGTGTTCGCCGGGTGCGCGTCCCACTTCTGACGGTGCGTGTCCCACAAACGGCTGGCTCAGCAGCCGCCAACCCGCCAAAACTGGGACATGGATGCCGGGGACGCCAGGATCGCATGCGCGCCCGGCGCGCGTCCCACTTCTGACGGTGCATGTCCCATAAACGGCTGGCTCAGCAGCCGCCAACCCGCCACAAGTGGGACAT
>NZ_CAUQWC010000085.1:0-12351 GCF_963521695.1 uncultured Microbacterium sp. | reverse complement strand
ACCCGGTCGGGTCGCGGCGGAGGCGGGGCGGGAGGGCCGGAGCCCTCCCGGCGGGATCAACCCAGGTCGGCCTCGGTGTAGTAACCGCTGTCGATCAGGATCTCCTTGTAGTTGTCCTTCGTGACAATGGTCGACTCGAGGAGGTACGACGGGACGACCTTCTCGCCGTTGTCGTAGGTCTCTTCGTCGTTGACCTCGGGGGTCTCGCCCTTGCGGATGTCGTCGACCATGGTCACGGCCTGCTTCGCCAGCTCGCGCGTGTCCTTGAAGATCGTCGAGTACTGCTCACCGGCGATGATCGACTTGATCGAGCCGACCTCGGCGTCCTGACCCGTGACGACGGGCAGGTCGCTGGCGGAGTAGCCACCCGAGGTGAGGGCCGAGATGATGCCGATCGACAGACCGTCGTAGGGCGAGAGGACACCCTGGAGCTTGGTCGAGCCGATGACGGTGAGGATGTTCTCCATGCGCTCCTGCGCCGTCTCGGGCAGCCAGCGGAGGATCGCGGCCTGACCGAACTCGGTCTGACCCGACGGGACGACGAGCGTGCCCTTGTCGAGGTAGGGCTGCAGCGTGTCGATGGCGCCCTGCCAGAAGAACGTGGCGTTGTTGTCGTCGGGGCTACCGGCGAACAGCTCGACGTTGAAGGGACCCGCAGCACCGGTGTCGGCGCCCGATGCGTCGAGCACCCCGAGGCCGGTGAGCAGCGACGTGGCCTGCTGCACGCCGACCTTGTAGTTGTCGAACGTGGTGTAGTAGTCCACGTTCGGCGTGCCGTTGATGAGGCGGTCGTACGCGATGACGGGGATGTCGGCGTCGGCGGCCTGCTGCAGCACGTCGGTGAGGGTGGTGCCGTCGATCGAGGCGATGATCAGGGCGTTGGCGCCCGAGGAGATCATGTTCTCGATCTGCGAGACCTGGGTGGGGATGTCGTCGTTGGCGTACTGCAGGTCGACCTGGTAGCCGAGCTCCTCGAGCTGCGCCTTGACGTTGTTGCCGTCGGCGATCCAGCGCTCCGACTGCTGGGTCGGCATCGCGACGCCGATGATGCCGCCCGCCTCTTCTTCGCCGCCACCCGCGTTGCCGCCGGTACGGTCGCCCGCGCAACCCGCGAGACCGATGCCGAGCGCCAGGACGCCGGCTCCGGCGACCGCCTTGAGCATGCTGTGCTTCTTCACTCTGGTTCCCTCCATTGGGTGTTAGTCGCGATGTCTCCCCCTGGAGTCCATCGCAGGCACTGCTGACGGGTCATTCCGAGCACACGGCCTCAGGGGCGAAACGAAGAGCCGGTCGGTGGCGCGGGTGAACCCGCGTCATTCGAAACGTCTTCGTCTCGACGGATCCGCTCCGCAGCGAGTCCCGTCGGCCGTGTGGCCCGGTCATGTGACCGTTCACATTGTGTGTGTGATGCTACCCCGCTCGGCGGTCGACCTGTCAAGTCCCGATGCGAATGACATCGAGCCGTTGCCGAAACGTGACGAAGTCAGCGCGAGGGCGGCGCGGTCGAAGACCGCACGATCAGACGCAGGTGATCGGGCTCGGCAGCGGGCACGTCGCCCTCGAACTCGCCGAGCGAGGTCAGTAGGTCGGCTACGGCGCGCTTGCCGATCCCCATGAAGTCCTGCCGCACGGTGGTCAGCGGCGGCCAGAGATGAGCCGATTCGGGCACGTCGTCGAAGCCGACCACCGAGATGTCTTCGGGGACCGAGCGACCTATGGCCCGAACGGCATGCATGAACCCCAGCGCCATATGGTCGTTCCCGGCGAAGACCGCCGTGACGTCTTCCGTGCGCAGCAGCTCGCGTCCGGCCTCGTAACCGAACTGCGCGGTCCAGTCACCCAGCACCGGCGGGCGCGGGGGGAGGTCGTTGGCATCCATTTCCGCCAGGTAGCCCCGCATGCGGTGGTCGGCCTCGATCCAATCCCGCGGGCCGCCGATGTGCAGGATGCGGGTGTGCCCCAGCTCGATCAGATGACGCACGGCGGCACGCGCCCCCGCCGCCTGATCGTTGTGCGAGGTCGAAACCCCCGTGGATGCCACGGTCTGCACCGGCACCGGGAGCTTCAGCTCCTCGAGGATCGGGATCACACGGGTCTGCGGCGCCACCGCGATGAGCCCCTCGATCGACTGCTGCATGAGGTGGTCGATCGAGGCGCGCACGTCGTCGGGGTCGCTCGTGGCGAGATTCGTGACGGTCAGCCGATAACCCGCGGCGCGTGCGGCGGACTCGATCGCCTGCACCATGGATGCCACGCCGTGGGTCGTCACGCGCGGGCCGAGCACGCCGATGAGACGCGATCGACTGGTCGCCAGGGCTCGAGCGGCTTGATTCGGCACGAACTTCAGCTCGGCGATCGCCGAACGCACCTTCGCCGCCGTCTCGGGGCGCAGCTGCGAGCTGTTGTTGATCACCCGCGAGACAGTCTGGTACGACACCCCCGCCACTCGGGCGACATCGCGGATGCTCGGGGCGCGCCCTGTCGCCTCCGGGATATCGGTGTCGCTCATCGTCCGCCTCATTGCGGGTCGCGCGCTGCTGCGTGACCGGTCACACGAGGATAGCCGACGACGCGAGAGGGGTGCACCCGGCGATCCACGAACACGTTCGTGCGGGTGAACCCGTGACCCGGGGTGCCCTCGAGCGCCGATACGGTGGATGCCATGACCGGACTGCACTGGGGCATCCTCGCGACGGGCGGCATCGCCCACGCCTTCACCTCCGACCTGCGCACGGCGGGCCTGCACGTCGCCGCCGTGGGCTCCCGCCACATCGACAGCGCCCGCGAGTTCGCGGCGCAGTACGACATCGCGAACGCCCACGGCTCGTACGAAGAACTCGTGGCCGACCCCGACGTCGACATCGTCTACATCGCGACCCCGCACCCCGGCCACGTCGACAACGCCCTGCTCGCGCTGGACCACGGCAAGCACGTGCTCGTCGAGAAGCCCTTCACGCTCAACGCGACCGAGGCGACGATCATCCGCGACCGCGCCGCCGAGAAGGGCCTGCTCGCCATGGAGGCGATGTGGACGCGCTACCTGCCGCACATGGTGCGCATCCGCGAGATCCTCGCCGCCGGCACCCTCGGCGAGGTGCGCGTCGTCTCGGCCGACCACACCCAGAAGCTCCCCACCGACCCCGCGCACCGCCTCAACGACCTCGCGCTCGGTGGCGGCGCCCTTCTCGACCTGGGGATCTACCCCATCTCGTTCGCCGTCGACGTGCTCGGACTGCCCGAGCGCATCACCGCCCTCGCCCGCCTCTCGGATGCCGGGAGCGACGCCGAGGTCGCGACGACGTTCGTGCACACGGGCGGCGCGATCTCCACCACGGTGTCGTCGTCGCGGGGCGCCGGCACGAACGCCGCGCAGATCGTCGGAACCGAGGCGCGCATCGAGATCGACCGCGTCTGGTACACGCCCACCTCGTTCCGCGTCGTGTCGCCCGAGGGCGATGTGCTCGAGGAATTCTCCTCCGAGGTCGAGGGGCGCGGCATGCAGTACCAGGCGCTCGCCGCCGAGCGCTTCGCGGCCGGTGGCGCCGCGAACGACATCCTGCCGATCGACGAGACCGTCGCGATCATGGGCGTGCTCGACGAGGTGCGCCGCCAGATCGGCGTCGTGTACCCCGGCGAGCGCTGAGCACCAACCCCCGCGGTCCTTGCACGGGAGGTGTTTCCGCCTTCCCGGGCGCGGGGTTCCTGCGCGCCCGGCGGACGGGTCAGACTGGAGTCATGCCCGACACCCAGACCGCCCGCGTCGCCGTCTACCTCGACTTCGACAACATCGTGATGTCGTGGTACGACCGCGTTCACGGGCGCAACGCCTATTCGCGTGACCGGCAGAAGATCGCCGACAGCCCGGTCGACCCCGAGATCACCGAGCGGCTGACGAAGGCGACGATCGACGTGGGCGCGATCATCGACTACGCGGCGTCGTTCGGCACCCTCGTGCTGACCCGGGCGTACGCCGACTGGTCCGCTCCGGTCAACGCCGAGTACCGCTCGCAGTTGGTGGCCCGCGCGGTCGACCTCGTGCAGCTCTTCCCCGCGGCGGCCTACGTGAAGAACGGCGCCGACATCCGCCTGGCCGTGGATGCCGTTGAGGACATGTTCCGCCTCCCCGACCTGACGCACGTGGTCATCGTCGCCGGCGACAGCGACTACGTTCCCCTCGCGCAGCGGTGCAAGAGGCTCGGGCGGTATGTCGTGGGCGTCGGCGTGGCGGGGTCCACCGCGAAGTCGCTCGCGGCGGCCTGCGATCGCTTCGATGCGTACGATTCCCTGCCCGGCATCCCGAACCTGGCCGAGACCAAGAAGGATTCCCCGCCCTCGCGACCCCGGGCGCGCAAGCGCTCGAAGGACCCGGCTGTCGACCTGCTCGAGCGGGCGATGCAGCTGGAGGGCGAGCGCGCCGACGGAGAGTGGCTGCACGCGTCGGCGGTGAAAGACCTGATGAAGCGTCTCGACCCCTCGTTCAGCGAGAAGGCGTTGGGGTTCCGCAGCTTCTCGGACTTCCTGAAGGCGCAGACCGAGCACGTCGAGGTGGACGAAGAGTCCAATGTCGTGCAGGTCAAGGCGGTCGTCCGCGGCTGACGGAGAGGGCCTCGGCGATCAGCGTCGCTCGACGCGACGTGCGCGAGAAGCCGTGCCCACGCCGCGCCGGAGATCGCTGCGATCGTGCGAGGCTGACGGCCGGCGTCTCCGCGGTCAGCGTCGCTCGGTACCGGGGGCGACGTGCACGAGCACGCGCTCCCAGACCGAGGTGAGCGTCACGTGTCCGTTGACCGAGGTGATCTCGGCGTCGGGCACGACCTCGGCCTCGGCCGAGCGCATCCGATCGACGTACCACCCGGCATCGCCGGAATCGGCCGGACCGTCGCCCCCGACGACGACCAGCACCTCGGCGTCGAGATGGTCGAGGAGAGGCGTGCGCAGGTCGCGGCTGAGCGGGTCGGACGGGCTCTGCACGCCCACGATGGCCAGGCGGTCCACGACGGGGCCCAGGGCTGCGGCGAGATAGATCGCGATCGGGCCGGCGGAGCGCTCCCCCACCAGTCCGACGATGGCGCCGGGTGCCTCGCGACCGACCAGCTCTCGCAACGCCTCCACGGTGAGACCGGCGGGAGTCTGCCCGCCGAAGACTGGCGGGTCTTCCAGCTCGGGGGCGTCGAGCCCCACGGCGACCACGCGCACGTCGTGTCCGGAGGTGACGCGCGCGTCAGGATCGGTGGTGGCCGCGTCGCCGGTGCGCAGAACGAACACGGCGCGTGGCGCTCCGGGTGTTCCGAAACTGCGGTAGCCGAGCTCGCCGTCGAGCCAGGGTGCGAGACTCATCGCGTCGTCCTCTCGGTCCCGCGATCTGTCGCGGGACGGTCTGTTCGCCCACCCGGCGCCTGCCGGCAGCGTGCTGCCCGCGGCATCACCCCTCGCCCGACTCATCGGAGCCGGCCGACCCGCCGCCCCCGGGGAGGAGCGACCGCAGCGTGTCGATCGTGTCGGCCTCGGCCGCGGTCTTGTCGGAACGGTAGGCCTTCACGCGCGCGAAGCGCAGCGCCACGCCGCCGGGGTATCGCACTGATCGCTGGACGCCGTCGATCGCGATCTCGACGACCGTGTCGGGCACGACGCGGATGCCGCCGGGGATGTCCCCTGCCTCGCGCTCGGAGAAGTGCGCGGTCTGCCAGGTCAGGAGCTCGTCGGTGAGGCCCTTGAACGTCTTGCCCACCATGACGAAACCGTCGGGCTGCCCGAAACGGCCCGCGGGGTCTCGCGCCCCGAGGTGCAGGTTCGAGAGCCAGCCCGAGCGCCGCCCCGAGCCGCGTTCGACGCCGAGCACGACGAGGTCGAAGGTGTGCACGGGCTTGACCTTGAGCCAGCTCTTGCCGCGCCGACCAGCCGTGTACGGGGCGTCGAGGCCTTTGACCATCACGCCTTCGTGACCGGCCGCGAGGGCATCGCGCGCGAACGCATCGGCGGTCTCGACGTCGTCCGTGGTCACCGCCGGGATGCGCCAGGGCGAGGCGATCCTCTCCAGTTCTTCGAGTCGGGCCGACAAGGGCTCGTCGACGAGGTCGCGCCCGTCGATGTGCAGGACGTCGAAGAACCACGGGCGCAGGGCGATCTCGCGCGCCGTCTCGGCACCGAAGCGCGCCATCGTGTCTTGGAAGGGACGCGGACCCCCGTCGTCGTCGAGCGACAGCGTCTCACCGTCGAGGATGACGTCGTCCACCGGCAGACCGCGGACCACCTCGACGATCTCGGGCACCCGGTGGGTGACATCGGCCAACGTGCGGGTGAACACGTGCACCTCGTCACCGTGCCGGTGCACCTGCACGCGGGCCCCGTCGAGCTTGTACTCCACCGACGCCCGGCCGGCGACACCCAGCGCGTCGGCGACCGATGTGGCGGTGGAGGCGAGCATCGGCTGCACCCCGCGACCGACGATGAGGCCCACGGCGGCGAGATCGTCGACCGTGCCGGTCAGGGCCACACGCGCCGTCTGGCCGAGGTCGCCCGAGAGCATCGCGGCGCGCCGCACCGCGGCACCGTCGCGGTCGGAGGCACGAGCGACGGCATCGACGAGCACCCCCTCCAGCGCACCCGTTCGCAGTTCGCCGGTCATGACGCGGATGAGCAGCTGCCACTCCGCCGCCGTCGCCCGCTCGGCCAGCGTGTCGAGGAGCGCCGTGCGGACCGCCGCCGACCCCGCACCGCCGATCCCGGTCAGCCGCGAGAAGGCCTCGTCGACGTCGTCGACCGTCAGCGAGGGCTCGCCGGCGTGCGATCCGCCGCGGCTCGACAACGTGCGCCAGCCGACACCGAGACGACCCTGACGCGGCGACGCCGTCAGCAGGCCCACCGCCGGCACGATCTCGTCGGGCGCGAGGGACCGCAGCACCGCGGCGAGAGCGTCGACCTTCGCCAGCCGCGAGCGTGTGTTCGTCACCGTCGCGAGGGCGGTCTCGATGTCGCTGAAGAGCATGTCGGCATCCTGGCACTCCCCTCCGACATCGGCCCGGCGCTTGCGTCGTCGCTGCGCCCGTGGCATCCGGGGTCCGACCCGCACCGCGGTCTCCCGCGCGGGCCGTCGCAGGACACAACCCCGCATCGGGCCGGCGCACGGTGGCCGACGCCGCACGCGCGTCCCGGGCGAGGCTGCGTTCGCCGGGTCCGGGGGTGCGCCGAACCCGCGCGGTCCCGACTCCGATCGGGCGCGGACTCGGTCGGTCGATGCGGGCTCGGCGTCGACGCCTCACGCCGTTCGTGACGGTCGCCGTCCATCACACGTCGCCGATCGCCGCAACCCCCGGCGCGATGTCGGAGGTCTGAGATGTGCTGGGGGCTCCCCCAGGAATGAGGCATCCGTGAACGCTCCCGCCACCCTCGAACAGTCCGCCCGCACCGCCCGTGAGGTCTTCGGGTGGGACGACCTGCTGCCGGGGCAGGCCGAAGCGATCGACGCGGTCGTCGGCGGACGCGACACGCTCGTCGTGTTCCCCACCGGCGCGGGGAAGTCGGCGGTGTACCAGATCTCCGGTTGCGAACTCGGCGGCGTGACCGTGGTGATCTCACCGCTGCTGGCACTGCAGCGCGACCAGATCGACTCCATCGACGCCGCTCCCGATGCTCCCGCCGCCGTCGCCCTGAACTCCCGCACGAGCGCGTCGGCCAAGAAGGCCGCGTGGGCCGCGATCGAGAGCGGCGACGCCGTATACGCGTTCCTCGCGCCCGAGCAGCTGGCGAACGCCGAGGTGTTCGATCGCCTCGCGAAGGCCGATGTGCGTCTCGTCGTCGTCGACGAGGCGCACTGCGTCTCGGCGTGGGGCCACGACTTCCGACCCGAATACGCGCGGATCGGCGACGCCGTCGAGGCGCTCGGGCATCCGCCGGTGCTGGCGCTGACGGCCACGGCATCCGCCCCCGTCCGTGACGACATCGTGTCGAGTCTGGGCATGCGTGAGCCGCACCTCGAGGTACGCGGCATGGATCGTCCCGAGATCCACATGGCGGTCCGCCGTCACGAGCACGATGACGACAAGCGTCGCGCCGTCATCGCGGATGTCCAGGATGCCGGCGGCCCGGCGCTGCTGTACGTGGCGACCCGCAAAGAGACCGACGCGTACGCCGACGAGCTCACCGCTCTCGGCCTCCGGGCGGCCGCGTACCACGGCGCGATGGCTCAGAAGCGGCGCGACGAGGTGCACTCGGCGTGGAGCGCGGGTGAACTCGATGTCGTGGTCGCGACCTCGGCGTTCGGCATGGGCGTCGACAAGAGCGACGTGCGCCTGGTCGTGCACGCCGACGTCACCGAGTCGCTTGATTCCTACGCACAGGAGATCGGCCGCGCGGCGCGCGACGGGAAACCCGCCCGGGCGATCCTTCACTACCGCGCCGAAGACTTCTCGCTGCGGTCCTTCTTCGCCGGCGGGCACGCAAAGCGCGCCGACATCGCCGGCGTCTGGGACGCCCTGCGGCGCGCGAAATCACCCCTGCGCACGAAGGACATCGCCGAAGAGGCCGGCCGCTCGACCCGCGTCATCGGTCGCGTGCTGAACCAGCTCATCGCGTGCGGTCTGGCCGTGTCCGGCCCCGAGGGCGTCTCGGTGCAGGACCAGGTCTCGGCGGGCGATGCAGTGAGCGCCGTCCGCGAGCGTGACGAGGCCGAGCAGCGCATTCGCGCGTCGCGCATCGAGATCATGCGCGGCTATGCCGAGACGACCCACTGCCGCCGACGTGCGCTGCTCGAGTATTTCGGCGTCGAGACGTCCGAGCAGTGCGGGGCGTGCGACCGCTGCGACCGCGGCGCCGCGGGTCCGGTCGAGGTGGACGGCCCCGCGGACGCAGACGAAAGCGGCATCCGGATCGACTCCGTCGTCGAGCACGGCGAGTTCGGCACCGGCACGGTCATGGGGATCGAAGACGACCGACTCACCGTGTTCTTCCCCGAGCACGGCTACAAGGTGCTCGCCCGCGCGGCTTTCGAGAACGGCATCCTCGAGCTCGGCGAGGCGGCGTAGGACTCCGGCTGGCGCGGGTCGGGGTCGCGGGTCGGGTCGCGGGGGCGGCTCGTCGGGTGTGCGGCTGCGCGAGGGGCGGGCTATGGGGCGACCACCGACCGCCCCGACGCGCAGTGCGCGTCCCGCGCCGCACCAGCTGCACCGCCCCACGGACCTCGTCACCGGGTTGGGGCGTATTCCGCCCTTTGGGGCGCACGAAACACGCCCCGAAGCGCGAATCCCGCCCCACACAGGGACCAGCCGCACCGCCCGAGGGACCTCGTCACCGGGCTGGGGCGTATTCCGCCCTTCGGGGCGCATGAGTCACGCTCCGAAGCGCAAATCCCGCCCACACAGGACCGACCGCTGCGGCGATGACGGTCGGGGCACGTTTCGGGCACCGGGGCGGCCACCGACCGCCCCGACGCACAACGCGCGCCCCACGCCGCACCAGCCACACCCCCCAGCGACCTCGTCACCGGATTGGGGCGTATTCCGCCTTTCGGGGCGCACGAAAAGCGCCAAAGCGCGAATCCCGCCCCAATGCGCGAATCCCGCCCGAAACAGGGACCGGCCGCACCGCCCGAGGGACCTCGTCACCGGGGCGGGGCGTACTCCCCCCTTCGGGGCGCACGAAACACGCCCCGATGCGCGAATCCCGCCCCACACAGGACCAGCCGCTGCGGCGGTGACGGTCGGGGCACGTTTTGGGCACCGGGGCGGCCAACGACCACCCCGACGCACAACGCGCGCCCCACGCCGCACCAGCCACACCGCCCAAGCGACCTCGTCACCGGATTGGGGCGTATTCCGCCTTTCGGGGCGCACGAAACACGCCCCGAAGCGCGAATCCCGCTCCAAAACAGGGACCAGCCGCTGCGGCGAGGGGTCAGCGCTCGCGCGTCGCCCACCACGCCCACGCGACGAGCGGCACCTGAAGGAACAGGCGGATGAACCGCGCACGGTCGGTATTGAGGCCCGGCGCAGAGCGACCCGTGCGCCACTGGTGCACGTTGCCCGGGAACACGGCGACGAAGAACGCGGCGATGACCGCACCGATGCGGCGGCGTTCGCGGGGCAGTGAAATCAGCGCCGTCCCGAGGAGCATCTCGACAGCTCCGGATGCGACGACGATGGCGTCCTTGTCCGTGTGCAGCATCCGGGTGGCCCAGCCGGGCACGACGATGCGATACCCCCGCCGTCCCCACGTGAGGTGACTGGCGCCCGCCCCCACCAGCAGCAGGGCCAGCACCCCGCGCGCGACCGATCGGATGGTGAGACCTCGACGACGTGGCATCCGGTCAGTCTCCCACCCGAAGGAGGCGGTCTGGCCACGGTCTCGCGATCCGCGCGTTCATGCGGTCGACGCTCAGCCCGGCAATGGCGCCGCCCGACCGACGAAGTCGAGGTACGCCTCGACCGTGTCGTCGGGGACGACCGCGCGCAGCACGATCTCGTCGGCCGCGGCGGTGTAAGCCTCCAGTGATCCACCCAATTCATCGACGTCGCGGATGGTCGTGTCGGCGGCATCGACGCCCATGCGTCGGAAGTTGGCGGCGTAGTTCGGGAACGACGCGTAGCGCGCGGTCTCAGCGTCGAGGCGTTCTCGCGCAGCCGGGACGATTGCCGTTCTCACATAGACGGCGACGTGCGCCGCGGGTGAGATCGCGTGCGCCGCGTCGGCCTGGGCGCGCGCCTCGGTGGGCGGCACCCAGTTGAGCAGCACTCCCTCGGCACGCTCCGCCCCCGTGCGCCGCATCTTCGGCCCCAGCGCTCCGACGACCACGCGCGGGATCCCGGCGTCATGCAACACCTCGATGGCCTGACGGACGCGGGCGAGCGCCCCTTCCTTCGCCACGCCCGAGCCGACGCCGAGCGTCAGCCGGTCGAGCGGAAGACCCAGGGATGCCACCTCGGTGGCGATCACGTCAGCGGGTCGGCGGTCGACGGGCACGACGCCGGTGGCGAGATGGAGGCGCTCGGTGACGCGCGCGGCCGCGGCCAGGGCGGCGAGAGCGTCGCCGTCGGGGGTGTCGTTGACCCACAGCGTGTGGAAACCCGCGTTCTCCACCGCCGGGGCGATGCGGGCGATCGCGTCGGGGCCGAGCGATCCGGCGAGTCCGAGCGAGACCGCGCCTCTCGTCATGAGACGCCGCCGGCGTTCGGCACGGCCACGGCGACCTGGCCGACGGCGGCGTAGAAGGCCGCCAGGTCGACCTCGTCGGTGGGGAGCAGTACCACGTCGTCGACACCCGCCGCCTGGAACCGCGCCACGCCCTCGGCGACGTCGTCCACCGAGCCCGCCAGCACGCGGTCGGCCGCGTCGGGGCGGTCGCGCATCGACGCCATCGCCCGTTCGTGCGCGTCAGGACCGAAGGCGGTGAGGACGTAGGCCACGACATCCGCACGGCCCTCGCGTGCCGCGGAGGTGCGCGCCGCCTGCACCGTCTCGACGGCGGCCGCGATCTCGGCGACGGTGTGCCGGCTGTCGAGCACGACTCCGTCGGCGACGGCGCCGCCGAGGGCGAGAGTCTTGGGGCCTTCGGCCGCGGCGTACACCCGCGGCGGCGAGGCGGGCGGCCAGTCGAGCGTGACGCCTCGGAGCTTCACGTAACGCCCCTCGGTGCTGACCGTCTCGCCCGCCAGCAGCGCTCGAAGCGCGGGCAGCTGCTCCTGCATCAGCGTGAGCGGCGACGCCGCCTTTGCGCCGATCTGTCGCATCCAGTCCTGTACGCCGTGCCCGAACCCGGGCAGCAGGCGACCGGGGAACATCCGCTCGATGGTGGCGACCTCCATCGCCGAGGCGGCGACGTTGCGCAACGGGAAGGGCGCAATGCCGACCCCGATGCGCAGATGGTCGGTGACCGCGAGAGCGGCGGCGGCCGCCGCCCATGCCGAGGATCGGAAGCAGTCTTCCCACAACCACAATTCTTCGACCCCGGCATCTTCGGCCGCGCGCGCGGCGTCACGCAGTTGCTCGGGCGGGTGCGGATACGGGCTGAAGATCGTGCCGATACGACTCATGCGTCTACTCTGCCCCGAACCTCCGACATCGGGGCAGGGGCTTCCGTCCGTGCAGGATTCCGCGAAATCGTGGTCGCGGGCCCCCTTCACGCGCCCGCGACGACACGACGCAGGAGTTCGGCGCGAGACCGGGCCCGACGCGCCACCGAAGCGCGGGCTACGGCAAGAATCTCCTGCGTTGTGTCCGGTGACCCGGCGCGACGACCGTCGAGGGATGCCAAACCTCCGGCACCCCGCCCGAACGACCCCGCGCAGCGCCCGTCCAGGGATGCCGAACCCGCACGCGCCGTGAGGCCCCAGCAACGCGCCCGCGGGCCCCCGCGTGCGC
>NZ_CAUQWC010000084.1:0-12363 GCF_963521695.1 uncultured Microbacterium sp. | reverse complement strand
CACCTCCATGGAAGAACTCGTCGGGCTCATGACCGGCGCCGTCACGAAGGACGACCAGAAATGAGCCTCACCAGCCCCCCGACCGAGACCGTGGCCATCGGCACCCTCGACAACCAGAAGGCGAACCCGGTCGCGGCGGTGCTGCGCACCCAGGCCTTCCAGATCCTGCTCGTGCTGCTGGCGATCATCATCGTCTTCAGCATCCTGGCGCCGGAGTCGTTCGCCCAGTGGTCGAACTTCCGCCTCATCATCCAGAACGCCTCGATCCTCGCCGTGCTCGCGGTCGGCATGACCTACGTCATCATCACCGCCGGTATCGACCTCTCGGTCGGCTCGGTGCTGGTGTTCTCCGGCGTCGTCTCCGCGCTCGTCATGCGCGCTCTCGGGGGAGAAGGGTGGGGTGTCGCGACGGTCGGAATCATCGTCGCCGTGCTGAGCGGTGTCTGCTGGGGCCTGCTCAACGGCTTCCTCATCGCGAAGGCGAAGATCCCGCCGCTCATCGTCACCCTGGGGTCGCTCGGGATGGCGCTGGGTCTCGCGCAGATCCTCACCGGTGGTGTCGACGTGCGCGACGTGCCCACCGTGCTGACGGTCTCGATCGGCTACGGCAACGTGTTCGGATCCGTGCCCATCATCAGCGTCATCGCCCTGGTCGTCGTCATCATCGGCGCCATCGTGCTGCACTACACCCGCTTCGGGCTGTACACCCTCGCCGTCGGATCGAGCGAGATCGCCGCCCGCCGCGTCGGCGTCAAGGTCGACGCGCAGCTGATCAAGATCTACACGATCTCGGGCGCACTGGCCGGGCTCGGCGGCATCCTGTCGCTGTCGCAGTTCTCCACGACCGCCATCGCGGGGCAGACCCAGACGAACCTCAACGTCATCGCCGCGGTCGTCATCGGCGGCACGTCGCTGTTCGGCGGCGTCGGCACGATCATGGGCACCGTCGTCGGCCTGTTCATCCCGGCGGTGCTGCAGAACGGGTTCGTCATCACCGGTGTGCAGCCGTTCTGGCAGCAGGTCGCCGTCGGCGCGGTGCTGATCACGGCTGTCTACGTCGACCAGGTGCGCCGCACCGCTGCGACTCGCGGCAACACCCAGAGCCTCTGGCGCAAGTTCATCAGCGGAGGTCGGCGCGGCTGAGCCGCGGCGGCATCCCTCCCTCCCACCCCTCCCAACCCGACACAAGAACGGTGATCACAATGAAGTGGAACAACAAGGCGACCGCACTGACGGTCTTCGGCATGGCAGCGACCCTGACCCTCGCGGGCTGCTCCGGTGGAGCAGCGTCCGGCGGTGCCTCGGGCGGCGCCGAGGACGGCTACAAGATCGCGTTCGTGCAGGGCGTCGCCGGGGATGAGTTCTACATCTCCATGCAGTGCGGCATCGGAGCCGAAGCAGAGAAGGAAGGCGCCACCGTCACCACCCAGGGTCCCGAGAAGTTCGACCCCACCCTGCAGAAGCCGATCGTGGATGCCGTTGTGGCCTCCCAGCCCGACGCGCTGCTGATCGCACCGACGGACGTCTCCGCCATGCAGGCGCCGATCGCCGCCGCCGAGGCCGCCGGGATCAAGGTCGTCCTCGTCGACACGACGCTGGAGGACCCCTCGGGCGCGGTGTCGCAGATCTCGAGTGACAACGAGGGCGGCGGGGCGGCCGCGTTCGAAGCGATTCAGGAGGCCAACCCCGACGGTGGCAAGGTTCTCGTGGTGTCCACCGACCCCGGTGTCTCCACCACCGACGCCCGCGCCCAGGGCTTTGAAGACGCCGTCGCGAAGGACAGCAAGTTCGAGTCGGTCGGGGTGCAGTACTCGCACAACGAACCCTCCACCGCGGCCGAGATCGTGACTGCCGCTCTGCAGAAGGACCCCGACATCGTCGGCATCTTCGCCGCCAACCTGTTCGCCGCCGAAGGCTCCGCCACCGGCGTCCAGCAGGCCGGCAAGCAGGGATCGGTCACCATCGTCGGCTTCGACGCCGGCCCCGCCCAGGTCAAGGCCCTCGAAGCCGGCACCGTCCAGGCCCTCGTCGCCCAGGAGCCCGCCACCATCGGCTCCGACGGCGTGAAGCAGGCCATCGCGGCGCTGAAGGGCGAAGCGACGGAGGAGAAGATCCAGACCGGCTTCACCATCCTGACGAAGGACAACATCGCCACCGACGGCGCCGACGCCGTCTACAAGTCCAGCTGCTGAACCCACCGGATGCCGGGACCCTCACGCTCACGCGAGGGTCCCGGCATCCACCCCTATCCCCGGTTTTGGGGCGCACTTCTCGCTTTGGGGCGCAAGATCCACGCCCCAAGCGGCAGCACCCGCCCCACACCCCGGATGCCGCCACTCCGGGCCCCCGCGGCCGGGACTGCCCCATCACGCGAGGGGGTCCCGGCATCCACCCCCTCCCCTCAGGGATTGGGGCGGATTCCTCGCCTTGGGGCACAGGATTCACGCCCCGAAACGACAAACTCGCCCCAAATCCCGCCCGCCGCCCCACCACCCCCGGAGCCACGCATGACCGATCTCACCGCCGACGCCCTCTCCTCGCTCGCGGCGAACGTCTCCGTGCCGACCTACGACCGTTCCGCCGTGCGCTCGCGGATCGTGCACTTCGGCGTCGGCGGGTTCCACCGCGCGCACGAGGCGATGTACCTCGACCGCCTGCTCGAGGCCGGCCACACCGAGTGGGGGCTGTGCGGGGTGGGCGTGCTGTCGTTCGACGCCCCGATGCGCGATGCCCTCGCCGCGCAGGATGACCTCTACACGCTCGTGACCACCGCCCCCGACGGCTCCTCCACAGCCCGCGTGGTCGGCTCGATCGTGCAATACCTCTTCGCCCCCGACGACCCCGAGGCCGTCGTCGCCAAACTCGCCGATCCCGACACCGCGATCGTCTCGCTCACCATCACCGAGGGTGGCTACGGCATCGACGACGCGACCGGCGCCTACGCGCCCCGCGACGAATTGACCCTCGCCGATCTCGACGGCTCCACTCCCCCGCGTAGCGTCATGGGTCTGCTGACCGAGGCCCTTCGTCGACGCCGGGATGCCGGCATCCCCGCCTTCACCGTCATGTCGTGCGACAACATCCAGGGCAACGGCCACGTCGCCCGCGCCGCCCTCCTGGGCTTCGCCGAGCGCCGCGACTCCGAGCTCGCCGCCTGGATCGCCGAGAACGTGTCGTTCCCCAACTCCATGGTCGATCGCATCACCCCGGTCACCACCGATGAGACACGTGCCGCGGTCGCCGAAGAGTTCGGCATCCGGGATCGCTGGCCCGTGCGCTCGGAATCGTTCGAGCAGTGGGTGCTCGAAGATGCCTTCCCCGCGGGTCGGCCCCCGTTCGACGAGGTCGGCGTGCAGCTCGTCGCCGACGTCGAGCCGTACGAGCTGATGAAGCTGCGCCTGCTCAACGCCTCGCACCAGGCGATGAGCTACCTCGGGATCCTCTCGGGCGCCGAGTACGTGCACGAGGTGTGCACCGACCCGCTGTTCGTGTCGTTCCTGCAGGGGTACATGCACCACGAGGCCATCCCCACCCTGCGGCCGGTGCCGGGCATCGACCTCGATGCGTACTGCGACCAGCTCATCGAGCGGTTCGGTAGTGAGGCCATCCGCGACACGCTCGCGCGACAGGTCGTCGACGGCTCCGACCGGCTGCCGAAGTTCCTGTTGCCGGTCGTGCGCGAGCAGCTCGCCGCGGGTGGGCGCATCGACCACGCCGCCCTCGTCCTCGCGGGCTGGAGCGTCTTCCTCGAGGGACGTACCGAGTCGGGCGAGCCGACACCCGCGGTCGACAGCCGCCTCGACGAGCTGCGCGCGATCGTTGCCGCGAATCCCGCGTCACTGCTCGACTACGCGCCCGTGTTCGGCGACCTCGGGCAGAACGCCCGCCTGCGCGAGGCATTCCTCGTCGCGCGCGCTTCGCTGTCCGAGCGCGGGGTGCGCGGGGCGATCGCCGAGGTCGTCGGCGCCTGAGGGCAGCGGGTGGGCGGGTTCGGTCCCTTCGACGGGCTCAGGGGCCTCCGCGCGCACGGGTATCCGCGTCCACCGGGCCCTTCGACGGGCTCAGGGACCTCCGCTCACGCATGGGGGACGGCGACCACCGGGCCCTTCGACAGGCTCAGGGGCCTCCGCTCGTAGGGAACGCGGATCCGAGGCGGACTCAGGCGCCAGAGACCGTCTTCCGGCGATCACGCGCGTCCGCCCGCGGCGACAGCGTCCGCAAGAATCCGGCGATGGCCTCATGGAACCGCTCGGGTTCTTGGTTGGCCTCGTTGCAGTGACCGCTCGCGTCGAACGCGACCAGCTCGGCATCCGGATGCCGTTCGACGTACGCGACCGATCCCGAGAACGGCACCACCGGGTCGACACGGCTGTGCAGGATCCGCGTCGGGATGCGCGGTCCGGGGCGATGCCCGCCCACCCAGGTGAGCGCGCGGGCGTCGACCGTCTCGATGAGGCCGAGCGCACGGGCGCCGATGGGGCTGCCCAGCACGCGCATGGCCGCTGCAGCGATCGAGCGCGGGAGGTGGGCCCCGGCGACGGCGTTCTCGACGACCCGCGTCCAATCCAGCGCCGGTGCGACCAGCACGAGCCCGGTCACCGTGCCGCGGTGCGGGGACTCCTCGAGCGCGAGCATCGCGATCGTCCCGCCCATCGACCACGCCACCAGCACGATCTCGCGGGCGCCGCGCGAGATCGCGTACGAGATCGCGTCGTCTACGTCGCGCCACTCGCGCGTCCCGAGGCTCGAGGGAAGGGCGTCGGCGGGCGCGCATTCCTCATCGCCCGCGTACGACACCACGAGCGACATCCACCCGGCATCCGTCGGCGCCGGCGCCGAACGCAGGGCGCCGTTGCGACTGGAGCGCAGACCGTGCACGTGGATCGTCCACCGCCCGTCGGCCGTCTCGCGATCGCCGATCTCCCACGCCTCGGCGGTGCCGCCGCGACGGAGCGGAACGGCGACGTGGCGGGTGGGGCCGACGTCTTCGGGGGCGCCGATGTTCTGCGACGTCCACGCCGCCACGACATCGCCGTCGCCGAGCCCCGGCGGCCGCGTGAGGATCGAACGGACGACCCTGTCGCCATCGATCCGCACGATGTCGCCCACCAGCAGGTGCGAACCGTCGTCGAGGCGCAATCCGTAGGTGCCGGGTTCGCGACTGTCGACGGTCGCGGGCACCGACACCGTGTCGCCCTCGATCGTCACCGGCGCGAACACCTTCGGCGCGCGCGGCGCGATGAGGCGGCGGGCGACATACCCGGCGAGGGCGGTGTGGGCGGCGAGCACCGTGCCCGCGACGACCGCGGTGCCGACGGCGATGGATCGGATCATGCACGAACTCCCGTGGGCTGTCGAGTGAGATGGGCGTCGACGTCGTCGAGCAGTGCGCGCTGCCCGGCGGTCAACGGCGACGACGTGGCGATCGCGGCGTCTTCGACGGCGACCCGCAGCGCATGCAGCCTGCTGTCGACGGGGGCGTCGGGCGCGACGGTGGAAAGACGCTGCACGCCGCGCTGGCGCGCCAGATCGCCGAGACGACGCAGCAGCGTCTCCCCCCGACGGCGAATGCACCTCGCCGCGCGCGACGCCCGCAGCATCCCCACGACGAAAGCCACGACACCGAGGTAGAACAGGGGGTCGAAGAGGGCGCTCACCACGTCGTTCGGCTGGAAGAACCGGGTCATCGTGAGATCGACGATCTCGCTGAGGCAGCCGAGGACGATACCGACCGCGCCCGCGCGGAAGAACGGCCGCACACCGGGGAGCGACCCCCTCGCCGAGCGGAAGAGGAGCGCCCCCACCAGTGCGATCCCCGCCATGTGCACGACGCCGTAGAGCCACGCGCCCGTCGAGGTGACCGCCGCGTTCTCGACGAAGCGGAACGACGACGACCCGCGCTCGGGCATCGCGACGAAGAAGACGACAGCGAACAGGATGCCGAGGACCGCGGGGAAGCTCCACCTCAGCGTGTGCACCCGCGCGGTGACGGGGGCGGTGCCCGCCTGGATGCCGAGCCACAGCGACACCATCGTGAGGATGTTCTGCACGAGCTTGAGCACGTTCGTCCCACCGAGCAGCGCGTCGAGCACCGGAAGGGGGACGATCGTCCCCTGCGTGAGCAGCGCGACCACGCCGATCAACGCCCCCAGCCAGCTGATACGCGCCCGCGGGAACCGCCATGCCGCGCGCGCCCGGCCGACGACGACCGCCAGGAGTCCGGCGAGCGCCACGTCGATGAGGACGACGGTCACCACGATGACTCGGCGACGCGCGGAGTGCCGTACAGGACGCGGGCGATGACATGAGCGACGTGCTCGGCGACCAGTTCGGCCTCGAACTCGGGGGTGGTCAGGGTGGGGTCGTCGTGAGGCGACACCGAGGACCGCTCATGGAGCGCGCCGTTGCAGTGCTCGTCATCGAGCAGGTGGCCGAGCTCGTGGGACGCGGCGAACTGGCGGTAGAGCGCCGGATCCGACGCGCGGACGTGGATGCTGCCCTCGCGCCGATCGGCGAAGACGGTGAGGAAGCCGGTGAGCGTGCCCCACCCCCGGGTGTCGGTTTCTTCCACCACGCGGAGGCGGATGCCCACGGCATCCTCGACGGCGCGGACGATGCTGGCGAAGTCCATGCCGCCCGTGATGCCGGCCCGCTCGACGGCGCGATCCGTGCGCGCGCGCACGCGCCGCATCATCTCGCCCGCTTCGTCGCCGCTGCTCATCGCGTGGGCGGCCCGCTACGCAGCGACTGGGCGATGGCCCGCAGGGCATCGGGAGACATCTGCCCGAGGGCTCGGAACTGGATGCTGCTGGCACCCGCGGCCCGCATGGCCTCGCGCAGTTCGAGCTCCGCCTCCGTGCGGTCGGTCACCGTCTCGTCGGTGTAGTCCGTCAGGTACTCGGTGGGGACGTCGGCCCAGTGCGTGATGAGGCGCAGCACCTCTTCATCGAGGACCACGGTGTGCGAGGCGGCGGCGAGCAGCGTGCGGGCGTTGTCGGCCAGCAGCGGGTCGATCTCGTCGAGGTGACGCACCAGATCGTCTTCGGTGGCGGCTTGGCTGTCGATCAGGCGGCGGACGCGGGTGACCAGCGGACCCGCGGGCACGCGCATCTCTACGCGCGTCGTCGTCTCGGGGCTCGCGACCTCTTCGGGCGTCACGCCGAGGGCGGCGGCGAGGGCCTCGATGTCGTTCGTGTTGTACGGCAGCGAGAATCCGGCGCGGGACTGGTAGTAGCTCTTCGTCATCCCGGCGCGACTGAGCAGCTCGCCGACGGTGAGCCCGTTCGCTCTCCGCAGGCGGTCCACATTCGCCACCACTCGACGGGAGTACCGGGAGGGTGGTCCGACAGCGCCGCGACCCACGTGTCGATCGTAGACGACGCGGACACGCCCGAGGATTGTAATTACGAGCAGCAGACGGGTGCTATTTACGAGGTGCTGTGCTTGTATGGAACGAGACCGCGAGCGAGAGGGTCGGGGGGACCCGCCGCTCGCGAGGGCCGGACGCATCGCCGATCGGCCCATCTCCGCGGCGGGCGCGGCGTCATCGGGGGGCGTCGCGCTCGCTCGCTCACCCGCCGCGCCCGCCGTCGAGGCTCAGGCGATCCGCCGCTCCCCCGGCCGGATGACCCGCCACCACCGGTGCCCGTACCCGTCGAGCGATACGTCGAAGCCGCCGCGCTCGAGCGTCTCGGCGCCGGAGTCGTCATCGAGCAGGTTCACGACGCTCCAGCCTTCGGCATCCGCCCCCTCGATCTCGAGGCGGAAGGTGCGACCGTCGGGCGCGAAGTTGTGCGCGGCGACGAACATGCCGAGCTCGCTCGTGACCGAGTGCGCCAGCACACACGTGTGCGGTTGATCCAGGATGCCGAGTTCCCCCCACCCGATCTCGGGCGAGGCGCGGTAGTGCCGCACGAGGTTCTGGACGAATCGCAGCATCGAGTCGGGATCGTGGCGCTGCTGCGCCACGTTGACGTGCCGCGGGCCGAAGCCCCCGGGCACGACGTCGGCGATGAGTTCGTCGGCGGGCGAGAAGCCGGCGTCGTCGGCGCCGGTCCACTGCATGGGTGTGCGCACCGCCGCCCTGCTGCCCTCGATCGTGGGGTTCTCGCCCATGCCGATCTCTTCGCCGTAGTAGAGCACGGGCGATCCCGGCAGCGAGAACATGAGGCTGTAGACCATGCGGATGCGACGCGGATCACCCTCGAGCATCGAGGGCAGGCGTCGCGTGATGCCGCGCCCGTGGATGCGCTGGCCCTTCTCGGGGGCGAAGGCAGCGAAGACCTCGTCGCGCTCGGCCTCACTGAGCTGGTCGAGGGTCAGCTCGTCGTGGTTGCGCACGAAATTGCCCCACTGGTTGCCGCGGGCGATCGCGGGCCGCGACTCGATCGCCTCGCGCAGGGGCGTGGCATCCTGTCTCGCGAGGGCCAGGTACAGACGCTGGTTGGCGACGAAGTCGAACTGCATCGTCAGCTCGTCGCCGTCGGCGTCGCCGAAGAAACGCATCTGCTCGTCGTACGGCAGGTTGACCTCGCCGAGCATCATCGCGTGGCCGCGACGGCGCGAGACGTATCCGCGCAGCTCCCGCAGGAATTCGTGCTCGGGTCCATCGTCGCCGTCGATGACGAACGGCACGGCATCCACCCGGAAACCGTCGATGCCGAGCTCGAGCCAGAAGCCGATGGCCTTCGCGATTTCTTCGCGCACTTCGGGGTGGTCGGTGGCGAGGTCGGGCTGGTGCCGATAGAACGAGTGCTTGTAGTACTGACCCGCTGTCTCGTCGAAGAACCAGACTCCGTCTTCGACGTCGGGGAACATGCTTTCGGGGGCGTCTTCGGGAACATCGTCGCGCCACTGGTAGAAGTGGCGGTAGCGGCTGTCGGGGCTCGTGCGGGCCTCCTGGAACCACGGATGCCGGTCGGAGGTGTGGTTCACGACGAGGTCGACGATCACGCGCATGCCGCGGTCGTGCGCGGTGCGCAGCACCTCCACCATGTCGCCCAGCGAACCGTAGCGGGGATCGACGCCGTAGTAGTCCTCGATGTCATAGCCGTTGTCCCGCTGCGGTGAGGGGTAGAACGGGGCGAGCCACAGGCAGGTCACACCGAGCTCGGCGAGGTGGTCGAGCCGCTGCGCGAGACCGCGCAGGTCGCCGACGCCGTCGCCGTCGGCATCCAGGTACGTCTTGACGTCGAGGTTGTAGAAGACGGCGGTCTTCCACCAGAGATCGCTCGTATCGGTGAGCCTCATGCCGTCACCCCCGTCTGGGCGTCGGTGCGGCGCGGAGCATGCGGGAAGGTCGTCATCGGAGCCCTCTTCTCGGGAGCGGTGGCGGCTGGTCCCCTCCGTTGTATCCGGCGCACCTGATCGCGCGCGGGCTCTTGCCTCGGCCGGGGCGATGTGTTTCGGGTGGTGGCGCGGGCCGGGCGAAGGCGCGCGGCGGGCGGGGGCGCGTGACGAGCGGAGGCGTCACCGGCAGCCGGAGCGCGACAGCCGGCAGCCGGAGCGCGACACTGGCGCGGGGGCGCGGAAGCGTCAGAGGCGGCAGGACTCCCGCTCGACCAGCGACACGTCGATGACCGTGACCTCGTCGAGTCCGAGACCCGCGTCGGGCTCGAGGCGCGCGAACACCCGCTCGGCGGCGAGCGCGCCGATGCGGCGGGGGTCCTGGTCGATCACCGTGACGGCGGGGGTGAGCGTGTCGGCCATGGGGAAATCGCCGAAGCCGACGAAGGGCAGCGGGTTGCCGCGCAGCACGTGCGCGAGCGCCATCGACGATCGCGCGTTCGCCGAGAAGATCGCGGTGGGCGGCTCGTCGAGTGCTCGGAGCCTCTCGAGAGCGGATGCCGCGGTCTCACGGTCGGACACCTGCGAGGCCACGAGACGCTCGTCGATCTCGACCCCGGCCTCGCGCAGCGCCCGGCGCCACCCCTCGACGCGTTTGGTCTCGGTGGAGAGGTGGACCATGTCGCCGAGGTAGGCGATGCGACGGTGTCCGTGCGAGAGCAGGTGGGCGGTGGCGAGGTGGGCGCCCGCCTCGTCGTTCTCGGTGAAGGTGTCGGTCGTCAGGCCCGCGGGAGCGCGGTCGACGAAGACGATCGGGGTGTGCCCGCGCCACCGCTCGAGCCACGAGTGGTCGGTGCCGACCGGGGCGATGACGAGCCCCGTGAGCTGGCGACCCAACAGCGATTCGAGGGCGGCCCGCTCGTCGGCGGGGTTCTCGCCGAGGCTCGTGACGAGGGTGGACAGGCCGTGACGGCGGGCGGTGTCTTCGACGGCGCGCGCGATGGCGGCGAAGAAGGGGTCGACGACGTCGGGAACGGCCACGCCGATGACCGAGGCGCGACCCGCGCGAAAGGTGGTGGCGAGGGCGTTGGGCACGTAGTTGAGCTCGCGCATCGCGGCCTCGACGAGAGCCCGGGTGTCGGGCAGCACGTGGGGGTCTTCGTTGAAGACCCTCGAGACGGTCTTGGTGCTCACACCCGCGCGCTGGGCGACGTCGCGCATCGTAGTCACGAGGCACCTCCGGAACGTGGGCGAGTGGGGGCTTCGACGTGCAACCCTATCGGCCGGTCACCGTGGACCCGTGCCGGCCCGGCGACGGCCGACATCGCCCCCTGCCGCGTGAAAGGAGTGCCCGTCCGCCCGGCACCGTGGCATCCATCCCCCGCCTGCACGGGCGGGATCCTCGACCGACGGGAGTCGGGCGCGGTCATGGACGTTCCCGGTGCCGGGCGGTCGGGCGCATCTCAGCGGCCGTCGACGGCGTCGGCGAGCTCGCGCAGGCGCGGCAGGGCGCGGTTCGACAACAGGTCCTCGCGGCGGTCGGCGTCGATCGAGAGGCTGTCCTTCCACAGCGAGCGGCCGGCCATCGCGCCCGAGGCACCGTTCGCGACGGCGGTGCGCACCTGCTCGATGAAGGTCTCGTGGTCGACACCGGCCGACAGCACCGCCCACGGCACGCCCTGGGCGACCTCGGTCACGCGGGCGCTGGCCTCGGCCGAGCCCGGGTACTGGAGCTTGAGGATCTTCGAGCCGCACGCGACCGCGAGGGCGGCGCCGTCGACAACGAGGTCGGCGAACTTCGCCTTGTAGTCCTCGTCGCTCTCGTCTTCGAGCTGGTAGGTGAGCAGCTCGACGATGAGCAGCAGACCCTCGGCCTCGCAGGCCTGCACGAGGTCGCGGATCTCCTGGGCGACGCGGGAGTCGGCATCCTGCTGGTCGGGGCGCGTGTAGTAGAGCATCTTGGCGACGCTGCCGCCCATGTCGCGCACGGTGCGCGGGGTGACGCCCGGCACGAAGCGCGTGTACTTCAGGCCGTCGACGGTCTCGAAGCCCGACGCGTCGAGCCCCACGACGAGGCCGGTCTCGCGGTCGAGCACGCCGTCGTCGACGATCTGCGGCAGGGCGACCTCGGGGTCGAGCAGGATCGCGGGGGCGTGGTTGGCGAGGTGGCGCACGAGGTCGGCCTTCACCGCGGCGAGCTCCTCACGTGAGATGGCGTCGGAGCCGTTGGGTGCGTCCTTGATGGCGGCCTTCATGCCGTTGCGCTGGTCGGCGGCGACGATGAGCATGTGTCCGTCGGGGGTGCTGATCGACTGGAGCGCGCGGCGCTCGAGCGTGGTGAGTTCGTTCATGATCTCTCTTCTCTGGGGTCTTGGCGCGCGTCCGGTCGAGGGGGCGCGGTGGGGTCGGTGCGGATCGGGGTCAAGAGGGGACGGATGCCGAGACGAGCCGCCGCGCGATGTCGGCGGCTCCGAATGCGACGTCCTGCTCGCGGGTGGACAAGGACGCATCGGGCAGCACCTCGGCGCGGGCCCGGCGGACACTGGCCATACCCGCCCACCCGCCCGTGAGGGTGGAGCGGGTCGCGGGCGCGACCTCGCGGTCCATCGCGGCGATGAGGGCGGCGACCTCGTCGTTGCTGTGCCGCAGCACCGCGCCGAAGATCTCGGCCGGCGAGGCTTCGGTGTGCAGCGTCAGGCGCAGCACGCCATCGTCGTTGCGGGCGCCGGTTACCTCGATGGCGCCGGCCGGCAACTCGCCCTCGTAGGGCAGGGCCATCACCGCGGCATCCAGTTCGTCACGACCGGCGCGGTCGCTGATCCCCGCGGCGTGCAGCGCGCGCCGGAGGAGCAGGCCGGTCTTGACCCCGGCGACGAGCACGTGCTGGCCGGGCACGACGTGGCGCACCTCGTTGATGAGCGCATCGGCGAGGCGCTGCCGGGCGGCGAAGCCGAGCGGCGCGTCGAGCACGCGCAGCAGCACCTCGGCGGTGCCGAGCGAGACGTGGTAGCTCCCGGCATCCAGGGTTCCGTTGGCCTGCGCGGCGACGAGGTGGTCGTGGCCGGCGACGGTGAGGGC
>NZ_CAUQWC010000083.1:0-12420 GCF_963521695.1 uncultured Microbacterium sp. | reverse complement strand
CGCACGCACCGCACCGGAACCGGAACGAACGCGCGGACGCGGACGCGCGCCCGCACCCACGCGACGCACGCGCCCGCCAGCGTCCGCAGCCCCGCCAGTGCGCGTTCGCCGCGGTGCAGGGCCACCGTCGTCACGACGGCGGCGACGAGGTGCCCGACCGCCATGTCGGCATCCATGGCGAACGCCGGGGCCGACGAACCGCCCGTCACAACGGGAATGGCGCCGCCGTGCGCGTGGACACCGGCACCGAGGTTGAAGCTGCCGAGCACGAACAGCGCGTGGAACAACGCTTGGCTGACCGCGACAGACAACCCCAGCCGCCACGCCGACAACCGCCGACCGGCGAGCGCCACGCAGACGACGAACGAGAGCGCGAGCGGCACCACGATGCCGACAGGTCCCGGGACCGCTCCCCCCGCCGACACGTGCGAGACGAGGGCGACGAAGGTGGCGAGGGACGCGGCGACCGCTCCGCGTGCGACGCGCGCGCCCCGGTCGTGTCGTCGCATGGCATCCATTGTGTCAGCCGGGTCGGCGGCATCCGGAGCGCGCGCCGCGGAGGCCTAGGCTTAACGCACCGACCCCAGGAGGACGCCGTGACCCGACCGCCCACCGCACCCCGCGTCGTCATCGCCGGGGCGAGCGGCTTCGTCGGACGGTCGCTGACACGGGCGTTCGAGGACGACGGGTACGACGTCTTCACCGTCGGCCGGACGGGGTCCGCCGTGTGGGGAGACGCCGCCGCGATCTCGCGCCTCGTCGACGGCGCCGACGTGCTGGTGAATCTCGCGGGCAAGATCGTGTCGTGCCGGTACACCGACGCGAATCGCGACGAGATCCTGCGCTCCCGCGTCGACACGACCCGTGAATTGCACGCGGCCGTCGCCGCGGCCGCGCATCCGCCGCGCGTGTGGATGAACGCCTCGACCGCCACCGTCTACCGGCACGAGACCGAGCGCGGCAACGACGAGATCGACGGGGTGGTCGGTGAGGGCTTCTCGGTCGACGTGGCGACGAGCTGGGAGCGCGCCTTCTTCGCCGGCGACCTGCCCGCGACCCGGCGGGTGGCGCTCCGCATGGCGATCGTGCTCGGAGACGGGCCCGCGACCCGCATGCTCTTCGCGCTCGGGCGCCTGGGGCTCGGCGGACCGCAGATCGACAGCTGGTGGTTCCCGCACCGCCGTTACCGCGGCATCGGCGCCCACCCCACCGGTGCGGTGTGGTCGAGCTGGCACCGCACGTCGGGACGACAGCGTTTCAGCTGGATCCACATCGAAGACGTCGTGGCATCCGTCCGCTTCCTCCGCGACCGCGACGACGTCTCGGGACCGGTCAATCTCGCAGCCCCCGGCGTCAGCGACAACCGCACCCTGATGCGCGAGATCCGGCGCGTGGCCCGGATGCCACTGGGCCTCCCGGCCTTCCGCTGGATGCTGGACCCCGCCATGGCGCCTCTGCGCAGCGAACCGGAGCTCGTCTTGAAGAGCCGGTGGGCGGTGCCGCGCGTGCTCACCGAGGCGGGCTTCTCTTTCAGCTACCCGGAGCTCGGCCCCGCGCTCGACGCGGTCGCCGCCTCGCGCAGGCCGCGGGCACGCGACTTGTTCTCGGTCTGAACCGATCCCCCCGACCCGAGGGACCCGACCCCGCGTTGGCGCGGTGAGCCCGGTGGGGATAGCAGGAGCGACGGATGCCGCGCCCGCGGCGACCGCTTCAGACCTTCCGGCGGACGAAGCGAAGGACCGCCATGACGGCCCCGACGATCAGGATGATGAGGCCGATCCACAGCAGGAATTTCACGGCCTCGACGAAGATGCCGAGGAAGAGCAGAACGAGACCGACGATGACGAGGATGATGGCGAGAGCAGGCATGACCTCAGACTGCGCCGCCGCGGACCCCTCGCCCATGGCCTTGACACCCCGGCACGCGCGCGACAGGGCACCTGTCAAGACCGCTGCGGCGGCGTCCGGGCGGGTCTAGCGTCGACCCACCACGATCCAGGAGGCGGCAATGGCTGAGCGCGATGTCAACGGACACGGCACGGGACCCGAAGAGGGCGAGTACACCGATCTGCAGCTGCCGGATGGGACGGCGGATCGCGGCAGCGTCGACCAGCCGGGCGAGTACGTCGACCGTCAGAACGTCGACGGCACCCAGGAGCGACCCCGGTCCGACGAGGCGGGCGCCTACACCGACGTGCAGCTGCCGGGCGGCGACGAGTCGCGCGAAGACGTCGACGATCCCGGCGAGTACACCGACCGCGATCGGTGAGCCGCTCAGCGGTCCAGCGTCGTCTCGGGCGCCGTGCCGTATGCGGCGCGGTACGCCGCGACGAACGCGGCCCGATCGAGGAAGCCCCACCGAGTGGCGACCTCGTCGACCGTGACGCAGGTGGGATCCGCATCGATGAGGTCGGCGTGCGCCGCGCTCACGCGGGCGGCCGCGAGATACTCCTCGGGGTTGTCGGCCAGTTGGCCGTTGGCGGCGAAAGCGCGCCGCAGGCCCAGGGTCGATGTGCCCACGGCCCGAGCGGCGTCGTCGACCGTGATGGCCAGCGACGCGTGATCGTCGATCCACGCCATCGCCGAGGTGTAGATCGACGCCTGCTCGAGCGCGGAGGCACGGCGTTCCCGGGGGTCCCCGGCGAGGGGGAATGCCTCCAGGGTCGCCGAGATCAGCGACCGTCGCACGTGCGCACGGGCGAGGGGCTCCGCCATCACCGGCAGCTGCGTCTGCGCCCAGCGGACGGTGGCGAGCCAGTAGTCCCGCATCCGGCGCGACACCGGCTCGGCCCCCGAGAAACGCACGTTGAGGGAGTCGTCGCCGTAGATCGCTCGCGCCGATTCGGTGAGCCAGGCCACATCGAAGGCGACGACGTGCAACAGGGTGTCGCGCGGGTGCCCCACGAACTCCTGCCCGGGTTGTACGAGGCCCGGATCGACGCTGTAATCGCCCGACTCCGAGCCCACCGTCCAGGCGTACCCCGGCGTCGAAGTCGCGAAGTAGAAGCGGTCCGCCTCGTAGATCACCTCGGCCCGGCACGCCCAGGTCAACCGACGTATCGAGAACGCACTGTCGCCCACCGCGTGCTCGGCGATCGATGCCTGCTCCGCCTGCACGTCGATACGCCCGTACTGCTGCTGCAGCCAGGCCTGCGTCTCGGCAATGTTTGCCGCGCGGACGCTCGTATCGAAGAAGTCATTCATGGGACGATTGGTTCACCAGCGAGAAATCAGTGCTCTGACGCCAATAGTAGTTAACTCGACGACCCATCCCTTCCGGAGAGACTCACGTGTCGAACTCGCCGTCCATCCGCCCCGTCACCCCTGACGACGCCGGGGAGGTGCTCACCGTCCAGCGCGCCGCCTTCGTGAGCGAAGCCCTGATCTACGGCGACCCCGACATGCCGCCGCTCACCCAGACCCTGGAGGAGCTGCGGGCCGAACTCGTCGAGAACCTCGGCTGCGTCGCCGTGGCGGAGCACCGCATCGTCGGGGCGGTGCGAGCACGCCTCGATGGCGGGCTCCTCCTCATCGGGCGGCTGGCCATCGCGCCCGACCAGCAAGGCGAGGGACTGGGGACGCTGCTCCTCGACGCGGTCGAGCAGCGCGGCCGCGAGGCCGGCGCGACCGAGGCCGAGCTGTTCACCGGTGGTCTGAGCGAGGCGAACCAGCGTCTGTACGAGCGCGAGGGCTACCACCGCACCGAGGAGACGGCCGACGGCGAGATCTTCTACCGCAAGCGCCTATTCTGACCGCCCGGCGGCTTCGACAGGCTCAGCCACCTCCGCCCCGGCTCCATCGGCCGCCCCAGGTCCCTGAGCCCGTCGAAGGGACCGGAACCCCGGATGCCGAAAGGGCCGCCGCCCGAACCCGGACGACGGCCCTTCCCCTGGCACTGCTTACGGCGTGGGCATTCCGCCGTTGACGTTGAGCGTCTCGCCGATGACGTAGCTCGACTCCGCCGACGCGAGGTACACGAACGCCGGCGCGAGTTCGGCGGGCTGGCCCATGCGCCCGAGCGGGGTCTCCTCGCCGAACTCGTCGACCTTCTCGTCGGGCTGACCGTCGGTGACCTGCAGGGGCGTCCAGATCGGTCCCGGCGCCACCGCGTTCACGCGGATGCCCTTCGGCGCGAGCTGCTGGCCCAGCGCCTTGGTGAAGGTGTTGATGGTCGACTTCGTCGAGGCGTAGTCGACGAGGATCGGCGCCGGCGAGTACGCCTGGATCGACGTGGTGTTGATGATGGTCGAGCCGGGTGCGAGATGCGGCACGGCCTCTTTGCAGATCCAGAACATCGCGTAGACGTTGGTCTTGAACGTGTCGTCGAACTGTTCGTCGCTCAGCGTGGTGATGTCTTCGTTGAAGATCTGCTTGCCGCCGTTGTTGACGACGATGTCGAGGCCGCCGAGGCCCTCGACCGCTTCCTTCACGAGCGTCCGGGCGTACTCGCGCTCGCGCAGGTCGCCGGGGATCTGCACGACGGTCGCGCCGGCCTCGCGGAGGATGCCGGCGATGCGGTCGGCATCCACCTTCTCCTCGGGCAGGTACGACATCGCGACCGAGGCACCCTCTCGGGCGAAGGCGATCGCGGTGGCGGCACCGATGCCCGAGTCGGCGCCGGTGATGAGGGCCTTGCGACCCTTCAGGCGCTCGCTGCCGACGTAGGTGTCCTCACCGAGGGCGGCCTTGGGCGTGAGCTCGGCGTCGAGACCGGGCTCTTTCTGGTCCTGCGACTGCGGGTCGATGTCGGCGTAGAGCTTGGTCGGGTCGGTGAACGTGTACTGCGTGCTCATGGCGAGTCCTTTCATGGGGAGATGGATGCCGTGACGTGCGCCACGGCGGGGAGTCAGTGACCGGCGAGCTCGTCGTCGTCGACGAGGTCGCGGATGACGAGAGCGGCGTTGATGAGTGCGAGGTGGCTCAGCGCCTGCGGCAGGTTGCCCCAGAATGCGCCGTCGGCCTCGGCGATCATCTCCGAGTAGATGCCGACGTCGTTGCCCTGGGCGACGAGCGCGTCCATCGCCTCGATCGCTTCGCCGTGGCGCCCGACGCAGGCCAGGGCCGTGGCCCGCCAGAAGGCGCACGCGACGAACGACTGCTCCTCCTGGTCCATACCGGTGTAGCGGTACACGAGATGGGTGTCCGTCGTCAGACGCTCGGTGATGGCGTCGATCGTCTTCGACATCCGCTCGCCGCGGTCGAAGCCGGTGGGGGCGTGCAGCAGCACTGACGCGTCAAGGTCGTCGCTTCCGGGCGCGAGCGTGTAGGCCTCGAGCGTCTTCGACCAGCAGTGCTCCTCGACCCAGCTGTGGATGCGGTCACGCTCGGCGCGCCATCGGTCGCCGTTGTCGGGGATGTGCCCGCCATCGGCCAGCCACTGGGCGTCGTCGAGCGCCTTCCAGCAGCCCATCTTCGAGGAGGTGTAATGGCGGAGCTCGGGCAACTCCCACATCCCGGAGTCCTCGCGACGCCACAGGTCGCAGGTGCGGTCGGCCACGTCGGCGAGCAGCCGCCCGGTCTGCGTGTCGAGGCGGTTTCCGGCTTGGACGTACGTGCGGCACAGCGCGATCAGGTCGCCGTAGACGCCGAGCTGCAGCTGTCCCTGGGCGGGGTTGCCGGTGACGACGGGCTGGTTGCCGTTCCATCCCGGAACCTCGTGCTTTTCGAGGCCGATCTCGGCGTCCCCGTCGAGGGTGTACATCACCTGCACCTCGGGGCCGTTCTTGCGGATCGTGCGCAGCAGCCACGAGATGGCCGCGTGCGTCTCCTCGCGCAGGCCGAAGCCCACCCACGCGTGGGCCGTGTAGGCGAGATCGCGCACCCAGGCGTAGCGGTAGTCCCAGTTCTTCCCGCCGCGGGGGTTCTCCGGCAGCGATGACGTCGCCGCGGCGGCGATCGCGCCGGTCGGGCTGAACAGCAGCAGCTTCAGCGCGAGGGCGCTGCGCTGCACGTCTTCAGCCCAGGGGCCCTCGTACGAGAACTCGTCCGACCACATCGTCCACCCGTCGACCGTACGGTCGATGCCGCGATCGACGTTCTTCGCGTCCGGCACACGAAGGGGCTCCCCCTCGGTCGCAGCGATGACGAGCAGATGGCGCGACCCCTCGGAGGTGGTGAAGCCGCCGTCGATGCTCTCGTTGCGCGAATCGGGTTCTCCGTGGATGCCGTGCTCGTGGCCCACGACGGCGAGCGAGACGTGGCCGATGCGCATGATCGAGAAGCCGTCGATGCGTTCGGTCCAGGGAGAGGCCGACCGCAGCATCGTTCCCGGCTGCACGCACCACGCGAACTCGATCTCGCCCTTCACCCCGTCGACGCGTCGGGCGAGTTCGGCCCACGGTAAACGGCCCGCGATGCCGGTGACCATGGCATCCGTCAGGGTGGCGACACCCGTCGCAGTGGTGAAGGTCGTCTCGAGCACGTTCGTGCGCGGGATGTATCGACGGGTGACCTCGTACTCCTCCACCGGGGCGAGCTGGATGCAGCCACCGGCGGATTCGTCCACGATCCGCGCGAACACGGGTCGGGAGTGGATGTTGGGAAGCGGCAGCCAGTCGACCGACCCGTCGAGCCCGATGAGCGCGACCGTTCGGCCGTCGCCGATGGCCGCGTAGTCACGCAGCGGTCGAGACGAAGCAGGAGGGGTGGTTGTCACGTCCTCACGCTAGGAACGGCCCGGCGGCCCCGAGGCGGGGTTGTCGAATGCATTCGGAGCGGCTACAGAGACCCCCTGCGTCGGAGACCCCGGGGGCGGCGGTACCCCACCCCGGGGCGGCGGTACCCCGCCGCGCACGGCCTCGCAACCCCCGCCACGCGGCTCGGAATGCCGCCTAACGTCGCTACCGACCCCGAGTCGAAAGGAACGCGCATGTCCACCACCACCAAGGACGCCCCCACCAAGAACCGTCGTCGCCCCGCACGCGGCGGCAGCGGTCCGGAGACCACCGACGAGCAGAACGCCGAGAAGGGCTTCCAGGCGTCCGAGCAGTTGACCGACGCCCTCCAGGCCGTCCTGGTCGATCTGATCGAGCTGTCGGTCCAGGGCAAGCAGGCCCACTGGAACGTCGTCGGCAAGAACTTCCGCGACACCCACCTGCAGCTCGACGAGATCATCGACGCCGCGCGCGAGTTCGGTGACGAGGTCGCCGAGCGCATGCGCGCCCTGCACGCTCTGCCCGACGGCCGCAGCGACACCGTCGCCGAGACCACCACGCTCCCCGAGTTCCCGCAGGGCGAGGTCGACACCGCCGAGGTCATCGACCTCATCACGGAACGTCTCGACGCGACCGTGGGCACCGTCCGCGACGTTCACGACGACGTCGATGAAGAGGACCCCACCAGCGCCGACATCCTGCACGGCGTACTCGAGCGCCTCGAGCAGCTCTCGTGGATGGTCAGCGCCGAGAACCGCGTCGCGCGCAAATCCTGAGCACGACCGCAGACACCGGATGCCGGGGCCTCAGGGCCTCGGCATCCGCCGTTTCCGCGACGGATTCGGCGCGGACGCCCCACTGAGCCCCGTCGATGCGCATCGGCGAGCCGGGTGGCCTCCGCGTGCATCGACGGATCCGCCGCCTCACCCTCGCGCGATCAGGAACGGTAGATGAGGGCCTTCGATCCGGGCCAACGCGATCTTGACGTCCATGAGCGTCGCAGCGACCTCCGCGATTCGGCTGTCGATCTCCTCGAACCGTCGGTCGACCTGCTCGAACCGTCGGTCGACCTGCTCGAACCGTCGCTCGACCTGCACGAACCGCTCGTCCGTGCGCTGCTCCATGCGAGCCAGCATCCCCCTCATCCCGCCCAGGATCGCGACGGCGAAGGTGAGGAAGAACGCGGCGAGGGCGACGAACGCCTGCACGGTATCGAGATTCACGGGCGGTCCTTCCTGTTCACGGGATGCGTCGAATGTACGGCACCCGCACGACGGCGAGTCGTGTGCACATGCGATTCGCCGCGAACTTCACCCCGAACCCCGTGGGGGAGGAACCGTCAGAGCCGCAGCACCTCGGTGACGCGTACGATCGCGGTTCCCTCCTCCTCGGAGGCGGCGAGGTCGACCTCCGCGCGGATGCGCCAGTCGTGGTCGCCGGCGGGGTCGTCGATGATCTGCTCGACCCGCCAGAGGCCGTCGGCGGCCGACGACTCGTCGATGACGACGAGGGCCGAGGAGCGCGACGCTCCCCCGGTGCCGATGCTGTCGTGCTCGTCGAAGTACGTATCGAGCACCCCGGGCCAGTCGACGTCGGGGTCCAGCTCGACGAGCTCGTCATCTCGCTGCAGCGCCGCGAGCTGCACGCGGCGGAACATCTCGTTGCGCACCAGCACCACGAAGGCCCGCCGATTGGTGAGGATGGACGGCGGCGCGGGCGGCACCACGGGAGCAGTGGGGTCGTCGGCCGGGTTGATCAGCTGCTCCCACTCGTCGACGAGGCTCGAGTCCACCTGGCGCACGAGCTCGCCGAGCCAGGCGATGAGGTCGAGCAGATCGGGGGTCTGCGCGTCGACCGGCACCGTCTGACGGATGGCACGGTACGCGTCGCTGAGGTAGCGCAGCACGAGGCCCTCGCTGCGGGCGAGCTGGTACAGCGAGACGTACTCGCCGAACGAGCAGGCCCGCTCGAACATGTCACGCACGACCGACTTGGGCGACAGCTCGAAGTCGCGGATCCAGGGCTGGCTCGACGCGAACACCTCGTACGCCTGCGCGAGAAGGTCGTCGAGGGGCTTGGGCCACGTGATCTCCTCGAGCAGCTCCATGCGCTCGTCGTACTCGATGCCCTCGCGCTTCATCGCCGCCACCGCCTCGCCGCGGGCGCGGAACTGCTGCTGCGACAGGATCGGGCGCGGATCGTCGAGCGTGGCCTCGATCACGCTGACCACGTCGAGCGCGTAATGGCCCGTGCCGACCGACGACGCCGGGGGCACGGCATCCGGTCCCCGTCCGAGCTCGACCTCGGGGTCGAGCATCTCGATCGCGGCGAGCGCGAACGGCGACAGGGGCTGATTGAGGGCGAAGTTCGGCTGGAGGTCGACGGTGAGCCGGATGCCGTCGGGCCCCGCCTCGACGACGCCGGCCTGCACGAGCGTGCGGAAGATCGCGAGGGCCCGGCGCGCGAGCTCATACTGGCGGGCGCGCGACTCGTGGTTGTCGAAGACGAGGGAGCGGACGTTCGCGAACACATCGCCGCCGCGCGCGATGACGTTGATGAGCATCGCCGCCGACAACTTCATCTGCGGTTGGAGCGGCTCGGGCTCGGCGACCACGAGACGGTCGTAGCTCTGCTCGGTCCAGTTGACGAAGCCCTGCGGCGCCTTCTTGCGCACGATCTTCTTCTGCTTCTTCAGGTCGTCGCCGGCCTTGAGGATTTGGGCGGCGTTCTCGATCTCGTGGTCGGGCGCCATCACGACCACGGTGCCCGCGGTGTCGTAGCCGGCCCGGCCCGCGCGACCCGCGATCTGGTGGAACTCGCGCGCAGAGAGCTGGCGCATGCGCGTGCCGTCGTACTTGGTCAGCGCGGTCATGAGCACCGTGCGGATCGGCACGTTGATGCCGACGCCGAGCGTGTCGGTGCCGCAGATGACGCGGAGCAGGCCGCGCTGGGCGAGCGTCTCGACCAGGCGCCGATAGCGCGGCAGCATGCCGGCGTGGTGCACGCCGATACCGGCGCGCACGTAGCGCGAGAGTGTCTTGCCGAAGCCGGTGGTGAAGCGGAACCCGCCGATCGCCTCCGCGATCTCGTCGCGTTGCTCGCGGCCGATGATGCGGATGGACGACAGCGCCTGCGCCCGCTCCATGGCCGCGGCCTGCGAGAAGTGCACGACGTAGATCGGCGCCTGCTTGGTGTCGAGCAGCTCCTGCACGGTCTCGTGCACGGGGGTGCGCGCGTACTCGAAGTGCAGGGGCACCGGACGCTCGACACCGGTCACCCGGGCGGTCGGCCGGCCGGTGCGGCGCGAGAGGTCGTCGGCGATGTCGGTGACATCACCGAGGGTCGCCGACATCAGGATGAACTGCGCGCGCGTCAACAGCAGCAGCGGCACCTGCCACGCCCACCCGCGATCGGCCTCGCCGTAGTAGTGGAACTCGTCCATCACGACCTGGTCGACGTTCGCGTCCGCACCCTGGCGAAGGGCGAGGTTGGCCAGGATCTCAGCGGTGCAGCAGACGATCGGCGCGTCGGCGTTGACGGAGGAATCGCCCGTGACCATGCCGACGTTCTCCGCGCCGAAGATCTCGACGAGCGCGAAGAACTTCTCGCTCACGAGCGCCTTGATCGGCGCCGTGTAATAGCTCCGGCCGCCCCGGGAGAGGGATGCCGCGTGGGCGGCGACAGCGACGAGCGACTTGCCCGTGCCGGTCGGGGTCGACAGCACGACGTTCGCCCCCGACACGATCTCGATGATGGCCTCGTCCTGCGCGGGATAAAGGGTCAGACCGCGCGAGGTCGCCCACTCGACGAAACCGAGGTACACGGCATCCGGATCGCTGCCGGTGGGCACGTGCTCGAGGAGGGGGGTCACTCCCCCACCCTCTCATCCGTCAGGCGGCGGGGATGGCCTGTCGTCTCGCGGCATGGTCCATCTGCATGAGCTCCGGGACAAGAGTGAACGGTCTGCGGTGTACGCACCACACCGTCACCACCTGTCATGCAGATGGACCATCTCCAGACGGGCGGGATCGTCAGCTCCGGCCGGCGAAGACGCCCACGTTCTCGCCGTCGAAGACGAACTGCACGCTCGTGCCGATCGGGAATTGCTCGACGAACGCCTCCGGCATCCCCTCCGCCACCACGAACTCGACCGTGGCGGGGAAGATCCCCGCCCCGCACCCGCCGTAGACGAAGTTGCCCGCGACGCCACGCGCTCCCCGTGACGACACCTCGGCGGTGTCGAGCAGGTACAGGCACGGGCTGCGGTTCTCGGTCGCATCCACCTGTGCGAACCCGACGAAGGCGGTCACGCCGTAGAAATCCTTGAAAGCGCGCTCCGCACCCGTACGCTCGCCGAAGATCGCGGGCGTCTCGGTGTCGGGATCGTCCTCCAGCGTCCCGACCTGCGGTGCGCCCACCGAGCTCGCCACGGGCACGAATGTCACGGTCAACGCCGTCCCGGCGCTCGCCAGCGCCGTCACGGCCGCGAGAGAGATCGCCCAGGCCCAGAACTGACGCCGCGATCGCACGAGGGGGCGACGCTCGCGGGGCTCTTCGTCGTCCTCGACCTCGGAGTCTCCGGGGCCTCCCGCAGCGTCGTCTGCACCGGATGCCGTCGGTTCGGGCGGGTCGTGGGGCGACGGTGTCTGCGGCGGGGGCGAAAACCGCTCGCGCCGCTCGAGTTCTTCGAGGGCCGCAAGCCGCTCCGACGCCGCCGGGTCGCCGGCGATGTCGGCATCGGGACCGTAGGCCCGGGCGCGCAGGCGACGCAGCTCGTGGCGTACGTCGTCGTCCATGCTCTGAATGGTTCCACACCCCGAGAGGGCCGGGGCCATCTGGCGGTCCATGCGCGGGAATAGACCGGGACGACCCGCGTTGCATCCCGTATGCGCTCCTTCGGCACACTCTCCTTCGGCCATTACGGCCCCCTCGGCGGCGGGCACCACCTGACCGCCGGTGACTCGATGCTGCAGGCGATCGACCTCGCCCAGGGCATGGACGACCTCGGCGTCAACGGCATCTCGTTCCGCGTGCACCACTTCGCCCGTCAGCAGGCGGCTCCCATGCCCCTGCTCGCCGCGATCGCCGCCCGCACCTCCCGCATCGAGGTCGGCACGGGCGTCATCGACATGCGTTACGAGAACCCGCTCATGCTCGCCGAGGAGGCGGCATCCGTCGACCTCATCAGCGGCAACCGCCTCGCGCTCGGCGTGAGCCGTGGTTCACCCGAGACCGTCGTGCGCGGCTACGAGGCGTTCGGCTACACGGGCTCGGCCGACCCGCGCGGCGGCGACGTCGCCCGCGAGCACTTCGATCTCTTCCTCCGCGCGATCGACGGCGAGGGCCTGGCCGAGCGCGACCCGCACAGCCCCTTCGGCGGCGGAACCGGCCTGCAGCGCATCGAGCCACACTCCCCAGGGCTGCGCAAGCGCATCTGGTGGGGCGCCGGCACGACGGCCACCGCCGAGTGGGCCGGTCGCCTGGGGGTCAACCTCATGTCGTCGACGTTGCTCACCGAGGCCGACGGCACGCCGTTCGACCTCCTGCAGGCGCAGCAGCTCGACGCCTTCCGTGCCGCCTGGCGCGAGGCCGGCCACGACGGCGAGCCCCGCACGTCGGTGAGCCGCAGCATCTTCCCCATCGTCACGGCCGAAGACGAGATGTACTTCGGCGGATCGGCGGGCAACGACCAGATCGGCGTCATCGACGGCATGCGCTCGACCTTCGGCAAGACCTACGCGGCCACCCCCGACAAGCTCGTCGAGCA
>NZ_CAUQWC010000082.1:0-12474 GCF_963521695.1 uncultured Microbacterium sp. | reverse complement strand
GTGGTGTGCGGCGGCGGTGCGGGTGTGTTCGGCGGGGGTGGTGTGCTGAACCGGTGCGGCGGGCCCAGTCCGCACGTCTGGAGGTGGGCGTGCAACGCAAGACCGGTCGACGAGTGGGGCGCGTCCGGCGTCAACGTTGCGCACCCGTTCAGGGTAGGGATCCGTAATGTCGATAGCGCCCGATGTCGGTGCGTCGGTGCGCCCACATCCGCTGGGCTGCTCGGGCATTGCTGATCACGTCCGGGTCGAGGTCGGCGAACGCCATCCGTTCGCCGTCGCCCACCGCAGCGATGCGCCGACCGAGCGGGTCGAAGACGGCCGAGCCCCCGATGAACCTGTGCGGCGCACCCACGAGGCCGCTGAAAGCGACGTACATACCGTTGTCCAAGGCTCGCGCGGCGTAATGCAGATCGCGGCGATGCGCGCCACCCGGAAAGTACGCACCGCTGTTCACGTACACCTGCGCCCCGGCCCGCGCCGCAGCTGCGGCGTGCTCGGGGAAGTTCGCGTCGTAGCAAACGGACAGGGCCACCACGAGACCATTGACCGTAATGGTGGATCCGCCCGCACCGGGGGTGAAGACGGGTCGCTCATCCTCGTACAGGTGCTGCTTGTCGTACACGGCGACAGGCTCGCGACCGGGCACCAGCAGTAGGTCCGTGAGAGATCGATGCCGCTTTCGCTGTAGCGCGGTGTTGACGACCGCGGTAATGCCGGCACGGTCGACGACCGCTTGGACGGGCGCGAGCCAGCTCATGTCGGTGAGGTCCGGTAGCCGACCGGTGAAAACGGAAGCGTCGTACCCCGTGATGACCGCCTCGGGGAAGAGTGCGAGGTCGGCTCCTCCGTCGTGGGCTTCATCCAGGAGCCGAGCGACGCGAGCCACGTTGCCGAGAACGTCACCGGGTACGGCCTCGACCTGCGTGACAGCGATCCGGCAGACCATGGATTCGATTCTGGCACTTGGCGTAGGTCGTCCAGGACGCGCAACCAGCCGGGGGCCTCGGGTGAGGTGAGCCGACTGGTCGAACGGGCGGTGGCAAACGGTTCGGCCGTTTGGGGTGTGGCGGATGGGTGGGCTGTGGCGGTCGTGGGGGTGTGGCAGATGGGCGGTCTGTGAAGGTAGTGGGGTGTGGCGTATTGGGTTGATCGTCTGCGGTGTGGCGGATGGGCAGGCTGTGACGGTCGTGGGGGCGTGGCGTATTGGTTGATCCTCGGGGGTGTGGCGGCCGGCTCGTCGACTCGGGCGGGGCGGCTGCTCCTGTCCGGAGAGCCGTAGCTCAGAACGGCGGTGGATCGGCTTCGTAGGTGGCTCCGAGAGGTGAGGTCCAGCGAAGGTCACCCGTCTCAGGATCGTGGGAGGGACTCCACCCGGTCTCGTGACGCAGACGGTGGTGATGCCGACATTCGGGTTCGAGGTTGTCGGCGTCGGTCGTGCCCCCGTCGGCCCACGCGGTGAGATGGTCGAGATCGCAGTCGCGGGCGGCGCGGTTGCAGCCGGGGAAGACGCAGGTGGGCGAGGTGACCCCGAGCCAGCGGCGCAAAGCTGCCGGCACCCGGTACGTCTGACGGTCGAGAATCAACGGTGCACCCGTGACCGGGTGCGTCAGAAGACGCACCCATGAGCTCGCGTCGCCGGCGAGACGGCGGGCGGTGTCGAGATCGATCGGCCCGTAGCCCTCGAGAGTGGCGGCTTCGTCGCCGGCGCCGAGCAGCGTCAACGCGGGGATCGAGATGACCACCGTAGGTCCGGTGGGCGAAACGAGTCTGCGGCGACGCCTGTTCGTCGGCAGTGGAGCCGACGCGGAGGGCGTGCGAGGGTCCGCGCCTGTCGGTGAGGCGCTATCAGGGCGGGGGAGAGGCACGTGCGGAGGCGGAACGGGGGTGACGCCGGGTTCGGCAGTCGTGGGCGCAGGGGTCTTCTGGGGCGACCGTGCGTGCGGGGGTGGGGAGGAGGTGACGTCGGCGGCAATGTCGGTGGACGTCGGTATCTGGACGGGCGGCTCCGCTGCGGCACGGGACTCGGAGGGCGGCTCCGCGGCGTCACTGGGCTCGGCGGGCGGCTCCGCGGCGTCGCTGGGCTCGGCGGGCGGTTCCACAGCGCCACGGGACTCGGAGGGCGGCGAGGTCACGAGGTCGGCGAGGACGTCGGCGCGCAGCTGTGCCAGCGTGCGCTCTTCGTCGCGGGCGGCGTGCAAGTGACGGGCTGCGCGATCCAGCCGCGACATGATGCTGCGCGCGCGGTCGGCGGGTAGCAGCGCGCTCAGGGAGGCCATGCCGTCGATTTCGGGCGTCATCCAGACTCCGCGATCGCGGGCGGCACGGCGGTGACGTACCTCGAGGGACTCGGCGTGCACGCGTTCGCGGAGTGCACGCGCTGCGACGGCGAACTTCGTGGGGACGAGTGTCGGGGCTATCTGAGCCGCCCCCGCATCGAAGGCAGCCCACGAGAGGGGATCGTCGTCGGGCAGTGATGCGGCCAAGCGAGCGGCGTCGGCAGCGTGTCGGTCGGAGGTGCGGCCGGCGGTGAACTGCCGCCACAGCACCGGGCAGCGCTGCTGAAGGACCTCGACCTGAGCGGCTCGCGTGCGGACGGTCTGCTCGGCGAGGTGGAGACGTACGGCGATCTCGGCGACGGCCGCGCGCTCCGCCAGGTCGGCGCGGTCACGCCGAACGGCCGCGACCGTGCGCCCTCGCACGTCGTTCCACGCCAGGTCGAGCGGCGGGTCGGGCCCGACCCACGGAGTCGGATCGACCGCGGCGTCACGCAGGATCGCGGCGATGACACGACCTTCCTCCGCGGCGGCGCGGTGGCGCGCAACGACGGTCAGCTCAAGATGACCGAGTCGAGCGTCGAGGTCGGATTTCGCGGCGGCGTCTGCGTCGATCGATGCCCAATCGGCTGCGCCACCCGCCGAGGACGGATCTAAGGAGGTCGAGTCGAGGGAGGTCGAGTCGAGGGAGGTTGGGTCGATGGAGCGGGCATCGCCCGCCGCAGACTCGGCATCCGTCACCGGAAGCGCAGCGTGCGACTGCAGCCAGTGCGCCCACTCCGCCTCGACGTCGAGGTCGTCGTCGCTCGGCCATGGACTGCCGTCGCACGCCCGCAGGGCCGGCCGAGGCCGGTCGGCGAGGGGCGTTCGGGTGTCCATGTCGAAACGCTATCCGGGACCTCCGACATCGAGCCGTCGGGAAGGCGAGGGATCGAGATATCGCCTGGTCAGGAGGCGGTAGGTGAGGTCGGACGCTGATTTACGCGGTCTTGGGCAGATGTACGAGGTCGCACGCCCGGTTTACGGGGTCGTGCGACGGTTCGCGCGGTCGCGTGGATCTGCGAGGTGGCGCGCCGATTCGCGGGGTCGTGCAATGGCTTGCGAGGTCGCACGCTGATTTAGGAGGTCGCACGCAGATGTACGAGGTCGCACGCCGCTGATTCGAGGGGTCGTTCAGTGGTTCGCGAGGTCGGGGCGATCCGCGAGATGGCACGACGAATCACGAGCCTCCCGTCGGCCCCGGTCGCCCGCATCCGCGGCTGTGGCTGAGGACGCGCCGACGAGTGTCGAAGCCACCGAGGCTCGGGGCCGGCTCAGCCGTCCGACCGCGAGACCGTCGGACTCGATCTCAGCGGATCGGCCACGCCCCGTCGAGCGGGGGAGCCGTGGCATCCAGGCGTCCGACCTTGATGAAGTACTCGGTGAGACTCGCGGCCTGAGCCCGGGCCCACGCGATCTGACGGGTGTGCAGTTCGTCGAGGGTGGGTGGCATCCACGGACCGAACTTCTCGGCGAGCGCGAGCGCGAGTCGACCGGCGGCAACCGCGTCGGCGCAGGCCTCATGCGCGGCATCGAGGGGGACCGCGTAGTGCTCGGCGACGACCGACAGGGTGCGCTTGCCGCGCCGGTAGCGGTCGTAGGTCTTGTCGACGACGAGCGGATCGATGACGGGGGACGGCGCGTGGATCGGCGTGATGCCGTGGCGCAGAGCCTCATTCTTGAGCATCGAGAAGTCGAACGGGGCGTTGTACGCCACGACCGGGATGGCGGCGGCGAAGAGCGCGTCCAACGCCTCGACGACTTCGGCCACCACGCGCGGCGCGGGAGCACCGTCGGCGCGGGCGCGCTCGGTCGAGATGCCGTGGATGGCGGCGGCTCCCGCGGGGATCTCGACGCCGGGGTCGGCCAGCCAGTCGCGCGCGTCGATCACGTTGCCGTCGGCATCGAGCACGCCCACGTGCGCGGACACGATGCGGTCGTTCTCGACGTCGATCCCGGTGGTCTCGAGATCGAACACGCCGATGAGGCGCGCCCACTCGGGGGTCTGGAAGAGGGGGAGCGGCTCGGCCTGCCACGTGGTCATGGCGTCACCGTAGAACGGGGCTCCGACATCGCCGTCGAGGCGCGCAGACGGTGGGACGGATGCCGAGTCGGCGGGGAGCGGGGGAGGAGGGGCGGAGCTGGTGGTGGACTGCGTCGGAGATGGCGCGCGGAGAAGCTACGTCGGTGCGGGAGCGCAGGGCCCTGCGTCGATGCGGGAGCGCGCAGGGGGACTGCGTCAGAGACGGCGCGCTGAGGGACCGCGTCGACGCGGGATCGCGGAGGGTCTGCGTCGACGCGGGCGCGCAGGGGGACTGCGTCGACGCGTGACGGCCGAGGTGACCGCGTCGACGGGGTCGCGAAGGTGGCCGCGGGGGCCGCCACCGCCGGACGGCGCGATGCGGGAGCGCGCAGGGGGACTGCGTCGACGCGGACCGTGGCAGTGGCCACGGGGAACCGCCACTACCGGACGGCCCGGACCCGGTCGTCTCGGGTGGATGTCGCAGACCCCTCGTACACTCGATCCATGCCGAATCCCTACGCCGACCTCCTCGCCGCGATCCCCGTCGAGCGGCGCGAGGTCGAGGTGCTCGGAGGGACGACGGCGTACTGGGTGTACGGCGACGATGACGCCGACACGACGATCGTCGCGGTGCACGGCTTCCGCGGCGAGCATCACGGTCTCGATCCGGTGGTGGCGCATCTGCGCGGCATCCGGGTCGTCTCGCCCGACCTGCCGGGTTTCGGCGAGACGGCGCCCCTCGAGGGGCGCAAGCACGATCTCGACGCGTACGCGCAGTGGCTGCGCTCGTTCGTCGAGGCGGTGAGTCCGGATGCCATCGTGCTCGGCCACTCGTTCGGCTCGATCGTGTCGGCCGCGGCCGTGGCCGGAGGGCTCTCGACGCCGAAGCTCATTCTGGTGAACCCGATCGGCGCGCCCGCGCTGGAAGGACCGCGCGGCATCCTGACCCGCCTCGCGGTGTTCTACTACCTCGCCGGGGCGAAGCTCCCGCGAGCGGTCGGCGAAGCCCTGCTGCGCAACGGGGTCATCGTGCGCGTCATGAGCAACGCCATGGCCAAGACACGCGATCCCGCGCTGCGGCGCTTCGTGCACGAGCAGCACGACGAGTACTTCTCGCGCTTCGCCGACCGCGATGTGCTGCACGAGGCGTTCGTGACGAGCGTGTCGCACGATGTGCGGGAGTTCGCGCCCCTGATCGCGCAGCCGACGCTGCTCATCGCCGCGCAGAAGGACGACATCACGCCGATCGAGGCCGAGCGTCATCTGGCGACGCTGTTTCCGGATGCGCGGTTGCTGGAGATCCCCGACGTCGGCCACCTGATCCACTACGAGACGCCGGAGGCGGCGGCATCCGCGATCCGGGGGTTCGTGGAGTAGAGCCGGGGCGCGTGGGTGTGCGGAGCGTCGACGCCGGCGCACACGGGAGGGCGTCAGGCGCTCCCACGTCGACCCTGCGGCGTACGTCGACGCCGGCGCGCACGAGAGGGCGTCAGCCGCTCTCACGTCGACCCTGCGGCACGCGTCGACGCCGACCCGCACGAGAGGGCGTCAGGCCGGCACTCGCGCGTCGGCTCCCGGCGTACGTCGACGCCGACCCGCGCGAGGGGCCGTCAGGCCGGCGTCTCGGCCTTGCGCTTGCGGTAGGCGTTGACGTTCATGCGATTGCCGCAGTTTCCGGCGTCGCAGTACCGCTTCGAGCCGTTCTTCGAGAAGTCGATGTAGACGCCGCCGCAGTCGTCCGCGTCGCAGACGCGCACGCGGGCGTACTCGTCGGCACGGATGACGTCGACGAATGCCATCGCCGTCTCCACGAGGATGCGCTGGGCCAGGTGGTCGGACTCCTCCGACGCGTGGATGTGCCAGTCGAACTCGTCGTGCCGCACGAGCTGGGGGAGCGCGCGTCCGTCGCGCAGCATCGCGTTCACCAACGGCACGGCGTCGTCGCGATCGACCGTCCACAGCTCGAAGATGCGGGAGCGGATGCCGCGGACCGCGGCGAGCTCGCGATCGTCGCGGGCACGTGAACCGGTGTAGGTGTGGCGCTCGGCGAAGTCGTCGAGATCGGCCATCGACACGAGCGTGTCGGCCCCGCTCGTATCCGTGCGGGGCAGCGTGTTGACGAGCTCGACCGTCGCGCGCAGCACCAGTTCGGTGTCACGGATGAAGACCATGTTGACTCCTGACATGTCGAGGTCGTACTGTCACGAGTGTAAACGCTCTTGACTCCTGACAGCAGGCTCCGCATGACGACGTCATCCCTCACGCTTCCGCGTCCCACCCGCCACGGCTCCGGCGCCGTCACCGGACTCCTCATCGCCGTGTCCTCGGCCCTGGCGTTCTCCTCCAGCGGGCCGTTCGTCAAGCCGCTGCTCGACGGCGGCTGGTCGCTCGGCGCGGTGCTGCTCGTGCGCATGGGGCTCGCGGCCCTGCTGCTCTCGCCCGCGCTCGTCCTCGCCGTCCGTCGGCAACGCGGGTTCCTCCGCCGTCACGGGCTGCTGATCGCCGCGTTCGGCCTCACCGCGGTCGCCGGGTGCCAGCTGTTCTACTTCGCCGCCATGCAGCGCATGCCGGTGGCCGTGGCTCTGCTGATCCAGTACATCGCGCCCGTGCTGCTGGTCATCGCGGTGTGGGTGCGCACCCGACGGTCGCCGTCGAAGTCGGTGATCGTCGGTTCGATCGTCGCGATGGCGGGCCTCGTGCTCGTCGTCGACATCAGCGGCGCGCGCTTCGACCTGCTCGGTACGCTCTTCGCCCTCTGCGCCGCGGTGTGCGCGGCGGCGTACTTCGTCATCGCCGGCCGTGCGGGAGACGACCTCCCGCCCCTCGCCCTCGCCGCCGGCGGTCTGCTCACCGGCACGCTGGTCATGGGCGTGCTCGTGGCCACGGGCGTGCTGCCCTTCGCCGCCCCGTCGATCACGGTGGCGCTCGCGGGCTTCGAGGTTTCCGGCATCCTGCCCCTGCTCTGGGTGGGCGCGGTCGCGACGACCCTCGGATATGCGCTCGGGGTGATCGCCGTGCCGCTCATCGGGTCGCGGTTGGCGTCGTTCGTGGGCCTCAGCGAAGTGCTTTTCGCCCTCGGGTTCGCCTGGCTGCTGCTGGGCGAGACGCCCGCGCCGATCCAGTTCGTCGGCGGAGCGCTGATCCTCGTGGGCGTCGTCCTGGTGAAGATGGATGCCGGCAGCCCGGCCGAGCAGAAGACCGAGACGGCGAGCATCCCGGTGGTGCCGGCGCCGTAGGTCGGGTGGCGGGGACTCGCTCGGAGACGTCAGCCGGTCCCTTTCGACGGGCTCGGGGAGATCTTCGCGGGGGCCGGAGGGCAAGCGGGTTCGGCCCTTCGAAGGGCTGAGGCACCTCGGCGCCGGCGGGAGCCCCGCCTCGCGCTAGACGTCGTCGCGGGCGAGTTCCATCAGCGGACCGACGCGGTAGCCGATCACCTCGCCCATCACGAGCGATGTCTCGGTGCGTTCGACGCCCTCGATAGCGAGAATCCGCGCGTCGGTATCGAACAGATGCTGCGTATCGCGGCAGGCGACGCGGACCAGCAGGTCGACCTGTCCGCTCAGGCCGTGCGCCTGCAGCACCTCGGGCACCTTCGCGAGGTGCTCGCGGATGACCGGCAACTCCGCCTGACGCACCGTCACCTGCAGGAACGCCTCGATCGGGAACCCCAGCGCCTCGGCCGACAGCGTGCGCTCGTACGAGAGGAACACGCCCCCGCGTTCGAGGCGGCTCATGCGGGCCTGGACGGTGTTGCGCGAGAGTCCGAGCTTCTCGGCGAGCGCGACGACGGTGGCGCGCGGATCGGCGGACAGGGCGCGGAGGAGGTCGAGGTCGACCGCGTCGAGCTTGCTCATGCTGCGAAACATTAGCAGTGTCGCGACCCAGCGCAATGGGCACTGTGCTCAATATGTCGCCGAGGTCTTGAGCGGGCTGCATTCCGCGCGTACCGTCGCGCCTGTCGGCACTGCTGCCGGCACCCGGACCGCCGCGGCTCTCACGAGGAGCCCCGGCCGCACCTGGAGGGATGACGATGACGTACACCCAAACGCGAGGCTCTTCGACCGGAAGACGTCCCGACGAGGCGGCACCAGATGCGGGAGTCGACGTCGACGACGTCGCCCGCGTGCTCGAGCCCGACGGCACCCGCGTCGCCGACGCCACGCTCGACCCGTGGATCGCCGACCTGTCACCGCACGAACTGCGCGCCCTCCACCGCGACATGGTCCTCACCCGCCGCCTGGATGCCGAGGGCGTCGCCCTCCAGCGCCAGGGCCAGCTCGCGCTCTGGGCCCCGTGCCGCGGCCAGGAGGCCGTGCAGGTGGGCACCGCGCACGCCCTCGCCCCCGGCGACTTCGTCTTCCCCAGCTACCGCGAGCACGGCGTGCTGCTCGGCCGCGGCGCACAGCCCGCCGACTACGTGCTCGCCTGGCGCGGCGAGGAGCACTCGGCCTACGACCACACCACGATCAACGCCGCCCCGCCCCAGATCATCATCGGTGCGCAGTCGCTGCACGCCACCGGCTGGGCGATGGGCGCCCAGCGCGACGGCTCCACCGACGTCGCCGTGGCCTATTACGGCGACGGCGCCACCAGCCAGGGCGACGTCAATGAGGCGATGGTCTTCGCGTCGTCGTTCCGCGCTCCGGTGGTCTTCGTCTGCTCCAACAACCAGTGGGCGATCAGCGAACCCGTCACCGTTCAGGCGAAATACCCCATCGCGGGCCGGGCGCCGGGGTTCGGCATCCCGAGCATGCGCATCGACGGCAACGACGCCCTCGCCTGCGTCGCCGCGATGCGGTGGGCGCTCGATCGCGCGCGCCGCGGGGAGGGGCCCTCGTTCATCGAGGCGGTGACATACCGCATGGGTCCCCACACCACCAGCGACGACCCCACCCGCTACCGCGACGCCGGCGAGGTCGAGGAGTGGACGCGCCGCGACCCGATCGCCCGCCTCGAGGCGTATCTGCGTGCCGAGGGCGTGCTGGACGACTCCGGCCTCGACGAGGTCGCCCGCGCCGCCGACACGCTGGCCGCCGAGGTGCGCGCCGCGTGCATCGGAGCGATCACCCGGGAGCCCGCGACGATGTTCGACCACGTCTACGCCGAGCCGCACGCCGGCGTCGAGCGGCAGAAAGCGGAGTACGCCGAGTACCTCGCGGGGTTCGACCAGCAGGTCTCGCGATGAGCCGATTCCGCACGGGGATCACCCCCGACCCCTCGACGGAGGTGTCGCGATGACCGCGCTGACTCCGGCATCCCTGATCGGGGTCGGATGGACGCAGGCTCTCGCGGGCCGGGAGAAGGAGGTGTCACGATGACCGCGTTGACTCTGGGGGCCGCGGTCAACGCGGGCCTCGCACGGGCACTCGAGGGCGACGACAAAGTCCTGCTCATGGGCGAGGACATCGGAAAGCTCGGCGGTGTGTTCCGCGTCACCGACGGACTGCAGCAGCGATTCGGCGCTCAACGCGTGATCGACACCCCGCTCGCCGAGGCCGGCATCGTCGGCACCGCCGTCGGCCTCGCCCTGCGCGGCTATCGGCCCGTCGTCGAGATCCAGTTCGACGGCTTCGTCTACCCCGCGTTCGATCAGATCGTCTGCCAGGTGGCCAAGCTGCACTACCGCAGCAACGGGCGAATCCGGATGCCGCTGGTCATCCGCATCCCGTGGGCCGGGGGCGTCGGTGCCGCCGAGCACCACTCCGAGTCTCCCGAGGCGTACTTCGTACACACCGCGGGGCTCCGCGTCGTGGCCGCCAGCAACCCGCAGGACGCCTACGTGATGCTGCGGCAGGCCGTGGCATCCGATGATCCCGTGATCTTCTTCGAGCCCAAGCGCCTGTACCACTCCAAGGCAGAGGTCGATCTCGACACCGACCTCGCCGACGCCCCGCCCCTGCACCTGGCTCGCGTCGCCCGTGAGGGCACGGACGCCACGATCGTCACCTACGGCGCACAGGTGAGGACGGCCCTCGACGCTGCGCTCGCCGCAGAAGACGAGGGGCTCTCGCTCGAGGTGATCGACTTGCGTTCGCTCTCGCCGATCGACATGAACACGGTCGCCGCATCCGTCCGCAAGACCGGTCGGGTCGTGGTCACCCACGAGGCCGCCCGAGAGGCGGGGGTCGGCGCCGAGATCGTCGCGAGCGTGACCGAGCAGTGCTTCGAGTACCTCGAGGCTCGCCCGGAGCGCGTGACCGGACACGACATCCCGTACCCGCCGTCGAAGCTCGAGAAGCATCACGTACCGGATCTGGATCGGATCCTGTCCGCGGTGGATCGGGTGATGGAGCGCGGAGAAGGGGTTCTGCGATGAGCGCGGAGCGCAGTGCCGTCCCGGGGTCGTCGGCGAGGGGTCAGGGGGATGTCCGATGAGCGCGGAGCGCAGTGCCGTCGCGGGGTCGTCGGTGACCGGTCAGGGGGACGTCCGATGATCGCCGAATTCCTGCTTCCCGACCTCGGCGAAGGGCTCCCCGAGGCCGAGATCGTCGAGTGGCACGTCTCGGAGGGAGACACGGTCGCCCTGAACCAGACCATCGCGGAGGTCGAGACGGCCAAGGCGATCGTCGAGATCCCCTCCCCGTACGCGGGCACCGTCCAGGGGCTGCACGCGGCAGCCGGAGACGTCGTCGCGGTCGGTTCGCCGCTGGTGTCGTTCGCGGTGGAGGGCGCGGATGCCGAATCCCCGGCGCCCGCGGCCGAATTGACGGGAACGCAGCGCACCACCGCCGCCGGAGAGGGGCGGGCGATCGAGGTCGTCGCCGCGGAGCCGGTAGACACCCCCGCCGATGACATCGCCGCCCGCGCGACCCCCAACCTCGTCGGTTACGGCGCGGCACCCGTAGCGGGCACTCGCCCGCGACGGCGGGCACGGGGCGTCGGGACCGCCACCATCGACACCGACCACGCGGTGCGCGAGGCCGCTCCTCACGACGTGCTGCGCACGGGTCCGATCGACCTGCCGGTCGAACGCCCGCGCTCCACGCCGCCGGTGCGCAAGTACGCCAAGGATCACGGCATCGACCTCGGGCTCGTCGCGGCGTCCCACCCGGGCGAGGCGGTGACTCGCGCGCACGTGGACGAGTTCGCGGAACGGGTCGCCGCGGCAGGGCCGGAGGCCCGGCTGATGAACGGTTCCGTATCCACGTCGGCGGTGTCCTTTGGGGGTCTGTCGGCGCCGCTCTTGAGCTCTTCATCCCCGTCGTCGGTCCCCCCGGGGGTTCCGTCGGCGGCGTTCTCGAGCTCTTCGTCCCCGTCGACGGTCCCCCCGGCCGACTCCGCCCGCGAGCCGCGGGTGACCCGCGTTCCCATCCGGGGCGTGCGCAAGCACACGGCCGCGGCAATGGTGCAGAGCGCCTTCACCGCGCCGCACGCGACGACGTTCCTCACGGTCGATGTGACCGCGACGACCGAGCTGTTGGCATCCCTGAAGCACGATCGGGCGCTCGACGGACACCGCATCGGCGTGCTCGCGATCGTCGCCAAGGCCGTGTGCCTCGCCCTCGGGCGGACGCCCTCGCTGAACGCGAAATGGGACGAACCCGCCGGCGAGATCGCCCTGCACCACTACGTCAACCTCGGCATCGCCGCCGCGACCGACCGGGGCCTGGTGGTTCCGGTAATCCCGGATGCCGAGCGACTCCCGCTGGTCGACCTGGCCGACGCGATCGCCGAACTCGCCGCCACCGCCCGCGCGGGACGCACCGCGCCGGCCGCGATGACCGGCGGCACGTTCTCGATCACCAACGTGGGGGTCTTCGGGGTGGATGCCGGAACGCCCATCCTCAATCCGGGGGAGGCCGGGATCCTCGCCGTCGGCGCCGTGCGGCGCACACCGTGGGAGCACCACGGCGAGATCGCGCTGCGCGACGTCGTCACCCTCAGCCTTTCGTTCGATCACCGGCTGGTCGACGGGGAGGAGGCGGCACGGTTCCTCACCGACGTGGCCGACGTGCTGCGCGAACCCGGGAGGGCGATGCTGCTGCGCTGAACGACGTCACGCAGCGCACGCGAGTGGCCGGGTGCCGGGGGAGTGGTCGCCCTCGGCACCTCCGGCGCGTGCGGGAGTCGATCGGCGCCGAAAGTCGGCGTCGGGCGTGTGCACACATACTTTTGAGTGTCCAAGACACGCCGCGAGAG
>NZ_CAUQWC010000081.1:0-12838 GCF_963521695.1 uncultured Microbacterium sp. | reverse complement strand
CAGTGCGGGTGATCAGCCTCGACGGGTGCGACGGCGGCTCATCGTGTCGACGGTGTCGGTTTCCGCGGGGGATGCGAGGGCGATTTCACTCGTGGCTTCACCCTCAGCCGTGGCGGACATCCTCCGCTGCGACAGCGTACGCAACCCGCTGACGTTCTCCGGTGGCAGCCCGCCAGATCGTCGCCGCGGCGACGCCTCCTGCTCGGCGTCGACCGCTTCAGCCTTCTTCCCCCGTCGGCGCAGAGCCAGACGCCACCGTCCCTTCGGCGAGGAGCTCGGAGCACCGTAGCCGTAGTACCCGCCGTACTGCGATCCGTAGTAGCCGGAATCGGCACCGCGCAACGGCATCCGGTTCAGGACGACCCCCAGGAGATGGCCACGGGTCTTGGCGATGTTGTCGGTCGCGCGGGTCAGCATGTCGTCGGTCGTGCGCCCGGCGGTCACGACGAGCACGGCACCATCGGCCCAACTCGCGATGACGGCCGCGTCGGCGACGGCGAGCGTCGGGGGCGAGTCGATGATGACGACCATGTCGTCGGCGAGCTTGCGGGCGAGCGACTGCATGCGCTGCGACCCCACCATCTCGCTCGGGTTGGGTGGCGTCCGCCCCGCCGCGACCACGAACAGGCGACCGTGTTCGTCCACTTGATGGGCGACCTGCTCGATCTGCGCACGACCCGCCAGCACGTCCGAGAGGCCCACGTCGTCGGAGAACCCGAACATGCCGCCCACGACGGGGCGCCGCATGTCGGCGTCGATCAGGACGACGGACTGTCCTGTCGCCGCGATGCTCACGGCGAGGTTCGCGGCGATCGTCGACTTGCCGTCACCGGGGAGCGGGCTCGTGACCACCAGGACGCGGGCCGGCCGGTCGACGTCGACGTACTGCAGGTTGGTCCGCAGCTCGCGCATCGCCTCCTTGTGGGCGAACGACCCGCGACCGTCCTTGATGTCGTCGAAGGAGAATACCGCGCGCCCCCCGGCGAGTTCCTTGTCGACGGGGAGGACACCGACGACGGAAGCGTCGACGGCGTCGGTGATGTCGCGCGCCGAACGCACCCGCCGGTCGAAGGCTCGCCGGACGAAGGCGAAGATGAGCCCGGCCACGCCACCGGCGAGCGCCCCGAGGGTGACGTCGAGCCGCACGTTCGGTGACGAGGGAGCGGTAGGCAGGCGAGCCGAGTCACCGGCGACCAGCCGCACCGCGCTCTGCCCGCCCCCACCCGTCTCGAGCTGGTCGACCTCCTCTGTCATGCCGCGAATCCACGCCTCCGCGAGGTCGCGCGCGGACTCCGGGGTCGGCCCCGTGGCATCCACTCGCACGTTGACGGTCTCGATGGGATTCGACACCCGGACGCGCTGCACGAGCGACTCCGGACTGTCGGAGAGCCCGAGCTCGCCTCTCGCGGTCTCGGCGACGCTGCGCCAGTAGCCCATGTCGATGAACGACTTCACCTTCGACAGGGCGAGCTGATCCCCGGCGAGCGCAGCCCCCGTGGAACCGTCGGACGCCACGGCGGCCACGTAGCCGCTCGCGTCCGCGGTGTACACCCGCGGCTGCAGCGAGCTCCATCCGAGCCCCGCCAGCCCGCCCACGACGATCAGTGCGACGATCGCCTTCCAATAGGCGCGCACGACGCGCACCATCCGTTGAATGTCCACAACGTCCGCCTTTCGCGACGCGACGGCGGCACCGTCGGGTCGCCCGAAGCATAGGCACAGGCACGAACCGGTCACGGTGCGCCCGGGGTACGCGCACCGCGGGCGAAATCGCCGTCGGAGCGTCATCGCGGCGACCGAAAGGGTGACGCCACAGGGGGTGAGAAGGGGATGACGAGGGGGATGAAAGATGCGTTTTTGGTCATGTCCGACACGTCTTCACCCTCAGGATCATCTACACGTGGTGGAGGTCTCGCCGCGACGACGAACCTCTTCGCCCGCCCTAGGAGGAGGTCGTCTCGACCACCTGGAGGTATCGATGCTCATCGACGTGGACACCGTTCCGACCGCCGTTCGCGCAGTCCGCCGTATCAGCCGGTTCTGGGCCTCACGCACCCATTCCCTCGCACTCCTGCGCGACGCCCTCACGAGCGACGTCGTGCTGTTGCGGGGCCCGGCCGGAGTGGGCAAGACGTCACTTCTCCGGCAGTTCGCGGCCTCGCTCGACGACGACACCCAGCGCGGTGTTCAGTTCATCGACGGCAGCCTCACCACCCCCGAGAGCATTCCGCAGATCCTTGCGGCGTTCGCTGAGGGGCCGAGCGCGCACCTCCTGCTGATCGACAACCACGTCGAGGGGGCGGGCCTGTCGACCGACCACCTGCTGCAACTCCTCCGCTCCGACTCGCATCTGCAGATCGTCGTCGCCACCCGGCAGGCGACGGGGTTGGAGAGCCCGCTGGTCGCCCTCGAGTTCGACGTGCAGGTGATCCCCGCCGAACACCTCCTCATGACGAGGGACGAGCTCGCGGAGGTCCTAAAACTGAACGGGGTCGCAACCACGGAGGTGGGGATCGACGCGCTCGCGGAACGCACACACGGGTGGCCCGCACTCGTGCAACTCGCGAGCGCCCGCCTGCGACTCGAGGGCATGCCGTTACGCACGCGTGACGAAGCGATGGCGGTGGCCGAGTACGCCAACGCCGCGCTGACCGCCGACCTCGAGCAGCGTCTGGACATGCCCGTGTCCGATGACGTTCGCCTCCTGGCCGTCGCCCCCCACGTGACCGTGGCGATCGCCGATGCGATCGGGGTCGATCCGACGTCGGGATCGACGGGCGAGATGGTCGCCCATCTGCGGGACGCGGGTTTCATGTGGCCGAGTTCGACGCGCCTGACCCTCGCCGAGCCCATCCGGAAGCAGTGGCTGCGCGAGATCACCGAGCGTCGGCCCGAAGACGTGGGTCGTGCTCGCCTGCGCCTGCTCGCCCACCTCGTCGACGGCGGCGAACCCCTCCTCGCCGCACAGTTGGCGGCCGACGCCGCACAGTGGACCACCCTCGCCGGTGTGCTGCGCTCGTCGGGCCCCGAGATCTGGGCACGCGATCCGGAGGGCTTCGAACGGCTGGTCGCGCAGCTGCGGACACAGGCGTCCATGACGCCGGCGGTGGTCGACGTGCTGCTGATGCTGGATCCCGTGACGGCGACGTCGCTCGACACTCCCGCGCTCGTCGTCGCCGCGCTCGGTCAGCTTCCGGATGCCAAGAGCGCCGCCTCGGGCAATCTCGACGCCCTGATCCTCCGCGTGAGCCTCCTGAGGGCGGCCGGACGCTTCGCGCTCTCCACGGAGGCGGCGGCCCTCCTCAGCGACGTCGTCCGCCGGTCGCGCGACCTGCACCCCGAGGTGTTTTGCGAGGCCTGGTACCAGATCGGGATGACCGCGTTCGCGATGGGGAAACTGCGCGACGCGCGTACGGCGCTCAATCACGTCGAAGGGGCCGCACCCCCGGCCCGCCGGATGCGTGCCCGTGGCGTCATCGCGATCATCGACCTGCTCGAAGGCGACATCCGCGGCGCGCGTCAGGTGCTGACTCCCGGCCGGGACGACAATTGGCGCAGCTCCCCCTGGGGGGAGGGCATCCGGCTCGCGGAAGCGTGGTTGCAGCTGGAGGCGGGTGACGCAACAGGTGCGCGCGCACTGCTCGACGACATATCTGCGACGGCGGGAGCGCGCGAGCTGTGGCCGTTCGCGGCAGCCGTCCACGCTGTGTCTTTCCTTCTCTCAGGGTCGGCTTCGGACGCACTGGGGCTCCTTCGCACCTGGATGGGGCGGGCGCGGAGCACGCCGCCCTCCCACTACCAGTCCACCCAGATCCTCACCGCGCGGGCGAAGGTCCTCATCGCGCTCCGCCAGGCCCGTAAGGCCCTGTCCCTGTTCGAGGGACCGTTCGCTCTCGCGTCGACGACGGCACCCGCCATCGCCCTGTCGCAGCTGTACGCCGGACGGGCGCACGAAGCCTTCGTGATGAGCGTCAAGTGGGGGCTGCATCACGAGCCTGCTCCGAGGGCCGCACTCGAGAGTCTCGTCGTGAGCGTCGTGGCGGACGTGCGCTTGAACGGTGTCGCCGCTCACCGCACGGCAGCGCAGCGGGCCGAGGCGCTGAGCGCGAGCAACGACCTGTGGAGTCCGTGGAGTGCCGTCGCGCCCGAGGACAGGGCTCTCGTGCTGCAGATGCTCTCACCCGCCTCGAGGGACGAGATCACCCGCAGGTGCTCGTTCTTCGCCTCGTCGGTCAGCGTCCCCCATCTCACGAAGCGCGAGCAGGTGGTCCTCGTGCACCTCACCCCGACGTCGACCATCGCCGACATCGCGAAAGCCCTCGTGGTCTCGCCCAACACGGTCAAGACGCAGCTGCAGAGTCTCTACCGCAAGCTCGGGGTCTCCGACCGGTCGAGTGCGATCAGGGCGGCCCACGCCTGGGGTCTCATCGAGACCGATCCGGAGGTGTGAGCGCCCGGCGGCGGCGGCGACGTCGCGACCGGGCTCCGACCACGCGAGCGACCGCCAGCACGACCAGAACGACGACGACCCCCGGGACGGACAGCGGGACGCCGGCCCCGCGGAGCACGAACAGGATGACGACGAACGACGCCAAGGGAAGGACCCACGACAGCACCTGACGCAGGCGTCGGAGACGGACGGACGCGGTCCTCCCGGGGCGACCGTCACTCATCGGATCGATCGGCGGGCCGGTGCGACGTGCGGTGGTCGGCGGCGACCTGCAGGCCGAAGACCCCGAACCAGGTGATGGCGAGCGTGGCTGCGGTGAACTCCAGGTTGCCGCCGAGGACGGTGTCGCCTTTGAACAGGGCGATCATGGCACCGGTCAAGGAGGTGGCCCCCACCGCCACCAGGGTGACGATGCTGGCCGCCCGCATCCATGGACGTCGGCGGAGGGCGGCGACCTGACCCATGGCCACGATCGCCAGCACTAAGCCCAGGACGGCGAACGAGATGTGTACGAAGTCCTGCACCAGGGCGCCGGGCGTGAACGGAACCGGGCAGCCCGGAGAACAGGTGATCACGGATGCCACCCCGAAGCAGAGGCCGCACACCAGCAGGGTCGTCGCCACCGGCCACCCCACCACATAGCCGGCCCCGCGGGCGATCGTGGCACGATCGACGAGGACCGTTGCCACCGCCAGCAGCAGGAGCGCGAGATTGAACAGCGGTGCCGTCGGCATGCCCGTCGCCCCGAGCTGGCTGACGTAGTGCACGCTGGGGTCGCCCGCTCGACAGATCCAGATGAGTGCGGCGCTGGCGAACGCGGCGATCGCGCCGAACAGGGCCAGCCGTGCCGGGCGGGCGCCGGTGCGCCCGGAATCCGCGTCGACGGGCCGTTCGAGAGTGTCGGTCATCGGCTCCTCCTGGTCGGGCTCGGCCACCCTATCGTCTCCTCCCGCGCGCCCTCGGTGGCGCGAGGTGATCTGTCTGACCGGGCGGGTGATTTCGTGCCGGGGCGTCCGCGCACGCCGACGCGCCGCACCAAGCTGGAGGAGCGGGCAGAGCGAGCGCGTCGCCTGCGAGCCGGGGGGCCGCACCGCTGGACGCCCTCGCCCTGCCCGCACCTCCTCCCCTGCAAGACCTGTCGGTTCGCCCCTGGGCAGCCCCGTCCCACCGTCGACGCGGGCACCCGCCAGGGCGAATCCCCGGGTGAGAAAAGAGCCTCGTCCCGCGTCGACCACCCACGAGTGTGCCAGCCTCGACACCGAGCGGTCGTCACGTGGTTCTCCCCCAAGACCCGCCTCTGCGAAAGCGATCGCTCTCCCCGATGCGCGGTCCCGAGGCTCCGGCACCCGAGCCCGGGGCCGCGCATTCCTCACGAACCGACCGCTGCGCCGACGCGCCTGATTCGCGTGGCAAGAACGCCGTTCGTGACAGACGCACGAACCCAGGAGGACACGTGACCGAGAGCGCCGATGAATCCGACGGCAGGCGGCGCGACCGCGCGTCCGCTCCCGTCGTCACCGAGGCGGACGTCTCATCGCTGGACGCGCTCCTCGATCCGACCGGGTCGCATGACCGGTCGGCACCGGCGTTCCCCGTCGGCTTCCGCGGATACGACCGTGAATCCGTCGACGACGCCGTCCGCGAGCTCGGGGAGCGGGCGCGACGGGCCACCGCGGAGGCACGCGAGGCGAAGCTGCACGCGGAGGCGGTCTTCGCCCAGCAGCGGGCCGAGCACGATCGGGAACTCGAGGAAGCCGCGCGTCTCCGCGCGGAAGAGACGGCCGCCCTGCACGAGCAGGCGCGTGAAGCCTCGGCACGCGCCGCGGAAGCCGAGATGCGGGTGGCGGCGTTGTCGGCGGAGTTCGCCTCCGGCCGCGGCGAGCACTCCGACCCGCAGCAGGAACGGCAGCAGTTCGATGCGATCCTGCGCGTGGCGGAGGAGCAGGCATCCGTCTTGGTCCAGAACGCCGTCGGCCAGGCCGAGCGACTACTCGCGAGCGCGCGCGATGAAGCGGCATCCATCCGCGAAGAGGCCGTCGCCGAACAGGCGCGCCTGCGCGCCGAGGCGCAGCACGACGTCGATCAGGTGCGCCTGCGGATCGAGACGGAGGCGACGGCACACGCGGCACGCCTCGACCGCGAGAGCGCGCACGCGACCGAACGCGTCGCTCAGGCCGAGCGCGAGGCCGTCGCCGTGCGCACCGAATCCGAGAGGGGTGTCGCGGCCCTGCGATCGATGGTGTCGCGCGAGACGAGCGAGCTGCGGTCCGCGGCCGAACGCGACGTGCGCGAGATGACCGCGCGCGTGCTCGAGTTCGAAGAGTCACTCACCCGCCGACAAGACGAGGCGCAGCAGGAGTTCCTCGTCCTGCACAATCAGGCCGTGGCGCACGCCGAGCGCATCACCGAAGATGCGAACGAGCAGGTGTCCGCCGCCCTCGAGCACGCGCGGCGTATCAGCGCGCGTGCCGACGACTTCGAACGGCTCGCGCGCGCCCAGGCTCAGCAGGTCGGGGCCGACGCGCAACTGCGAGCCCGCGAGATCCTCGACGACGCCGGCGAGAAGGCGCAGCGGATCGCCGACACGATCAGCTCTCACAGCGTGGGCGTGCTGCACGACGCCGAGGACCGCGCGCGCGACCTTCGCTGGCAGCAGCAGCAGCTCGGCAGCTTCCTGGCCGATATGAACGAGTTGCTGCGCGCCGCGCCTCGGGGCTCGCGCGCCCCCGTCGATCCGGTGCATGAAGAGGCATCGGATGCCGGAACGACCCACAGCCCGGCAACGGAGGCTGACGCACCGGCCACCCATCGGAAGGAGTGAGCCGGTGCGCCATGCCGCGCGTTAGCGTGGGGTGATGCGAAACGTTCCCCTCGGTACCACCGGCCTGACCGTCCCCAACGTCGTCGCCGGCATGATGCGCATCGACGACAAGACCGACGGCGACGTACGTGCGCTCTACGGCGCCGCGCGTGACGCCGGGATCGATTTCTTCGATCACGCCGACATCTACGCGCGCTCCCTGCACTCCGCCGAGGAGCGATTCGCGGAGGCCCTGCGGTTGAGTCCCGCCGAACGCGGTGAGATCCGTCTGCAGACCAAGGCGGGCATCGTGCGGGAGGGGCCGTACTTCGACTTCTCTTACGAACACCTCGTGTCTTCCGTGGAGGCATCACTGCGCGCCCTGCGGACCGACTACGTCGACGTCCTGCTGCTGCACCGCCCCGACGCGCTCGTCGAGCCGGCCGAGGTGGCACGCGCCTTCGATCACCTCGAGAGTTCGGGCATGGTGCGCGCATTCGGTGTGTCGAACCACACGCCCCGCCAGATCGATCTGCTGCGAACCGCCGTGCGTCAGCCCCTCGTGGCCAACCAGGTGCAGCTGTCGATCGCCCACGCACCCGTCATGGTGCAGGGACTCGCCGCGAACATGGAGAGCGCCCCCCAGTCTTCTGTGCGAGACGGCGGTGGGTTGGTCGAGTACTGCCGGATCGAAGGCATCACGCTCCAGGCATGGTCGCCGCTGCAGGGAACCCGCGGAGGCGGCGGCGTCTTCCTCGGGCACCCCGACTACGTCGAGTTGAACGCCGTCATCGACCGGCTGTCGGAGCAGTACGGAGTCCCGCCCCTGGCAATCGCGGTCGCCTGGATCACCCGGCATCCCGCGGACATGCAGGTCGTGCTCGGCACGACGAGCCCGGGACGCGTCACCGATGCGGCCGCGGGGTCCGACCTCCGGCTGACGCGAGCGGAATGGTACGAGCTGGTGCGGGCCGCGGGTTATGTCGTCCCCTGACCGGGTGCACGACGGGCCTCGACGGGAACCAGGTCTCAGTCGCCGCGGCGACTCCGGCGCCCGCGGGTGATCACGATGATGCCTCCGACGACGATGATCGCGGCCGCGATCAGCGGAATCAGCACGAAGGCGAAGCGTCCGGCCTCGGCCTCCGAGTCGGGTTCGGCCTGAGCCGAATCATCTGCTGCCGGCGTCGAGGGCGCGGACGTCGGGCTGACGGTGGACGGCGCGGGTTCCGCCGTCGCCGCCGAGACCGAGATCGTGACCTCGGCGAGGACCGACTCGCCGGTGCTGACCGCGATGACGATGTCGCCGGTACGCGTGGGGGTGAACTCCACGACGGCGGACCCGTCCGATACCGGCACAGCGGCGGTGGTGGCACCGGTCTCGGCGCCCTCGCCTGAGAACGCCCCCGCGCTCGCGTCGTCGATTCCGAACGTCGCCGATTCGAGACCGCCGAGGCCCGACGCGGTGATCGTCGCCACCTCTCCGACGGAGGGAGACGACGGTGCCGCCACCACGGCGGGTGCGGCGGCCGCGGAGGCGGGGGACGGAACGCTGAAGAGTGCGGCGAGCAGGACGGCAACGGCCAGCGGAGATGTTCTGATTCGCACGGGAATCCCTTCGTCGGTCCGGGCAACGCTAACGGCGCCCTCGCACACGCAACCGGCCATGGACGGGCGCGCACCCGCACGGTATGGAAGGCGGTTCGCACACTCCCCTAAGATGGCGGCAGCCCACGGGAGGGAAGAACGGTTGAGGATGCTGACGCGGCTGCCCCTGGGTGCCCTCCTGAGCGCGGTATCTGCCGTGATCTGCGCGGTGCCCACCCTGGTGCTGCCGGCGGACTCGCCCAACGCTCCGAAGGTGGCTCTCCTCGCGGTGGCCGCCGTTATTTTCATCGTCGGCGTCACGCGCGTGCGCAGCGAAGAGGGGACGCCCCCGCACGTGGCTCCGGAGGTCGATCAGACCGACGGCTGACGAGCCGCGGATGAGGGGCCGACGGCGCCCCGTGAATCAGCGGTCGAAGGCGTCGGGGACGTCCGCGCCGATGTGGAGATCGGCGGGGTCGGAGCGACCCGCACCGGCCCCGCGGGCGAGCCGACGCCGCGGTGCACGCCGACCAGCGGCGCGCCCCGTGACATCACGCAGCGCGAGCGAGCGTACGCGAAGCCTTGGTGCGAGCCGGAGCCGCGGAAGCCGGGGCTGCGGCGAGCCCGTCGATCGCGACGTCGAGGCTCAGACCTCGCGAGGAGTTCGCGTCGTTCGCCATGCGCTTCAGAAGATTCTGGTCGAGCGACTCCGGCTGCTCCGATTCGAAGACGAAACGCAGCGGGATCGACGGCTGGAGCCAGATGGTGGAACGGCCTGCGGGCTCGTCGGGTCCGTGGACCCACGAGAGCGTGAAGCTCTCACCACGGCGCAGCTTGGTCGCCACGACCACCTTGACGTGTGCCAGGACGCGGTCGTCGACGGTGATCGGCTCGGTGGTCGTGCCGTAGTAGAGCTTCGCCATGATGTACCCCTCTGCTCGTTGCTTAGGTTCCAACTTACTAGTTAGACTAGCGAATAGGCAAGCGAGATATTAGGAGAGATGATGACGAACGACACCCCATCACCTCCGTCGTACTGGTACAGCGAAAGCGCGGACGACGACCGCGGAGCGCGGATCATGGAGGCCATGCGCTCGTACCGCACCGCTGAGATGGCCATGCGCCGCCGCACGCAGGCATCGATGTCGATGAGTGAGAACGAACTGCTCGTCCTGCGCGTGCTCACGCGCGCGTCGGCGACCGCGCTCGAGGTGACCCCGATCGACCTCGCCCGGCACCTCGGTGTGTCGACCGCGTCGGTCACGGCGCTCCTGGACAGGCTGGAACGCTCGGGTCACCTTCAGCGGAGACCCCACCCGACTGATCGACGCAAGGTGCTGGTCTCCACGACCGGGCACGCCGACGTCGAGATGCATGACACTCTTGCTTCCATGCACGCACGCATGATGGAGGCCACCCGCGGCATGAGCGAGGGCGAGACCGCCGCTGTGACGTCTTTCCTGCACCGCATGCGCTGTGCGGTCGCCGACGGATGCGACGCCGCGGGCGATGGGTGCTGCGCGGTGCGTTCGAGGGCCCGTTCCCCTCTTCTTCCCGACGCCGACGTGGTACCGGACGCGGCCGCATGAACGCGTCGGTCGCAGCCGAAGTGATCCTTCACGTCGACGTCGAGGCGGAAGTGGTCCTGTCGATCGCCGCCGCCGCCGGCTGGGTCGTCGAGGAGAGTCTGCAGATCACCGTGGAGGGTCGCTCGGTGCCGTTCCGCGAGCAGCACGACGCCCACGGCACTCGCCTGCATCGCGCAACCCTGCCCGCGGGTACCGCGATCATCGCCTACCGCGCCGAGGTCTCGCCACCCACCGCACCGGCCGAGTCCGACGACGTCGACACCGTTCGCTATCTCCGACCGAGTCGCTACGCCCCCGCCGACGAGCTGGGCGATGCGGCATCCGTCTTCGCGAATCTCAGCCCCCGCGAAACGGTGAAGCGAGTGCCGGCGTGGGTGTGGGAGCAGCTGTCGTACGTCCCCGGATCGAGCGGACCCACCGATACCGCGGTCGACACCCTCCGAGCACGGGAGGGCGTCTGCCGCGACTACGCCCATCTGACCGTCGCCCTCCTTCGCGCGAGCGGCACGCCCGCTCGTCTGGTCTCCGCGTTCGCGCCGGGGCTCGATCCCATGGACTTCCATGCGGTGGTCGAAGCTTTCGTCGACGGCCGATGGGAGGTCGTGGATGCCACGCGGCTGGCGCCCCGCGACCACCTCGTGCGCATCGCCACCGGCAGGGATGCGGCCGACACGGCCTTTCTGACGACCCTGTCGGGAGCCCTCACCCTGGAGTCCGTCGAGGTCACGGCCGTCGCGGAGGGCGATATCGCCGTCGACGACCACGCTCGATCCGTGCTGTTGCGCTGAGAGGCGCGGTCCGCCCGGACCTCCGCGTCCACGGGCGATCGACCGCGACACACCCTATTCCGCGACCCGGACGACCTCGGCGATGACCCGGGGGTCGGCGAGGATGCGGAAGTGCCCGCCCTCGGTCAAGCGCACATTGCGTGCTCCGGCGAGTTCGCTGCCCTCGGGGATGTGCGGATCGAAGGATCCGTAGATCGACACGATCCGCGCGTTGGCCTCGGCCGCCGCGGCGAGCGCGCGCATCGTGGCGTCACCCGACGCGAAGGCGCGCAGCGAGGGGGTCGGCATCAGCCGGCTGTAGCGCGAACCGCCGAACGGCGTCGCGACGGCGATCATCGCACGCACCCTCGCACCGGCGGGGTCGAACGCCATGACGTGTTTGCCGATCAAGCCGCCCTTGCTGTGCGCGACGAGCACGACGTCATCCAGTCCGCGAGCGAGGAGGAAGACGGCGACCCGAGAGGCCTGCTCGGCGATCGGACGACGGTTGTCGCCGAGCTCGTCGACGACGTACACCGGATGACCGCGTTCGTGCAGGGCGCGCGCGAGGGGTTCGAGGAAGCGCCAGGTCTCGTAGATACCCGGGAGCAGCACGACCGGAGTGCCCGCCCCCTCCGACAGAGGCGCAGCGCCCTCCCGGCCGACGAGGGCGCGCCATTGGCCGCGGAGCGCGTACGCGTAGTCGCGCACCCACCACCGCAGGTCGCGCAGCGCCGTGCGAAGCCTCGTTCCCATGCCTCTCCCCGCATCCGTCGACATGCGTCCATCCTCGCCGCGGCGGTGCCGCCGAGCGGCCGGGTTGCGCCGCCGGCTCCGCACACGCACGCCCCGGGCGCAACCCCGCAAAGGTGCCCGAGGGCCCGCCCTATCGTGTCGCCCATGGACATCTCAGACATCCGCTGGAACGAACCCGCCCGCCAGAAGATCCTCGACGACGCCGACAACGTCCTGCGCGAAGCGGTCGTCGCGATCGCCCGCGAGAGCGACGGCATCTCGTCGGACGAGGCCTTCGCTCAGATCAACGCGCGCATCAAGGACCGCTTCATCGACTACGAGCCCGGCCCCGACATCCGCACCTACGCTGACGCGATCGCCGCCGGCGAGGTGCCGACCGACGCCTGATGAATTCCCCGCTCCCGGGCGCCGCGCCGTGCGCCCGGGAGCAGTGCGCGCACCGCCTTCGGATTGGCTGAGATCCGGCCGTCTTGGCGGGACGAGCGCGTACTCTGCGTATACCCCCGCCGCCATCGTCGGCGCGGATGACGCCCCTCTGGCGTCCTCGATGGCCCTCGCCCGTCGAGCCAGTCCCCCACGTGGCTCCGGACGAGGGTCGTCGTCCGCCCCCCTGGAAGACGAGCGTCCTCAGCGATCCTCGCCGTAGCCGCGGATGCTGCGGAGGTCGTCCTTCAGGTCTTCGGTGGGCAGACCCTCGTCGGCGACCGCGGCGTCAGCAGCACGCTGCTCTCGAGCGCCGTCCTTCTTCTCCTCGACGCCAGCGTCGGTGGCGCCGTCCATGACGGGGGCGTCCTGGGTCTCTTCACGGTCAGTCATCGTCGTCCTCCTCGGAACAGTTGTCCTCGGAATCCTCGCGCAGCGGCTCGTGACCGAGGAAGGGGTTGCGCGG
>NZ_CAUQWC010000080.1:0-13232 GCF_963521695.1 uncultured Microbacterium sp. | reverse complement strand
CGTCGCGGCAGCGCCGCGGGCGCCGCGACGACGACGGCCCGCGCCTCACCGAGATCGGCCGCGAGATCGCGCGGCTGCCCATCGACCCGCGATTCGCCCGCATGCTCATCGAGGCGCGACGAGGCGACGTGCAACCCGAGGTACTCGCGATCGTCTCGGGCATGTCGATCCAGGACGTGCGCGAACGCCCCGAGGAGCGCCGCGAGGAGGCCGACCGGTTCCACGCGCGTTTCACCGATCCCACCAGCGACTTCCTCTCGCTGCTGAACCTGTGGGACTACCTGCAGGAGAAGCAGGCCGAGCTCGGATCCAGCGCTTTCAGACGCCTCTGCCGCAGCGAGCACCTCAACTACGTGCGCGTGCGCGAGTGGGTCGACGTGCACCGGCAACTGCGGTCGCTGGGCGGCGAGGGCGGGCGCAGCGAGGGTCGTTCGCAGAACCATGTCCCACAAACGGTGGGTTCGGGCCGCTCTCACCCGCACGATTTGGGACATGCACCGCCACAAGTGGGACGAGGTCCTTCCACCACCGGCCGGACGGGACGTCCTCCGGCGGAGGCGCGAGGAGGACGCGGCGACACCGCCCCCGAGGGACACGCCGCCGGCGACGCCATCCACCGCTCCATCCTCGCAGGCCTGCTGTCGCACGTCGGCATCCTCGACGCGCGCACGATGGCGCAGGCCAAGGACCGCAAGACCCCGGGCGACGCCCGACCGGTCAAGGGCGAGTACATCGGGGCGCGCGGGGCGCGCTTCGCGATCTTCCCCGGCTCGGGGCTGAAGAAGAAGCGCCCCGCGGCCGTCATGGCCGCCGAACTCGTCGAGACCTCCCGCCTGTTCGCCCGCACGGTCGCCGCCGTCGACCCCGCCTGGGCGGAAGACCTCGCTCCCGACCTGGTGAAGCGCTCGCTCAGCGAGCCGCACTGGTCGAAGGATGCCGGCTCCGCCGCCGCCTACGAGAAGGTCACCCTCTTCGGGGTCGAGCTCGTCGGCCGCCGCCGCGTGCAGCTCGCGCGCTTCGACCGGCCGCTCGCGCGCGAGATGTTCGTGCGCCACGCGCTGGTCGAGGGCGAATGGGACCCGTCAGTGCTCGACAAGCGGCTCACGGCGTTCCTTCGCCGCAACGTCGAACAGCGCCGACTGCTCGAGAAGATCGAGGAGCGCGAGCGTCGCCGCGACATCCTCGTCGGCGACGAAGCGGTGTTCGCGTTCTACAACGCGCGCATTCCGGCCGACGTCACCGACGTGCGCTCGTTCGAGACGTGGTGGAAGGATGCCGTCGCCCGCACGCCCAACCTGCTCGACCTCCGCGAGTCCGACCTCACCGGCGATCGCGCGCAGGGTGACGACCGGGCGTTCCCCGCGCGCTGGCGTCAGGGCGACCAGACGTTGAACCTCGCCTACCGCTTCGAGCCCGGAGCTCCCGACGACGGTGTCACGGTGGTGGTGCCGCTCCCCCTCCTCGCTCAGCTCCGCCCCGACGGCTTCGACTGGCAGGTGCCGGGCATGCGCGACGAACTGGTCACGGCACTGCTGCGGGCACTGCCCAAGACGATCCGCCGCAACGTGGTGCCCGCCGCGGACTGGGCCGAGAAATTCAGCGCCGAACTCGCCGAGAAGGGCCCCGAGCACGCGAACGGTCTGCCCAAGACGACCCTCGTCGACGCACTCGCCGCGCTCGTGCAACGCGTGGCGAACCAGCGCGTGAGCGCCGCCGACTTCGAGCTGGAGCGTGTACCCGGGCACCTGAGCCCCTCGTTCCGCGCGGTCGACGCACGAGGACGCGCGATCGGGAGCGACCGCGACCTGGGGGCGCTGCAGCGCCGCCTCGCCGACCGGGCCCGCTCCAGCGTCGAATCGGCCATCACCCGCGAGCGCCCCGCCGCGCGTTCCGCTGCGGCGAAGGTCGCCGAGGCCTCCCCCGCGTTCGCCTCGCGCACGAAGCTCACCACGTGGGACTTCGACGAACTCACCGAGGTCGTCGACACGCCCGTCGCCGGCGGTGTCGTGCGCGGGTATCCGGCTCTCGTCGACGAGGGCGACAGCGTGGCTCTGCGCGTGGAGGCGACCCCGGAGGATGCGGCGCGACTCACGCGCGCGGGCGTCCTTCGACTGATGCTGCTCGCCGTCCCCTCCCCCGCCAGCTACGTGCTCGACCACCTCACCGCGAACGAGAAGCTCGCGTTGGCGGCATCCCCGTACCAGAACGCGAAAGCCCTCATCGAGGATGCGCGCGTCGCCCTGGCTGACGACCTGCTGGGGCGCGAGAACCCGAGCGGCGTCGTGCGTACGAAGGCCGACTTCGAGCGCATACGCGATGCCTTCTCAGCCGTCTCCGTCGAACGGACCTTCCAGACGGTCGCGCTGGCCGCGAAGATCCTGCTCGCCCAGCGCGAGCTGGAACGGGCGATGAAGGATGCCGCGTCCATCACGCTCCTCGGCGCGCTGAACGACGTGCGGGGTCAGGTGAGGGGCCTGCTGTTCCCCGGCTTCCTCTCGCGGACCGGCCTGTCGCGTCTGCAGCACTATCCGCGGTACCTGGCGGGCGCGCTCGACCGGGTCAAGACGCTCTCCGACAACCCGGGTCGCGATCGGCAGCGCATGACCGAGTACGAGCGCGCCGCCGGGGGCTTCGTCGAGGCCGGCGGCACCGTACCGATCCCCGCCGGCGCCCCCGCGAACCTCGTGCAGACCCGCTGGCTGCTCGAGGAGCTCCGCGTGAGCCTGTTCGCCCAGCGTCTCGGGACCGCCGAGCAGGTGTCGCCGCAGCGCATCGCGAAGGCCCTGAAGGGCTGAGCCCGGCGTCTCGCTGAGCCTTCACACTCCCCGCGCCGCTCCCCACTCGCGCAGCAGCGCCTCGAGCCTCCGGCGCTGAGCGGGGGCGAGCAGCGTCGGACCGCCGCGTGAGTCGCTGCACGCCCGTATCGACGGCCCGGCCCCGACCGAGCGCGGCCCGCGCGGAGGCCGGGCGCGACGATGTCGGCGTCCGAATGTGGACATGACCACAAGTGGACGTTGCGCCCGGGGCGCGATGTCCGCCACGGTGAGAGCAGCGACCCCCGGCGGTCGACCCGTTTCGAGGGATCGGACAATACCGTTCCCCCTCGTTCGGCTCGTCTTAGCCGCCCTGCCCGCGGCACCCCGCGGCGGGCATTCAAGCCGGCGGGCGCCCGGCCCCCGACTCCGAAAGATCTCATGAAACGCATCACACAGCTCGTCACCCTGGTCGCCCTGACGACCCTTCTCGCAGTCGGCGGCGGCACCGCGGCCTCGGCGCGCGGCACGGCCACCGTCACTGCCAACCCCAGCACGGTCGCGGTCAACGAGACCACGACGATCACCGCCACCGGGCTGGGCGGGCTGGAAGATGCCTTCTTCGGTCTCGCCGGTTCACCGGGCGGCCTGCTCTCGACGCAGTCGGGTGGGGCCGGCTCCACCGATGTGAGCAGCCCGGCGAACGACGGCCAGGCCACGGCGTACTTCCGCGCCACGCAGGCAGGGACCTTCACCGTCGCGGTCGGAGACGGCGAGACCGTGCTGGGCACCGTATCGGTGACGGTCAGCGGGTCGGCACCTCAGCCCACCGCGACGTCGCAGACCCCCATCATCGAGGTCGATTCCTCGCTGGTCGTCGGGCAGAAGACGCAGGTGGAGGCGAAGGTCGACGGCCTCCAGACGGTCGGATTCGGCCTCGACTCCGCGGACGGCGGTTCGTTCTCCGACGGCAGCTCCACCGGCCCGTCGATCACGACGGCCGTGACCGACGGGACCGCCACCGTCGAGTTCACCCCCGCGCGCGCGGGATCGGTCACCATCGCCCTGTCGGACGGAGAGACCGTGCTCGCGTCCGCCGTCGTCCAGGTCGCGGCCGCACCGGTCACGCCGTCCGCGACCCCCACCCCCAGCGCCACGCCGTCGGCGAGCCCGACGCCCGCCCCGGTCGCGGACACGGCGCCGGTGCTGCCCTGGATCCTGCTCGTCATCGCGATCCTCGTCATCGCCGGACTGATCGTCTGGCTGGTCGTCTCCCGCCGTCGAGGATCCGGCGCGCGTCGCAGCGGTCCGACCGCGAACTGACGGACAACGTCTGAGGGGTCACTTCCTGTCGCCGAACCGGAATCCGGGCGACAGAGAGTGACCCCTCACGTGCGCCGTCAGGAGCGGAGGGTCACCGACCCCATCGTCGCGGTCACGTCGACCGTGGCCGAGGCGGACGAGCTCGTGCGCAGACCGTTGTCGACCGAGCCCAGACCGTCGTCGACGCGGACGTCGTACTCGTCGTCGGGCAGCGTGATGTCGGCGGAGCCGGCGGTCACCTCGACGTCGGTGCTAGTCGGGGTGAGCCCGCTGAGCGTCGCCGTCAGCTCGCCCCCGGCCACCTCGAACGCGGCCGCCTCGGCATCCATGAGCGCGGCCGTGGCCGATCCGCCCGTCACTGTCACGCCGATGTCGCGCGCCGCACCGTCGAGAGTGGCAACGCCTCCGGCGACCTCCACCGTCACGTCGCCGAAGCCGCCGGTCAGTTCCAGCGCACCGCCGGTGACCCGGATGTCGGCGGTGATCCCGGATCCCTCGAGATCCCAGGGCAGGGTGAGCGTGGCCCGCGCCCCGCGCCCCGCGTCGACGAACGAGCCGGAGGGCGAGGCGACGCGCAGGGAGTCCCCCTCCTGGTCGAACGTCCACCCCTGTCGGCCGCGGCTGTCCGCATCGAGCTGCGCCGACTCGACATCGCCGTACTCGACCGTGAGGTCACCCCCGGCCAGGTCGATCTGCAGGTCGGTGAGCGCCAGCGCCGAGCTGTCGGACGACACGTCGTACGACGACGTGTCACCCCGCCAGTCGGCCATGCCGGCCACGGCCGACACTCCGGTACCCGCGAGGGTGCCGACGGCGACGACCGCACCGACGACGATCGTGACCACCGACACGGCGAAGGCGGCACCGCGACGACGGGGCGGCTCGGGGGCGGCGGGGGCGGGGAGGGGTGTCTGCGCGGTCATGAGGTGGCTCCGGTGTGATCGTGGCCGAGATGGACGAGGGCGGCGATGACGCGGCGGTTGCCGGTCTCGTCCTGCTCGAGGCCGAGCTTGGTGAAGATGGCGGTGATGTACTTCTCGACGCTGGCCTCGCTCACGAAGAGCGCGCCAGCGATGGCCTGATTCGAGCGGCCCTCGGCGATCAGCGCGAGAACGCTCCGCTCGCGTTCGGTGAGACTCTGCAGACGCTCGTCGCGGCGCCGCCGCGTGAGCAGCTGCGCGACGACCTCGGGGTCGAGCACCGTCGCCCCGCCGGCGATGGATGCGACCGCGGCGAGGAAATCGGCGACGTCGGCCACCCGGTCTTTCAACAGGTACCCCAGCGCGCCCTGCCCATCGGCGATGAGGTCGCTCGCGTAGCGTTCCTCGACGTATTGCGACAGGACGAGGACGGCGAGCCCCGGATGCCGGGACCTCAGCGCGATCGCCGCGCGGATGCCCTCGTCGGTCCAGGTCGGGGGGAGCCGCACGTCGAGGATGCACAGCTCGGGCGCCGTCTCGGCGACCGCGGCCTCGAGCCCCGCGGCATCCGGGAGGGCGGCGACGACCTCGTGGCCGTCGTCGGCGAGCAGGCGCACGAGCCCCTCGCGCAGCAGCACCGAGTCTTCGCAGATCAGGACGCGCACGGGACGTTCACCTCCACCGTGGTCGGGCCGCCCTGCGGGCTGTCGATGCGCGCCGTGCCGCCCGCGGCGGCGACGCGGTTGACGATGCCGTCGAGACCGCCACCGGGCACGATCCGTGCGCCGCCGAGCCCGTCGTCCTCGACGCGGGCCCAGAGCGAGCCGTCCTCGCGCACCCGCGCGTCGACGCGACACGCGGCGGCGCGGGAGTGCTTGGCCGCGTTGGTGAGGGTCTCGGCGATCGCGAAGTACACGGCCTCCTCGGCGGCACGCCCGCAGCGCCGCGGCAGGCGCACGTCGAGCGTCACCGGGATGTGGGAGCGGGATGCCAGGGCTGACAGGGCGGCATCCAGTCCCCGGTCTTCGAGCACCGAGGCGTGGATGCCGCGTGCCAACTGGCGCAGTTCGGTGATGGCCGACTTGGTCGAGGCGTGGGCCTCGGCGACGAGGGCCTTGGCGGCCTCGGGGTCGTCGTCGATCTTCGTCTGCGCCAGGCCCAGCGTCATGCCGATCGACACGAGTCGCGGCTGGACGCCGTCGTGCAGGTCGCGCTCGATGCGCGTGCGCTCCACCTCGGCGGCCCGGACGGCACCGGCGCGACGGGTGTCGGAGGTGCGGGCCTGCTCGACCAGCTGCGCCTCGCGGGAGGGGACGAAGATCGCCCGCACGATGACGCCGTGCAGGATCGCGAAACCGACGATCACGCCGAGCGCGACGATCACCGCGGCGATCCCGGTCAGGGGCGCCGCGATCCCGGGGAGCGGCAGGATGCCGAGCAGGCGCGTGTCGGACCACCCGAAGATCGGGCTCGCCGTGAGACCGATCCCCCACGACACGACGCCGATCGAGGCGATCGTGGCGAGACCCAGCACCGTCGCGATGGCGAAGGATGCCACGGCGCGCCACTGCAGCGGGTCGATGGCCTGCAGCCAGATGGTGTGCAGCACCCCGACGAAACCGGGCTTGGGGCTCCGGCGCGGACGGATCGGCGCGAGTCCGAGGCCGTAGAGGCCGTCGACGCGGGCCCGCTCGAACCACGCCACCGCGAAGAGCGCGTAGACGAAGGCGACGAGCACCACGACGCCGATGAGCAGGGCGGGGAGCAACCCGAAACCCGAGCCGAACAGGCCGAACAGGGCGGTGAAGACGGCGGGGCCGACGACGCCGAGGGCGGCGAGGTGCGCGGCCGCACCGGCGATGCGACCCGGCGAGGAGATACGCACCTTCGGCGGGACGGCGACGGAGCGGGTGTCGGGGAGCGGCGACGTGGGGGCCGGTCCAGACGGCAGGGGCGTGGTGGCCGCGGTCGACTGATCGGGCAGCGGAGCCGTGGCGTTCGCAGCGGACGTGCCGGGCAGCGGAGGCGGGGGCGGGAGAACGGATGCCGAGGTCATGGCATCCACGCTATGACTCCGGCCCTCGCGACACCTCCCGGTCAGCCCCCGGCTCGATTCGGGTTATCCCGAACGCGAAGAGTCTCCGAGGGCCGGACGTTCACGCGGGCACGGGCACCGATCGATCCGGCGGATCCGCGGGCAAGATGAGGTCGAGACGGAACCCATCGCACTCGCGCGCGGCGCGAACGCGGCCACCGTGGGCCTCGGCGATACCGCGGACGATGGCGAGCCCCAGCCCTGCGCCCGCGGCGACGCGAGTGTCGCGGTCGGCGGAGCGGGCGGCATCCGCTCGCCACCCCACCTCGAACAGGCGCCCCAGGTCGTCCTCCGCCACGCCGTCGCCGGCATCGCGCACACTCAACACCACCTGGGCCTCGGCGTCCACTCGGGCGGAGACGAGCACAACGCTGTCGGCGGGCGCATAGCGCACCGCGTTGCTCAGCACGTTGCCGAGGGCGCGTGCGAGCTCGCGGGGATCGGCCCACAGCTGCACCCCGACGATGCCCTCGTGCGCGATCTCGATTCCCCGCCGGTCGGCGATCGTCCGCGCATCGACGACGGCATCGGAGACGAGATCGAGCAGGGTCACGACCTGCGGGCGGAGGGAGAACGTCCCGCTCTCGAGCTTCGCGAGTTCGAAGAGGTCGTCGACCATCCGGTCGAGGATGTCGACTCTGCCGCGGATGCTCGTCACGTATTCCATCGGGCGCTCGGCCACGCCGTCCTCCACCGCCTCCGCCAGCGCGCGGATCCCCGCCAGCGGGGTGCGAAGGTCGTGCGAGATCCACGCGAAGAACAGCGCGCGCGACTCTTCGAGTCGCTCCACCTCGGCGCGTGCCGCCGCCAGCCGGGCGGACGTATCGGCGAGCTCGCGCGATAGTCGGTCGAACTCATCCCACCCGGACGCGACAGCGACCACCGGCTCGCCCTCGGCGATGCGGCGAGCGGACTCGATGAGGTGCCGCGTTGCACGGGAGATCGTGCCGCGCAGCACGAGCCAGGCGGATGCCACCGCGACCGCCGCAGCGATGCCGATGATCCAGCCGACCACGAGCAGTTCGTGGGATCCGAGGAACATCTCGTACGCCGCGGCCGCCGTCGACACCGCCACGGCCACCACCGCGCCCACGACGACGACCGTCACGCGCACGAGGATCGAACTGCGCCGGGACAGGAGCAGAACGACGACGACGACCATCATCACCACGGCACTGCACACGAGCGTGGTGACGGCGATGTGGAGCAGGTCGTCAACGGGCAACATGACCGTCTCCCGCCGGGACGAAGCGGTACCCGGCGCCCCACACGGTGCGCAGGTACACCGGCGATCCGGGGTCGACCTCGATCTTCTCGCGCAGGCGCCGCACGTGCACGGTCACCGTGCTCGCGTCGCCGAACGTCCACCCCCACACGGCCTGCAGCAGCTCGTCGCGGGTGAATACGCGTTCGGGATGACGCGCGAGGTGGAGAAGAAGGTCGTACTCGCGAGCGGTCAGCACCACCTCGTCCGCACCGTTCCACACACGCCGGCCCGCCGGGTCGACCCGCAAGGGCCCGACGCTGAAGTCGCTCGAGCCCGCCGCGCCCACGCGCCGCCGCAGCAGTGCCCGCACGCGCAGCTGCAGCTCCCGCATGGCGAACGGCTTCGTGAGGTAGTCGTCGGCTCCCCGTTCGAGACCGCCGATACGGTCTTCGACGCTGCCGCGGGCGGTGAGCATGAGCACCGGCACGTCGGAACGCCGGCGCACGTCGATGCACAGCTCGTCTCCACTGACACCCGGCAGCATCCGGTCGATGACGAGCACGTCGGGCAGATCGGAAGCCAGAGCGGCCAGCGCCGTTGAGCCGTCGCTGTAGGCCACGACGTCGTAGCCGTCGGCGCGGAGGTATTCGGCGACGACGGTGCGGACGGTCGCGTCGTCCTCGACGACCACGACGGAGGGCTGAGCTGCCATGAACAGAACATAGGTGGCGCTCCCCCGCCGCGCCGCGACTTCTTACGGAAGCGAAAGATCCGCTCCGTCACGGTCGACCGCCTGGTTCGGTCAGTGCGGGCCGACAACCGTCCGGCCCCACCGTTCACGAAGGACTCCTCATGACCCGTCTCACTACTCCCCTCACTCTCGCCGCCGCAGTACTCACCCTCGGGCTGTCTCTCGCGGGCTGTGCGACGCCCGCAGACTCGGCGTCCACGAACGCCGGCGCGGCCTCGCCGATGTCGTCCGCCGCGGCCATGACGTCTGCACCCCCGGCGACCATGGCGACGCCGGAGGCGACCACGGCAGCGATGGCGTCATCGCGTCAGGGCGCCTTCGCGGGCACCGGCGGCAAATCCGTCAGCGGGCAGGTGACGATCGAGGGCTCCGCCGTCGACATCTCCGGCTTCCGCACCGACGAGGGGCCGGATCTGCACTTCTACCTGGCCAACGGCACCGACGACGCCGCGGCCCTGGCGGGCGTGGAGATCGGTACGGTCTCCACCGACGCGACCCAGACCATCGAACTGCCCGCCGGCACCACGGCGGACATGTACACGACCCTCATCGTGCGCTGCGACAAGGCGCAGGTCGTCTTCGGCAGCGCACCGCTCGCATGAGCGCGCAGCGGTCGGTGCGGAGGCCGCGCACGGTGATCCTGGGCACCGCGCGCGTGGTCCTCGGCGCGGCGCGCGTGGCGCTCGGCATCCTGTGGGTGGGCGAGGCGATCGTCAAGCTGCGCGCGGGCTTCGGCGCCGCCGACATCGCCCTCGTCGTCGACGCGGCCTCGCGCGGGACGCGGATTCCCGAGGGCTTCCGCCTTTTCGCCGAGGGTGTCATGGTCCCGCTCGCGCCACTCTTCGGTGCCACGGTGCCCCTGTGGGAGCTCGCTCTGGGCGTGCTCCTCATCGCGGGTGTGGCGACCCTCCCCGCTGCGGCCCTGTCGTCGTTCACGCTCGTGCTGTATTGGTCGTCGGATCAGCTCACCGCGGTCTACCCCCTGATGGCCGTGCTCGGTGTCGGCATCCTGCTCTGGCCCTCGACCGCCCGCCGCTACGGGGTGTCACGACTGCTGTCCACACGGATGCCGCGGCGCGGCGCCCGAGCACTCGCCGGCGGTCGCTGGGCGTGACGTGCCGACGGGGCCATGGGCAGCCCGTGTCCTGGCGTGCCGGCGGACACTCCAGGGGTGTTCGACGGCCGCGGGCGGGGGCGCACAGCTCCGCCGAACGCACGCAGGGCCCCGACGCGAAACGTCGGGGCCCTGCGTCACCGCGAACGGCTCAACCGCGGGTGCGGTTCTTGTTCCACACGTCGAAGGCGACGGCCAGCAGCAGCACGAGACCCTTGATGAACTGCTGCACGTCGGTCGAGATACCCATGAGCGACATGCCGTTGTTCAGCACACCCATGACCAGACCACCGGCGATCGCGCCGACCACGCGGCCGACACCACCCTGAACGGCAGCTCCACCGATGAAGGATGCCGCGATGGCATCCAGTTCGAAGAGGTTTCCGGCGCCGGGTCCGGCGGAGTTCAGTCGGCCCGTGAACACGATGCCGGCAAGGGCCGCGAGCACGCCCATGTTCACGAAGAGCATGAAGTCGACGCGGCGGGTGTTGATGCCCGACAGCTTCGCGGCGGTGCGGTTTCCACCGATCGCGTAGATGTGGCGGCCGAAGACGCTACGGCTCATGACGGTCGAGTACCCGATGATCAGCACGGCGAGCACGACGAGCACGATCGGCGTGCCACGCGAACCGGGGGCCACACCGAGCAGGTAGGTGAGGTACGCGATGAGCGCGCCGCCACCGATGAGCTTGACGAGGAAGGCGACCTGGGGCTCGTTCTGCAGTTCCAGCGCCGCACGCTTGGCACGCTGGCGCACCTGCGACACCACGAAGAGCACGAGGGTCAGCACGCCGAGCGCGACGGTGATCCACTCCGCCGGCGACGAGGCGGCCGGGAAGAGGTCGGGGAAGAGATAGCCGCCGCCGAGCTGGCGGTACTCGGTCGGGAACGGCGTGATCTGCGTGTTTCCCAGCGTCATCTGCGTGAGACCGCGGAACAGCAGCATGCCCGCCAGCGTCACGATGAACGCCGGGATGCCGATGTATGCCACCCAGAAGCCCTGCCACATGCCGACCACCGCACCCAGGAGGAGCGACAGCACGATTCCGAGCCACCAGGGGAAGCCCCACTGCACGATGAGCACACCGGAGACGGCGCCGACGAAGGCGGCGACGGAGCCCACCGACAGGTCGATGTGGCCGGCGATGATGATCATCACCATGCCGATCGCGAGGATCAGGATGTAGCTGTTCTGGACGATGATGTTCGACACGTTGCCCGCGGTGAGCAGGCGCCCGCCGGTCAGCGCCTGGAAGAGCAGGACGATGACGATGAGGGCGATGAAGATGCCGATCTCGCGCAGGCGCGAGGTGAAGAACTGCACGATGCCCCCGGCACCGCTGCCGGCGCCGCCGCCGACGGGACCCTTCGGCGTGGCGGGACCCTTCGGGGTCACGGTGTTGTCAAGCGCTGACATGGTCGGCTTCCTTTTCCTTCGTCATGAGCACCATGAGTGCCTCGGGAGTTGCCTGTTCGATGGGCAGCTGGCCGGTGATGTGGCCTTCGCTGAGGGTGTAGATGCGGTCGCAGATGCCGAGGAGTTCGGGCAGCTCCGAAGAGATGACCAGCACCCCCTTCCCCTGGGCCGCGAGGGCGTTGATGATCGTGTAGATCTCGTACTTCGCGCCGACGTCGATGCCGCGGGTCGGCTCGTCGAGGATCAGCACCTCCGGGTCGGAGAACAGCCACTGCGACAGCACGACCTTCTGCTGGTTGCCGCCCGAGAGCTTGCCGACGACCACGTCGACGCTGGGGGCCTTGATGTTCATCGACTTGCGGTAGCGGTTGGCGACCAGGTACTCCTCGTCGCCGTCGACGAAGCCGCCCTTGACGAGCTTGCGCATGCCGGCGAGCGAGATGTTGCGCTTGATCGTGTCGATGAGGTTGAGCCCTGCGCCCTTGCGGTCCTCGGTGACGTACGCGAGACCGCTGCGGATGGCGTTGGGCACCGTGGAGGTGTCGGCCTTCTTGCCGTTGATGTAGACGGTGCCCGAGATGCGCGAGCCGAAGCTCTTGCCGAACACGCTCATCGCCAGCTCCGTGCGGCCGGCGCCCATGAGACCGGCGATGCCGACGACCTCACCGGCGCGGACGTTGAGGTTCGCCTGGTGGATGACGGTGCGCGCGGCATCCGTGGGGTGACTGACGTTCCAGTCCTCGATGCGCAGCACCTCGTCGCCGATCTCGACGTCGCGGTCGGGGTAGCGGTTCTCGAGCTCGCGGCCGACCATGCCGCGGATGATGCGGTCTTCGCTCGTGCCGCCGGTGGCGACGTCGAGCGTCTCGATCGTGCGCCCGTCGCGGATGATCGTGACCTCGTCGGCGATTGCGCGGATCTCGTTCAGCTTGTGGCTGATGATGATGCAGGTGATGTTCTGACCGCGCAGGTGACGGATCAGGTCGAGCAGGTGCTCGGAGTCGTCGTCATTGAGGGCGGCGGTCGGCTCGTCGAGGATGAGGAGCTTGACGTCCTTCGACAGCGCCTTGGCGATCTCGACGAGCTGCTGCTTGCCGACGCCGATCTCGTTGACGGGGACGTCGGGGCTGTCGCCCAGGCCCACGCGGGCGAGGAGCTTGGCCGCCTCGCGGTTCGTGGCATCCCAGTCGATCAGGCCGCGGTGGGTGATCTCGTTGCCGAGGAAGATGTTCTCGGCGATCGACAGGTAGGGGCTGAGGGCCAGCTCCTGGTGGATGATGACGATGCCGGCCGCTTCGCTGTCGCGGATGTCTTTGAACTCGACGGTGTTGCCGTCGAAGACGATCTCACCGCGGTAATCGCCCGCGGGGTACACACCGCTGAGCACCTTCATGAGGGTCGACTTGCCGGCGCCGTTCTCGCCGCAGATGGCGTGAACCGTTCCGCGCTCGACGGTCAGCGACACGTCGGCGAGCGCGATGACGCCGGGGAACTCCTTGGTGATCGAGCGCATCTCGAGGATGGTGCTCACGAGGTCCTCCTTGCAGAACCGGCTCGTCGCCGGTCGGGATGATGGGGCGGGGGCGCTGCGCGCCGACCCGCAGGAGCCTCCGCCGCGACCCGGTCGGGCCGCGGCGGAGGCGGGGTGGGAG
>NZ_CAUQWC010000079.1:0-13260 GCF_963521695.1 uncultured Microbacterium sp. | reverse complement strand
GCCGAGACCACCTCGGCGTCGTCTGTCGCCGGCGCCTGCTGCGGCCGCGCGGCCGGGTTCGCCCCCTGATCCGAGGTGTCGAGGTCGGACGCCGCCTGCTCGAACTGCGAACGGTAGAGGCGGTAGTACGCACCCTCCCGCGCGATGAGCTCGTCGTGCGTGCCCTTCTCGACGATGTCGCCGTGCTCCATCACGAGGATGAGGTCGGCGTCGCGGATGGTCGACAGCCGGTGCGCGATGACGAACGACGTGCGCCCTTGGCGGAGCGCGGCCATCGCCTGCTGCAGCAGCAGCTCGGTGCGGGTGTCGACCGACGAGGTCGCTTCGTCGAGGATGAGCACCGACGGACGGGCGACGAACGCGCGCGCGATGGTGATCAACTGCTTCTCGCCCGCCGAGACATTGGCGGCGTCTTCGTCGAGCACGGTGTCGTACCCGTCGGGCAGCGAGTGCACGAACTGATCGACGCGCGTGGCGACGGCCGCCTCGACGATCTCGTCGTCGGTCGCGGTCTCGCGGCCGTAACGGATGTTGTCGCGGATCGTGCCGGCGAACAGCCACGGGTCCTGCAGGACCATTCCGGTGCGGGCACGGACGTCGTCGCGACGGAGGTCGGCGATGTCCTGCCCGTCGAGCATGATGCGGCCGCCGTCGAGCTCGTAGAACCGCATGATGAGGTTGACCAGCGTCGTCTTGCCGGCACCGGTGGGCCCGACGATGGCGACCGTCTGTCCGGGCTCGACGCGGAACGACAGGTCGGTGATGAGCGGCCGATCGGGCGTGTAGGCGAAGCGCACGTTCTCGAACTCGATGACACCGCGTCCGCCGATATGGCCGGGGGCGTCTGCGGCATCCGGATCTTGCTCGTCGGCGTCGAGCAGCGCGAACACGCGTTCGGCCGAAGCGGTGCCCGACTGCACCACCGCGGCCATGCCGCCCAGCTGCGACAGCGGCTGGGTGAACTGCTGCGAGTACTGGATGAAGGCCTGCACGTCACCGAGGCGGAGCTGCCCGCCGGCCACCATGAGACCGCCGAGCACGGCGATGCCGACGTAGGTGAGGTTTCCGACGAACATCATGCCGGGCATGATCATGCCGGACAGGAACTGCGCCTTGAAGCTCGCCTCGTACAACTCTTCGTTCTCGACCTCGAACTTGTCTCGGGCGTCTTTCTCGCGTCCGTACACCTTGACGAGGGCGTGACCCGAGAACGACTCCTCGACACGGGCGTTGAGGCGACCGACCTTCTTCCACTGTTCGCCGAAGGCCTTCTGCGACTGGGGCCCGATGACGCCGAAGATGACGGCCATCAGCGGAAGGGAGACGAGAGCGACGAGAGCGAGCTGCCACGAGATCGTGAACATCATGATGAGCACGCCGACGACCGTGAGCACAGAGGTCAGCGCGCTCGAGAGCGACTGCTGCATGGTCTGGGTGATGTTGTCGACATCGTTGGTGACGCGCGAGATCAGCTCGCCGCGCTGCACCTTATCGAAGTACGACAGCGGCAGGCGGTTGACCTTCGCCTCGAGGTCTTCGCGCAGGCGCCACATGGTGCGCACCATGATGATGTTGATGACGTAGCCCTGGATCCACGACAGCAGGGACGAACCGACGTAGATCGCCAGCACGGCGACCACCACCATGCGCAGGGCGTCGAAGTCGACGCCCGCCCCGACGGAGAAGTTGTTCATCGCCCCGACGATGTTGGCGACATCGCCCTGGCCCGCCGCGCGGAGAGCGTCGACGACGTCGGCTTGCGAGGTGCCGGCGGGGAACTGCTCGGCCAAGCCCTTCGAGACCACGCCCTCGAAGATGATGTTCGTGGCGTCGCCGAGCACACGGGGCGCGAGCACGGCGAGCACGACGCCGAGGGCGCCGAGCACGGAGACGAATGTGAACGCCCCCGCGTAGGGGCGCAGGAGACCGATCAGCCGGCGGAAGCTGGGGCCGAAGTTCGACGCCTTTCCGGGCGCCACGCTGTCCCAGTCGCCCGAATTGAGTCGCGCCTGCTCGGCCAGCTCGAGTTCGGCCCGCTCCTCTTCGGTGAGTGCATCGGTGGTGCTCATGCCTCCACCCCCAACTGCGACTCGACGATCTCGCGGTAGGTGCTGCTGGTCTGCAGGAGCTCCTCGTGGGTGCCGACGCCCGCCAGCCGCCCCTCCTCGAGGACGACAATGCGATCGGCCCCCGTGATGGTCGACACGCGCTGGGCGACGACGATCTTCGTCACCTCGGGCAGCTCTTGCCACAACGCCTGTCGGAGCCGGGCGTCGGTGCTGAGGTCGAGCGCCGAGAACGAGTCGTCGAACACGAGTACCGACGGGCGATGCACGATGGCCCGCGCGATGGCGAGGCGCTGACGCTGACCACCCGAGACGTTCGTACCGCCCTGGGAGATGCGCCCGTCGAGTCCCCCCTCCATGGCCTCGACGAAGTCGCGTCCCTGCGCGATCTCGAGTGCCTTCCACAGTTCGTCGTCGGTGGCGTCTTCTCGACCGAAGCGGAGGTTGGATGCCACCGTGCCGCTGAAGAGGAAGGGACGCTGAGGGACGAGCCCGATGCTCTTCCACAGCCCGTCGAGGTCTGCCTCGCGCACGTCGACGCCCCCGACGCGCACGGCGCCCGCGGTGACGTCGAACAGTCGCGGGATGAGAGAGACGAGCGTCGTCTTTCCCGCGCCGGTGGAGCCGACGATGGCGACGGTCTCGCCCGGACGGGCAGCGAAACTGATGCCCGACACCACGGCCGACTCGGCGCCCGGGTAGGCGAACGAGACGTCGTCGAACTCGATGGCCCCGCGCTCAGGGAACACGCTCACGGGGTTCGCGGGTCGTTCGAGTGTGGAATGGCTGTCGAGCACCTCGCCGATGCGCTCGGCGGACACGGCCGCCCGGGGAATCATCACCGTCATGAAGCTCGCCATGAGGACGCCCATGAGGATCTGCGCCACGTACTGCATGAAGGCGAACAGCGTGCCGATCTGCACGCTGCCCTGATCGACCTGGATGCCGCCGAACCAGATGACGCCGACGACGGTGACGTTCAGCACGAGCATGGCCAGCGGGAACAGCAGCACGAAGAGGGAACCCACCTTGCGCCCGACGATCATGATGTCGGTGTTCGCCCCGCGGAACCGCTCTTCTTCGATGCGCTCGCGCACGAACGCGCGCACGACGCGCACACCGGTGAGCTGCTCGCGCATGATGCGGTTCACCGCGTCGAGCTTCGCCTGGTAGCTGCGGAACAGCGGCACCATGCGCGCGATGATGAGGCCCGCCGCGATCAAGAGCGTGGGCACCGAGACGGCGATCAACCAGCTGAGGCCGACGTCTTGCTGCAGCGCCATGAAGACGCCGCCGATAGCCAGCAGCGGTGCGCTGACGAGCATCGTCGCGCCCATCATCGCCAGCATCTGCACCTGCTGCACGTCGTTGGTGTTACGGGTGATGAGAGACCCGGCCCCGAACTGCGACAGCTCGCGCTCGGAGAAGCCGCTGACCTTCTCGAAGATGTCGCGACGGATGTCGCGGCCCGCGGCCATCGCCGCGCGAGCGGCGAAGTAGGTCGCGATGACGGATGCCGCGATCTGGCCGAGCGAGATGGCGAGCATCATCGACCCCTGGGACCAGATGAAGGCCGTGTCGCCACGTGCGACGCCCTGGTCGATGATGTCGGCGTTCAGCCGCGGGAGGTAGAGCGACGCCATGGCCGCCACGAACTGGAAAACCAGCAATGCGAGGAGCAACCACCGGTACCGGGAGAGGTAACGGATGAGGATTTTGCCGAGCACGGCACCTCCAGAACAGGTCGATGCGGTCGCGGTGGCCGCGGGGTACAGCCTGGCACCAACCTCCGACACCGGCGACCCCCTGCGCGGTGGGAGCGTTCTCTCGTCGCGAACGCCGCCCCGCGGCATCCGATTCACGAGGTGCGGCTCGTAGGCTGAACCCATGTCTCGACTGCAGGCCGACGCTCCCGCCGACCTCTGGGTGCCCGTGACCGGATCTCTCGGTTTCCGCGGGCGTCGTCACCGGAAGGCGGCGATCGGCATGCTGCTCAGTCAGGCGAACCAGGCCACCGGAGCGGCCCCCCGACCCGGCGGCGGCGCGTTCGCGTGGATCCTCAGCCAAGCCACCCCCCTGCTGATGCGCCGCGCCGCCGGTCGCGTGCTCGTGTGGGTGTGGAAGAGCGATCCCGAGCTGCTCGTCGTCATGGCGCAGCTGCAGGAGGCCACCCCGCAGGCGCGCACCGCGCGGGCGATGATGCCGATGGAGTACGACGACACCGAATCTTTCCCCAACCCCTTCCTCGGGGTCGGCGAAAAGCTCGCGATGCCCCTGCCGAGCGACGCGCGCACCCCGCCTTTCGCGACGTACACGTGGGACACGGGCTCGCACTTCGTGACCGTCACAGCGGTGTGCGCCGATCGGGAGCGGTTCGGCACGGTCATCGGAGCCGTGGATGCCGTGGCCCGCACGATCCGGGTGGCCGACGACCTGCGGGTCGGCGAATCGCCGACGGTCCTGCGGCTCGACCCGGCCTGACCGCTGAGACGCCCGGTCCCTTCGACGGGCTCAGGGACCTCCGCCGCAGCATCCGCCCATCGAACCGCCTCGGGACCACCGACCGGGCGGTCGCGCCCGTCGGCCCCACCGGGACACGCGGCTCCGGTCCCGTCGACATGCTCGGAGACCCCGCGCTCACACGAGGGAGCTGAACTCACGCGAGATGGCTGAACTCCGGCGAGGTGGCCGCGCCCGTCGAGCCACCGGCGCACACGGCATCTGGGATCCCGCGGGGGATCAGTCGCCGTGGATGTCGCGCGGTCGCCAGAGCACGATGTCGGTGGCACGACGCACGCGCGCACCGTGGCGGAGGGTGACGACCGAGCCCGTGGCTCCGGCCGCGAAGACACGCGCGCCCGGCCGCGACTGGCGTTCGATGGTGAGCTGACGCTCGAGGTCATTCACGCGGCGGGCGAGGTCGTGCACCTGCTGCTCGAGGGTGAGCAACCGGGCGATGGCGGGGAGACTCATGCCCTCGCCCGACAGCCGAGCGACCTCGCGCAGCTGCTGCACGTGTCGGCTGGAGTACCTCCGCGATCCACCCTGGGTGCGCGCGGGCACGACGAGACCGAGCCGGTCGTACTGCCGCAGCGTCTGCGGGTGCATGTTCGTCAGCTCCGCCGCGGCGGCGATGGCGAAGATGGGGGCGTCTTCGTCGATCTCCCTCTCGGGCACGGTGTCTCCTCTCCGTCGCTCCGGCGGGCTCCCGGCATCCTGTGATCACGGATGCCGGGAGACCTCCCGTCCTGCAGTTCTACCGCGCTTTGGACATCAGGTCGGCGCGAGGGTTCTCTTTCGGCTGGAGTGCCTGGAACCGCTCGAGGGCCTCGCGGGCGGCGTCGTCGAGGTGCGCGGGGACCGCGACCTGCACCTCGGCCAGCAGATCGCCGGAGCCCTTGGTCGACTCGACCCCGCGACCCTTGACGCGCAGGACGCGCCCCGAGGGGGTGCCGGGCGCGACGCGGAGCCGCACCGGGTCGCCGCCGAGGGTGGGGACCTCGATGGTCGCGCCGAGGGCCGCTTCGGTGAAGGTCACCGGCACCGTCACCCGCAGGTTGAGGCCGTCACGGGTGAACACCGGGTGCGGGCGCACCGCGACGGTCACCACGATGTCGCCGCTCTCCCCGCCGTCGGGAGATTTGCGGCCGCGACCGCGCAGACGGATCTTCTGACCGTCGGAGACGCCGGCCGGGATCTTCACCTTGAAGGGCACGTTGTCTTCGCCCTGAAGGGTGATGGTCTCGCCCTTGGCCGCCGTGACGAAGTCGATCGTCGTCCGCGCCGTGACGTCGGACCCGCGCTGCGGGCCGCCGAAGCCACGGAATCCGCCGGTGGTCTGACCGAACCGGCCGGAGCCGAACCCGCCGCCCTGCTGATCGAACATCGAGAAGATGTCCTCGAAGCCGGGCTGCGGCTGACCCCGGCCCTGACCGAACCGGCTGAAGACATCGTCGAAGCCCCCGCCGCCGCCCGTCCCCGGAGCCGAGAAGCGCGCGCCCGAGCCCATGGCCCGAATCTGGTCGTACTCCTCGCGCTGCTCGGGGTCGTTGAGCACCGAGTAGGCCTCGCTGATCTCCTTGAATTTCGCCTCGGCCTTCGCGTCTCCCGGGTTCGAGTCGGGGTGGTACTGACGCGCGAGCTTGCGGTAGGTCTTCTTCAGATCGGCCGCGCTGACGCTCTTGTCGACACCGAGGACCTTGTAGAAGTCCTTGTCGAACCAGTCCTGACTCGCCATTGGTCCTCCTCTTAGGCCGGCACGGCGACGACGACCTTCGCCGGTCGCAGCTCGACCGAGCCGAGGCGGTAGCCGACCTCGACGACCTCGAGGATCGTCGTCTCGGTCACGCCGGGGGTCGGCGCCTGGAAGATCGCCTCGTGCTGCTGCGGGTCGAACACGTCGCCGACGGCGCCGTACGACACCACGCCGAGACGCTCGGCCACGGCGCGCACCTTGTCGCCGATGGCGGCGAAGGGCGTGCCCTCGACGAGGTCGCCGTGCTTGACAGCGCGGTCGAGGTCGTCCATGACGGGCAGCAAGCCCTTCACGGCTTCGCCCTTGGCCCGCTCGATCTCGCGCTCGCGCTGGTCTTCGGTGCGCCGACGGTAGTTGGCGTACTCGGCCTGCAGGCGCTTGAGGTCGATCAGCAGCGAGGCCTCCTTGTCGGAGCCCGCTCCCTCTGCCGCGGCTTCGGGGGTCTGCTCGGCGCCGAGGATGTCGTCGATGGTCAGGCCATCGGCATCCACGTCGTGCGTCTCGGACTGCTCGCCCGACGGCGCGGGGCCGGAGGTGTTCTCCTCCGGTCCCGTCGTCTCGTCAGGACCGGCGCCCGAGCCCGTGGGCTGTTCGTCGTCCTTGTGTGCCATGGTCTCTGCTTACTTCTTCTCTTCTTCGGGCTTGTCGTCTTCGACGACCTCGGCGTCGATGACGTCTTCCTCGGGGTTCGGCGTCTCACCGTTTCCGGGCTGACCCACGTTGGGGTCGGCGGGCTGACCGGCGGCCTGCGACGAGGCGTAGATGGCCTCGCCGAGCTTGCCCTGGCTGGCGTTCAGCTTGTCGAACGCGGCCTTGACCGCGTCGTCGTCGTCACCGGCGAGAGCCGTCTTGAGCGCGTCGACGTCGCCCTGGACCTCGGTCTTGACCTCGGCGGGGAGCTTGTCGTCGTTCTCTTTGATGAGCTTGTCGATCGAGTACGACAGGGTCTCGGCCTGGTTGCGCGTCTCGGCGGACTCGCGGCGCTTCTTGTCGTCGGCCGCGTTCTCTTCGGCCTCGCGCACCATGCGCTCGATGTCTTCCTTCGGGAGCGACGAGCCGCCCGTGATGGTCATCGACTGCTCCTTGCCGGTGCCCTTGTCCTTCGCCGAGACGTGCACGATGCCGTTCGCGTCGATGTCGAAGGTGACCTCCACCTGCGGGATGCCGCGGGGAGCCGGGGCGATGCCGGTGAGCTCGAAGGTGCCGAGCGGCTTGTTGTCGCGGGTGAACTCGCGCTCGCCCTGGAAGACCTGGATCGCGACCGACGGCTGGTTGTCGTCGGCGGTGGTGAAGGTCTCGCTGCGCTTGGTCGGGATGGCCGTGTTGCGCTCGATGAGCTTGGTCATGATGCCGCCCTTGGTCTCGATACCGAGGCTCAGGGGGGTGACGTCGATGAGAAGGACGTCCTTGCGCTCGCCCTTGAGGACACCGGCCTGCAGGGCTGCACCCACGGCCACGACCTCGTCGGGGTTCACGCCCTTGTTGGCATCCTTGCCCGTCTCCTTCTTCACCAGCTCGGCGACCGCGGGCATGCGGGTCGAGCCGCCGACGAGCACCACGTGGGCGATGTCGTCGACCTTGACGCCGGCCTCGCGGATGACGTCGGAGAAGGGCTTGCGCGTACGGTCGAGGAGGTCTTTGGTGAGGTCCTCGAACTTGGCGCGGGTGAGGGTCTCACTCAGCGAGACGGGGCCCGAATCGGTCAGCGACAGGTAGGGGAGGTTGATGCTGGTCGACGTGGACGACGACAGCTCCTTCTTCGCCTGCTCGGCCGCTTCCTTCAGACGCTGCAGGGCGATCTTGTCGCCCGAGACGTCGACGCCGGTGGTGTCCTTGAACTGCTTGATCAGGTACTCGACGACGCGCTGGTCCCAGTCGTCGCCACCGAGGCGGTTGTCACCGGAGGTGGCGCGCACCTGGATGGTGGAGAAGTCGTCGTCCTTGCCCACCTCGAGCAGCGACACGTCGAACGTTCCGCCACCGAGGTCGAAGACCAGGATGAGCTCGTCTTCTTTGCCCTTGTCGAGGCCGTACGCCAGCGCGGCCGCGGTCGGCTCGTTGATGATGCGCAGCACGTTCAGGCCCGCGATCTCACCGGCCTCCTTGGTGGCCTGACGCTCGGCGTCGTTGAAGTACGCGGGGACCGTGATGACGGCATCCGCCACGCTGTCACCGAGGTACTCCTCGGCGTCGCGCTTGAGCTTCTGCAGGATGCGGGCCGAGATCTCCTGCGGCGTCCACTTCTTGCCGTCGACGTCGAAGCCCCAGGTCGTGCCCATGTGGCGCTTGACGCTGGAGATGGTGCGGTCGACGTTGGTGACGGCCTGGCGCTTGGCGGTCTCGCCGACGAGCACCTCGCCGTCCTTCGTGTAGGCGACGACCGAGGGGGTCGTGCGGAAACCCTCGGCGTTGGCGATGACCTTGGGCTCGCCACCCTCGAGCACGCTCACGACGGAGTTGGTCGTACCGAGGTCGATTCCCACTGCACGGGGCATATGTGTCTCCTTGCTTGTGAGCCGGGCCGGTGCCGCGACTCGAGGTTGATGCGAAGTCTGCTTCGCGGGTTGAGCCGCGATGACTCAAGGTTATCGCGGCCCCGCGGAGAGGTCAAGGCGACTTGATATGAATTGGCTCAACTTCGAGATAGCACGGGCGGGAGAGACGTGAGGCACGGCGGATCGACGGCATCTCGGCATCCGGATGCCAGGAATCGCCGTCGCGCGAGGTGCCGCGGCCGCAGCATGCCGCCGCCGTTTCGGGGCGGATTCTGCCCTTCGGGGCGGCCTCATCACGCCCCGAAAGGCCGGATCCGCCCCGAACCGCAGGTTCCGCCCGCTCCGCCCGCTCCGCTCAGCCGCTGTGGGGCGTGCAATGTGCAGCGGGGCGATCGTAGGCCGCCCCGATGAACATCTCACGCCCCGCACCCGCTCCCCATCCCGCAGGATCTGGGGCGCACCGACACGACGACGCCCCCGCACCCTCAACGGGGCACGGGGGCGTCGAACGGATGCCGCGGCTCAGCGGTCGCGGTCTCGAGGGCGAACGCGGTTCAGTCGCGGTCGCTCTCGCGGCGCTGGGGACGGTCGCTGCGCTTGGCGGAGCGGCCGCCGCCGTCGAGGCGCAGGTCGATCAGCTGACCCGAGATGCGGGTGTCGGCGAGGCGGCCGATCGTGTCGCTCGACAGGTCGGCGGGCAGCTCGACGAGCGAGAAGTCCTGGCGGATCTGGATCGCGCCGAAGTCGTTGCGACGCAAGCCCCCCTCGTTCGCGAGAGCGCCGACGATCTGGCGGGGCTCGACGCGCTGACGACGACCGACGGCGATGCGGTAGGTCGCGAAGCGGCCGGAGGTGTCGCGACGCGGGCCACCCTCGCGCGAGCCACCGTCGCGGAATCCGCCGTCACGAGACCCGCCGTCGCGGCCGCCGCCGTCACGCGCGGGACGCTCGGTGTCGAAGCGCTGCTGGCGGAAGGCCTCGGCCTCGAGCAGCAGCGGGGTGTCTCCCTGGGCGACCACGGCGAGGGCTGCGGCCACGTCGGCCTCGGGTACGTCGTGGTGCTCGACGTAGTGGGCCACGACGTCGCGGAAGGTCGCGATCGCCGCGGTGTCTTCGAGGGCGGTGGTGATCGCGTCGTCGAAGCGGGTGAGGCGGGTGGCGTTGACGTCGTCGACGCTCGGCAGCGACATCTCGGTCAGCGGCTGGCGCGTGGCCTTCTCGATCGCGGTGAGCATGCGGCGCTCGCGCGGGGTGACGAAGCTGATCGCGTCACCGGTGCGGCCGGCGCGACCGGTGCGGCCGATGCGGTGCACGTACGACTCGGTGTCGATCGGCAGGTCGTAGTTGACGACGTGGCTGATGCGATCCACGTCGAGACCGCGCGCGGCGACGTCGGTGGCGACGAGGATGTCGAGCTTCCCGGACTTCAGCTGGTTGACCGTGCGCTCGCGCTGCACCTGGGCGACGTCGCCGTTGATCGCGGCGGCGGTATACCCGCGGGCGCGGAGCTTCTCGGCGACCGTCTCGGTCTCGTTCTTGGTGCGGGTGAAGACGATCATGCCCTCGAAGTTCTCGACCTCGAGGATGCGCGTGAGGGCGTCGATCTTCTGCTGGTACGACACGATCAGGTAGCGCTGGGTGATGTTCGTCGAGGTCGCGGTCTTGGTCTTGACCGTGATCTCTTCGGGGTCATTCAGATACTGCGCCGAGATGCGACGGATCTGCGCGGGCATGGTCGCCGAGAACAGGGCGACCTGCTTCGTCTTGGGGGTGTCGGCGAGGATCGTCTCGACGTCTTCGGCGAAGCCCATCTTGAGCATCTCGTCGGCCTCGTCGAGCACGAGGTACTTCAGCTCGCTCAGGTCGAGCGTGCCCTTGTCGAGGTGGTCCATGATGCGACCGGGCGTGCCCACGACGATGTCGACGCCGCGGCGCAGCGCCGACAGCTGCTGGCCGTAGCCCTGACCGCCGTAGACGGGGAGCACCGAGACGCCCTTGATGTGCGCGGCGTACTTCTCGAACGCCTCGCACACCTGCAGCGCGAGCTCGCGGGTGGGGGCCAGCACGAGGGCCTGGGGGTTCTTGTGCCCGGTCTCCATCTGCGACAGCACGGGCAACGCGAAGGCCGCGGTCTTACCGGTACCGGTCTGGGCGAGACCGACGACGTCGCGGCCCTGCAGCAGCACGGGAATGGTCGCGGCCTGGATCGCGGAGGGGGTCTCGTAGCCGACGTCTTTGAGGGCCTTGAGCACGTTGGCATCCAGACCCAGATCGGAGAAGGTGAGCGGGGCGGGAGCGGTCTCCGCCTCAGCGGAGTCGACGGGGGATTCGGATGCCATGACTCCACGGTAGTCGGCTCAACGCTCGCGCGCGGGCGTGGGGATAACCTGAACGCGCCCGCCGACGCCGGCGCTGCGAGATCCCGGGCACCACCGGGTGTTCACCGAAGGGTCCTAGAGTGACCGACATGCCCTCCCCGGCGAACGTTTCGCCCCCCGAATCCGCCCGCCGGCCCGTGCTGGCCTGGGCCCTGTGGGACTGGGGGTCGGCGGCGTTCAACGCGGTGGTCACGACCTTCGTCTTCAGCACCTACCTGGCGAGCTCGCTCTTCGTCGACCCGGCCGTTCGCGCAGCGGCGAACGGGAACGCCGACGATCCCGCCCTCGTGCGCGCGCTCGCCGACAACGCCAGTGCCGTCGGCGTCGCCCTGATGATCGCCGGCATCGTGGTCGCCCTCGTCGCCCCCGTGCTCGGGCAGCGCTCCGACGGCACGGGCCGTCGCAAGCTCTGGCTGGGCGTCAACACCGGCGTGGTCGTGCTGGCGATGGCGGCGATGGTGTTCGTCGAGGGCACGCCGGGATACCTCGTGCTCGGCGCCACGCTGCTCGCCGTCGGCAACGTCTTCTTCGAGTTCGCCAGCGTCAACTACTACGCCATGCTCACGCAGGTCTCCACGCGCGAGAACATCGGCCGTGTCTCGGGCTTCGGTTGGGGCATGGGATACGTCGGCGGCATCGTGCTGCTGCTCCTGCTGCTGGTGCTGTTCATCCAGAGTTTCGGGGATCCGGATGCCGGGGGCCTGCTCGCCGTCACCGAGGAGGGTGGACTGAACATCCGGCTCGCCGTGCTCGCGTCCGCCCTCTGGTACGCCGTGTTCGCGATCCCGGTGCTGCTGCGCGTGCCCGAGATCCCGGCGCAGGACCGGCAGGTGCGTGTCGGCTTCTTCCGCTCCTACGTCGTGCTGTGGGGCACGCTCCGCTCGCTCTGGCGCGACAGCCGTCAAGTGCTGCTGTTCCTCGTCGCCAGCGCCGTCTTCCGTGACGGCCTCGCGGGCGTGTTCACGTTCGGGGCGATCATCGCGGCGCAGGTGTTCGGGTTCAGCTCCACCGAGGTGCTGTACTTCGCCGTCGCGGCGAACGTCGTCGCCGGCGTCAGCACCTTCGTCGCCGGGCGATTCGACGACCGATTCGGGCCGAAGCGCGTCATCTTGGCATCCCTCGGCAGCCTCATCGTGCTCGGCACGGTCATGCTGTTCATCGGCACGTCGCAGACCGGCTTCTGGATCGTGGGACTGGGCCTCGGCCTCTTCGTCGGCCCGGTGCAGTCGGCCAGCCGCTCGTTCCTGGCCCGGGTGGCCCCTGAGGGCCGCGAGGGCGAGATGTTCGGCCTCTATGCCACGACCGGCCGCGCGGTGTCGTTCCTCGCGCCGGGTCTGTTCGCGCTGTTCGTCGGCGTGACGGGCGACACGCGCCTCGGCATCCTGGGCATCGTGCTGATCCTCGCCGTGGGCCTGCTGCTCATGCTGCCGGTGAAGGCGAAGGGCGCCGTCATCCACTGATCGCGCGCGTGGACGCTCGGCGAGGCGATCCCGCCGCCACTGACGCCGCCGTCAACGCCGGCCCAGGTCACACGATCGTGACGAGATCACACGCCGCGCGCCCGGAAACACGCGTGATCTCGCGCCGATCGTGCAATCTCGCGGCAGACCGCAGCCCCGCCGCGATCTCGGCGAGATCCGACGAGGGCGATGGATGCCGAGAGCTCAGTCGCGCGGCCAGGCGTCGGCGAACTTCGCCAGCAGGCGAGCGAACTCGGCCCGCTCGTCATCGCTGAACGACTCGAGGGCGGAGCGCACGGCATCCCGCCGGCGCCCACGGAAGCCGGACACGAGCCCCTGTCCCTCGGGCGTCAGCCGCACGCGGGTGCGGCGCGCGTCGTCGGGGTCGGGTTCGCGCGCGACGAGACCCAGCTCGACCGACTGCTGCACGAGGCGCGATGCGCGGGGCTGGTCGACCCCCACCGCCTCGGCGATCTCGCCGACCGACAGCGATCCGGATGCCGCGACGAGGGCGTCGAGCATGCGCAGGCGCGCGGGCCCTCCGAAACGTCCGTGCGCGGGGTCGGCCCACGGCGGTGCGCCGCGGCCCCACGGACCCCCGTGACC
>NZ_CAUQWC010000078.1:0-13871 GCF_963521695.1 uncultured Microbacterium sp. | reverse complement strand
GTGGTGAGAGCGGTCGGCAGCATCCACACCGGCGGCTGATCCGCGGCATCCGGGACGACGGCGTGATCCTCTGCGGCGAGCTCGGTCGCGCACGCGGCCACCACCGCGGCGGTGGGTCGAGCCCCCGCGTCGGCGGCCGTCATCGCCTCCAGCAGCGAACGCCACCGTGGACTCACCGATCCCGGCACCTCGGGCTGGCGGGCGAGACGCGCGAGCAGGGTCTCCTGCAGCGAACCGGCACCGAACGGATGCAGGCGCGTCATCGCCTCGATGGCCAGCAGTCCCAGCGCATAGATGTCGGACGCAGCCTGCGGCGCTTCGCCGCGGACCTGCTCCGGCGCGAGGTAGGCGGCCGTGCCGATGACGGTGCCGGGGGTGGTCAACCGCGTCGTGTCGATGAGGTGGGCGACGCCGAAGTCGGCGAGAACGGCCTCGGACTCTCGGCCCGCGCCGTGGAGCGGTCGCAGAAGGACGTTCGACGGCTTGACGTCGCGGTGCACGATGCCCGCGTCGTGGACGACGGCGAGCGCACCGGCGAGGTCGCTCAGGATGCCGGCGAGTTCGGCAACGGGGATCGCCCCCTGCTCGATCCGGCGCTGCAAAGACGGTCCGGTGACCAATTCCATGACGAGATAGACGTGACCTTCGCCGACGAGGCGGGCGTCATAGAGGGTGACGAGCGAGGGGTGGTCGAGGGCCGCGAGCGCCCGCGCCTCCGACATACGACGCAGCGGTTCGGGTTCGCCGGTGCCGTCGGCGTGAAAGATCTTGATCGCGACGTCACGGGCGAGCACCTCGTCGCGGGCGCGGAAGACGCGTCCCATGCCACCGGCGCCGATGCGTTCGCGGAGGATGTAGCGCCCACCGAGGATGTCGCCCGCGTGAGCCGTCAAGAGGTCGGGGGCGTGACTCATCGGGTCCTTCGCGGAGCGGTGCTGCGGGAGCGGCGCGGGGTCGCCGTCTGTTCGCACAGTAGGCGCGCGGGGGCGGTTGCGCCCGGGGCTGGCGGTCATCGGGGTCGGCGCGCATAATGGCACGCTCCGGAGCCCCTCCGCGCGCTCGACTCCTCTGCAACCCGGTCGGTGAGACGGTCGATCACTGCGAGGGTGGAGACGTGATCCCCGACCCGCACCGGTACGACCTCGATGCCCTCCGTGCCCGCCTGATCGACGAACGCGGCGGAGAGGTGGACGACAGCATCCCTCAGCTCGCCGACGCCGATCCCGAGCTCTTCGCGGTCGCGCTCGTCCTCCCCGACGGCACCGCCCGCGTCACGACGGACGCCGACGTCGCCTTCAGCATCCAGTCGGCGGTGAAGCCGTTCCTGTTCGCCCTGGCACTGCTCGACACCGAGGGCGAGACGCTGGACCGTGTCGGGATCGAGCCGACCGGAGAATCGTTCGACGCGATCAAACTCGAGAGCGGCACGGGCCGGCCACCCAACCCCATGGTCAACGCGGGAGCCCTGCTCACGGCATCCCTCGTGCGCGGTTCCGATCCCGCCGCGCGCGACGCCCGCATCGCCGAGGGACTCGCCGCTTTCGCCGGGCACGACCTCGCGGTCGACGAGGACGTCGCGCACAACGAGCACCTGCTCGGCGACCGTAACCACGCCCTCGCCCACCTCATGCGAGCCGAGGGCACCATGCAGGTCAGTGCGGATGACGCCGTCGCCGTCTACGCGCGGGCCTGCGCGACCCTGATGGATGCCGAGACCCTGGCCGTCATGGGCGCCACCCTCGCGTGCGGCGGTGTGAACCCACGTACCGGCGTGCGCGTCGTCCCCGCCCGCGTGGCGCGAGACGTGGTGTCGGTCATGGCGACCTGCGGCGTGTACGACGGATCGGGCCGGTGGATGCGAGCCGTCGGCGTTCCGGCGAAGTCCAGCGTGTCGGGGGCCATCGTCCTCGCCGCTCCCGGCCGCCTCGGCGCCGCCGTCGTGAGTCCGCCCCTCGATGCGCAGGGGACCAGCGTGCGAGGCCGCCTCGCGAGTGAGGCGATCAGCGACGAGCTGCACCTGCACAGCTTCGCCGCGGGCGGACCCGGCGGACGCCGCCCGCCAGGCGACCTGCTGCCGGAGCGCAGGCGCCCCCGACTCTAGGCTGAACGCATGGGGGGACAGGGGATCTACGTCGAAACCGTGATCCGGGCGACGCTCGACGAGGTGTGGACGGCGACGCAGGATCCGCTGCAGCACGTGCGGTGGGACGTCCGCTTCTCGCGCATCACTCCGACCATGCGCACAACCGACGGCGCGGCCCGGTTCGTCTACGAGCGGCACACGCCGCTGCGCACCATCCGCGGCCAGGGCATCAGCATCGGCGAGACCTCCCGCCCCGACGGCTCGCGCACCTCGGCGCTGCGTTTCACGACCGCGGATCGTCTCTCCCCGCTCCGCGACGGGCGCGGATACTGGCGCTACGAGCCCACGGCCGACGGCATCCGCTTCTCCACCGGGTACGACTACACGCCCGGGTGGGGAGTACTCGACGTGGTCGTGCGCCCCCTCGTCGCGTGGGCCACCGCGTGGAGCTTCGACCGGCTCCGGCTGTGGCTCGAGACGGGGCGGCCGCCCGAGACGTGGACACTGCTGAGCGCGGCGGCTGTCTGGCGCGCCGAGAGACCCCGGGCACGCCGGTGCCGCCGCATCCCGCCGCATCGGCGCCGCGTTCTCGACAACGCTCCCGCGACCCTGGACGCACTGCCTCTGCCGGGAGCGGACCGATGACCTCGATCTTCGCCGAGGCGCTCGGCGGCGACTTCGCCCGGTTGCACCCGATGATGCAGCGGCGCTTCGGCGTGAGCCTCGACGGGGGTGAGGCGTGCGTGGGCCGCGGGGTCATGACCGAGATCCGACGCGGGCCGTGGTGGACCGTCCCGTTCCTGCAGATCGGCAAGCTCCGCAACATCCTCGTGCCGGCCGTCGGGAGCAACGTGCCGTTCGTCATCTGGAACCGCCCCTATCTGGACCCGTTCGGCCGCGAGACCGTGACGTTCGTGCGCGAATACGAGATCGACGGCCGCCCGGCACGGTTCGACGCGACGATGATCCTCGCCGGCGGCCGCATCGTCGACTACCTCGGTACGCACCAGCACCTCGCGGTCGATCTCGACCTCACGGTCGACGACGAGGGGGCGTTGATCCTGCGCTCTGGAGAGCAGCGGTTCTACGAGGGACCCATCGGATTCCGTTTCCCCATGCTCTTCAGCGGCCGAGCGAGCCTGCGCGAGTACTTCGACGAGCGCGACGGTCGCTTCCACGTCGAGATGCGCGTCGACAACGAGCGCTTCGGTTTCCTGTTCGGTTACCGCGGCAGCTTCACGTGCGAATGGATGCCGGCCGCGCAGACGCCGGCACGCGTCGTCCCGCGGCGCCACGAATCCCGCGTCTGAGCGCGGCGGCTCGACGGAGCACGAGCATCGGCGTCCCGCATCCCGCTGCGCCTCCTGAACGGGGGCGGTCGATGCGATGTCGGCCGATCACGCGTCGATGTCGTCGACTCCCGGCATCCACGACGCCCCGGGCTTGCCCCATTTGCGCTTCTTGGCGATCTTGGCCACGACGCGGCTGTCTTCGTCGTCGAGACGGTCGACGTACAGGATGCCGTCGAGGTGGTCGAACTCGTGCTGCAGGATGCGAGCGCGCCACCCCGTGACCTCGACCCGCACCGAGTGCCCGTCGAGGTCGGTGCCGGTCAGCAGCGCCGCCTCCGAACGACGCAGCGGGAAGCGCTCACCGGGAAACGACAGGCAGCCCTCGCTCTCGTCGTCGGGATCGGGGTAGCCGGGCTCGAGCGGACGGATCCACAGCTCCGGGTTGATCACGACACCCCGCCAGGGCTGGCCCTCGTCGTCTTCGTACGTGTACGTGAAGATCCGCAGGCCCACGCCCACCTGGGGGGCGGCGAGACCGACACCGGGTGCGGCATCCATCGTCTCGAACATGTCGGCGACGAGCTGACGCACCTCATCGGTGATCTCGTCGACACGGGCGGCGGGTGCGTGCAGCACGGGATCGCCCATGATGCGAATCGGGAGTACGGCCACGCCTCCAGCCTAACCAGCAGAGGGGCGGCTACTGTCGAGGGGTGATCCCGCTCGATGCCACCCTCAGCGACGGAATCGACCAACTCGTCGGCGTCTTCCGCGACCCGCGCATCCTCCTCGGCATCCCGCTGGCCCTGCTCGGCGCGGTCTTCATGTCGTTCGGTGCGCAGTACCAGCACCGCGGCGTGCAGAAGGTCGAGCGCCTCTCGGGCGGCAAGACCACCGGCGGCCTCTCGCGGTCGCAGTTGACGTCACTGCTGACGCGCCCGTCGTGGATGGCGGGCACCGTCATGCTAGGCCTGGCGATCGCGTGTCAGCTGGCAGCGCTCTCGGTGGCGCCGCTGATCCTCGTGCAGCCGCTCGGCGCGATCGCCCTCGTCATCACCACCGTGCTCAACGCCCGGGTGTCGCGCCACAAACCGACCCGGCAGTCGCTCATCGCCATCGCCCTGTGCGTCGGCGGCATCCTCGTCTTCGTCACGATCGCCGCGTTCTTCGCCACCGAGCAGGTCGTTACCGAACGCGAGCTGTTGATCATCCTCGGCATCCTGGCCGTGGTCGTGGTCGTGTTCGGCGTTTTCTGGGTGCTGGTGCGTCGTCGCGCGCAGGCGCTGTTCTACATCATGGCCGCCGGCGTCATCTACGGTTTCGTCGCCACCCTCGCCAAGGTCGTGATCAGCCGCGCGCAGGCCGGGAACTTCGAATGGCTGACCCTGCTGTGCCTCGTGGCGCTCCTCGCCGCCGTCGCCGTGGGTGCGTACTTCGTGCAGACCGCGTACTCGGTCGGTCCTCCCGACCTGGTGATCGCCGGCCTCACCGTCATCGACCCGATCGTCGCCGTGTTGATCGGTCTTCTCGTGCTGGGGGAGGCGTCGACCGCTCCCGCGTGGGCGCTCATCGGCTTCGTCCTCGCCGGCGCGATCGCGACCTGGGGCGTCATCCAGCTCACCAAGCACCATCCGCAGATCACCGCCGACGGCAAGCCGAAGAAGCCGCGGGTGCACTGAGGCGGGCTCTGTGCGGCTTCGCGTCGCAGGTCATGGGGCGCTTGTCGCCGAGATGACCGACAATGCGCGAGATGACCTCTTCTGGCGCGCGATACCGAGTCATCTCGCGGATGCCGTGACGCTGGCGGGGACGGAAGACGGATGCCGTGGCGCCGGCGGCGACGGGAGACGGATGCCGTGGCACCGGCGGCGACGGGAGACGGATGCCGTGACGCCGGCGGCGACGGGAGATGGATGCCGGTAGGCTCGTCGTCGCTGGGGGCGGTGGCCAAGCTGGTCAAGGCAGCGGGCTCATAACCCGACGATCGTGGGTTCAAGTCCCACCCGCCCTACGAAATGCTCTCCACCGGAGACCCGGTAGGAGGGCATTCCTCCCTCCGTCGATCGCGGATCTACGCCCGCCCGCATCCGGCACACCGCGGCACCCGGAGCGCCCTCGATCTTCTGGCGTGCTCGCCGGTGGGCAGTGTCGGGGGTCGCGGATACTCTCCCTCGCGTGGCGGAGAGAGTGCAATCGTGGTGGGCCCGACGGCAATGGTCGAAGGGCCTCGACGTGCCCTACGCGGTGGGCGCGTACCGCGAGGCATGGGCCGCGTACCCCGCGCTGATCCGGCAGTACCACCCCGATCTGAACGCCGGCATCGCCCTCAGCCAGGTACCGCCGGCCGCTGAGGTGCTGCTGCTCTGGCAGTGCGACGCGGGGCATCGTTTCGCCGCCACCCCGCGTGAGCAGCGGCAGCGACCGGGTCGTGAACGTCGTCGCAGCGCGTGGTGTCCAGAATGCAGCGAGCAGGCTAAGCCCACACGGGCCGTGGCCCTGCCGATGCGCGAGGCGGTCACCGCCCCGGTCGTCGCAGCGAACGTGGTGCTCCGTCCGCGCCGCCCTCGTCGCACGACGCGTCTGTGCGAGAAGACACCGGCCATTCCGATCGGTGAGGCGTTCGTCTCGGTCTGCGCGCCGAAGCCCGCCTCGGCGGTCGAGGACCGCGTCCGCGCCGATCTCGGGCAACGGCTGACCTTGACCGAGGGCGTCAATGCCGTCCGGGTCGCGCGTCCCTTCTTCGAGCACCTCGAAGTCTGGCCCGACTTCGTGTTCCCCGAGCTGCGGATCGCGGTCGAGTACGACACGATCGGCCGTCACGGCCTCGAGCATGTCGGGAGACGCGAAGAAGCCGACCGCCGAAAAGACCGGGCGCTGCGCGCCGCCGGATGGGAGGTCGTACGCCTGCGCGTGGGACGCCTGGAACGGCTCGGGCCCCTCGACCTGCGGCTGTCCGCGTGGAGCGCCGCGTCGGTGAGCATGCTCATTGACACGTTCCGCGGCATCCGGGGATCGCTGCTGGTCGACGCCCACCTCCGCTGAATTCCCGCGATGAGATGGGGAAGACGTCGGCACCGCTCGAACCCGGCACGCGGCGGGCGACCCGCCGCGGTCGCGCCGCACCGAGCCGGCGAGACTCCCGCCCCGGCCAGGGGCGCGGGGACGGGGAAAGGGGGCGCGGTGCGGACCATCACCCGGACCGCACCGCGCGCTCTCGACTCAGGAGCCGTGGGCCTCTTCCGAGACCGGCTGCCACTCGCGCCACGTCGCCAGACGCGACTCGTAATCGCGCTGGGCGATGTCCAGGGGTGCCTTGCCGAAGAAGATGCGCAGCGGAGGGTTCTCGGCATCCACCACCTTCAGGATGGCGGAGCGCGTGGCCTCGGGCTTCCCGGGATCAGCGGCCGACGGGCGCTTCGATGCCTGCTCCCGCACGTCGGCGTACGCGTCGATCTCTTCGCTGCGCTTCGCCGAGGGGCCCGACCAATCTGTCGAGTATCCGCCGGGCTCGATGAGGGTGACGTGGATGCCGAAACCGGCGACCTCCTGCGCGAGCGACTGCGAGAGTCCCTCCAGCGCCCATTTCGACGCGTGATAGACGCCGACGGAAGGGAATGCGCTGATGCCGCCGATACTCGACACCTGGATGATGTGGCCAGATCCCTGCGCGCGCAAGACGGGCAGCGCCGCCTGGGTGACCCAGAGTGCGCCGAAGAAGTTCGTCTCCATCTGGGCGCGTACCTCGTCCTCGGTGAGTTCCTCCACCATTCCGAAGTGACCGAACCCGGCGTTGTTGACGATGACGTCGAGGCGGCCGAACCGCTCGTGCGCGGCCGTCACGGCGGCGGTGTCGGCCGCGTGGTCGGTGACGTCGAGTTGCAGCGGCAGGAACGTGTCGGGGTAGGCATCGACGAGTTCGCGGACGTCGTCGAGATCGCGCGCGGTACCGGCGACGCTGTCGCCGCGCTCGAGGGCCGCTTCGGCCCACTCGCGGCCGAAGCCCTTGGATGCGCCGGTGATGAACCAGATCTTGCTCATGGGAGTCCTTGGGGAAAGGGGAGTGGTTGACGCGGGCGACGGTACGCCGCCCCGCCGGGCGTCCGTGACGGCTTGACACTCCGAATGCCATCGATACGTCCCACCGCCCCCGGTGGTACCGGCCGAACCGGGCTCCGCCTCACACGCGAAGCCTCACCCGCGCCCTCAGGCGTGCCGCCTCACGCGCGACGCCTCGAGCGCACCGCCTCAGCGACGCCTCGTGCGCACCGCCTCACCCGCGCTGCCAACGTCCCGCTTCCGACGCCGTTCGGGGCGGATCCCGCCGTTCGGGGCGGGATATACCTGCCCCAAAGCGCGAAACCCGCCCCAAAACGCTGAGCGCGAAACCCGCCCCGAAGCGCGGAACCTGCCCGCAGCGCGAAACCCGCCCCGAAGCGCAGAACCCGCCCCGAACCTGAAACCGCGCCTATCGCGCCGCGACCTCGGCCACCTCGCCCGGTCCGGGCAGGATTTCGCGCAGCAGGTCGTCGAGCGTCACGACCCCGATCAACCGCTCGCCCTCGACCACCGTCGCGAGCTGCACACGCCCGCGGCGCATGCGCGCGAGGGCGTCGTACGCCGAGGCATCCGGCTCGAGGCGCAGGGGCTCACGGGCGATGTCGAGCGCCGGTGTGGCCGGATCGACGGCCAGGGTGTCGCGCACGTGCACCACGCGGGATGTCGCCCCGGAGCCGACGAGGATGCGCAGGTGCGTCGACGAGGCGGCGACCGCCTGGATGTCGGCAACCGTGGCATCCGTCGCGACAGCGGTGGGGGAGCGATCCGTGCGCACGATGTCGCCCACGGTGAGCGTCCCGAGGGCGATCGCCTGCGCGATCGGTTCGGAGTACTTCTGCTCCAGCGTGCCCGCCTGGCGCGAGTGCGCGACGAGCTCACGGATGGTGTCGGCGTCCTGGCCACCGGCGGCGGCCTTGTCGACCGGCTCCACGCCCGACGCCCTCACCAGAAGGTTGGCGATGTGGTTTATCCACAGCAGGAACGGGCGCAGAGGCCACGTGAGCGCACGGGCCAGGATGCCGGTGGCCTTCGCCGCCGTCTCGGGGTGCGCGATCGCCCACGACTTGGGTGCCATCTCGCCGATGACGAGGTGCAGGAACGTCACCACGATCAGCGCGAGCATGAACGCGATGATGTCAGCCAGCACGTACGGCAGACCCCACATCTCGAACACGGGCGCGAGCGCGTAGTCGATCGCGGGCTTCGTGATGGCACCGAGCAAGAACGTGCAGGCGGTGATGCCGAGCTGCGCGAAGGCGAGCATGACGGTCAGCTCGTTGACACCGCGAAGCGCCGCGCGGGCGGAGGCGCTGGTGGCGGCCTCTTCTTCGAGGCGGTGACGGCGTGCGGCGAGCAGGGCGAATTCGACGATGACGAAGAACGCGCTCGCGATGATCAGCGCTGTCGTGATGAGGGCGACGGTCCAGCCGTTCATCGGGTCACCTCCTCATCGATGGCGCGCGCATCGTCGGCGGGCTCGGCATCCCGGTCCACCTCGTGCAGCTGCACGCGCACCTGCGCGGGGACGTGACGGTCGACCTCGGTGACCTCCACGGCCAGCCAACGGTCGATATCGATCCCTTGAACGGTCTCACCCGGACGCTCCGGGAGGTCGATCCGCACCACGGTACCGACGGGCGGCAGGTCGCCGTGCGTCTCGATGACGAGACCCGCGACGGTCTCGACGTCGCTCTCGGCGAGGTCGTGCCCGATGAGGCGCTCGAGTTCGTCGAGGTGCAGGTCGCCCGGCACGCTCCACGCGTCGTCGCCGACGGACGCCGCCTCGGCGGTCTCGACGTCGTGCTCATCGGACAGCTCGCCGATCACCTCTTCCGTGAGGTCTTCGATGGTCAGGATGCCGTCGAAGTTGCCGTATTCGTCGACCACGCACGCGAGTTCGTTGCGCGACTGCCGCATGCGATCCAGCGCCACGGGAAGCAGCATCGAGGTGGGGATGACGACGGCGACGCGCATGACGGATGCCACGGGGGCATCGTCGGCGGGCTGCTCGCGCAGCAGATCGATGAGCTCGACGACACCGACGGGGGAGTCCTCGTCACCGATCACCGGGTAGCGCGTGTGGCCCGTCGCCATGAGCGCACGCACCTCGCCGACCGTGGTGTCGGGGGTCACCGAGTCGATCTGGGAGCGCGGGACCATCGCGTGCTCGACGTCGCGCTGGGGGAAGTCCAGGATGCGGTCGATGATGATCGACAGATCGTCGGGCAGGTCGCCGCTCTGGCGCGACTCCTCGATGATCGCCTCGAGGTCGCGCGCGGTGGCACTCTCGTCGACGTCTTCCAACGGCTCGATGCGCAGCAGACGGAGCAGCGCGTTGGCAGCGACGTCGAAGACGGTGATGAGCCACCCGAACAGCATGAGGTAGATGCGCGTGGGCATGGCGAGCGCGCGGGCGAGCGGCTCGGGGCTCGCGATGGCGAGGTTCTTCGGGTACAGCTCACCGAAGATCATCGTCACGATGGTCGCCAGCAGCAACGCTCCCACCGTGCCGATGAGCACCGAGACGGCCGGGTCGATGCCCACACCGCCCAGCAGCGTCCCCAGCGACTCGCCGATCAGCGGCTCGGCGACGTAGCCGATGAGCAGTCCCGTCACGGTGATGCCCAACTGGGCGCCCGAGAGCATGAACGACGTGCGCTTGGTGATGGCGAGCACGCGCTTCGCCTGCGCGTCGCCCTTCTCGGCCAGCGCCGCCATGCGCGAGCGGTCGACCGACATGTACGCGAACTCCTGCGCGACGAAGAAACCGCACGCGACGATGATCGCAAGAGTCACGATGACACCCACCAGGAGTGTCAAGGCCGCAGCCAGCATCAGATTTCACCCCCTCTCGAAAAGAGGGGGCTCGAAGATCGGCCCTCCTGGTCGGTGGAGGTGCGGTGATGGCTCACGGGTTTTCTCTCTCGTGGGTCGGATGATCGCAGATCCCTTCGACCCTATCGACCGTGGTGCGCGCCAGGCTGGGGATACGCCTCGACAGCGCGGCCCGGTGGTGTTCGGCCCGGGGCCCGGCGGCCGTGAAAAGTCCGACCGGCTCGGGGCGAGAAGCGTCGCGTCCCGAGCCGCGGAGAGATCGCCCGGGGTGACGGTGCGAGACGACCCCAGAGCCCGGAAGCCGCGAAGGGGCCGAACCGCCCATCGCGATCCGTCCCGTCATCGCCGCAGTCAGGGAATCGCGCGGCGCAGGGTCGCGAACGACGATGCGGCCAGCGCGAACGTGAGCACGATGCCGCAGACGGCCAGCCCGAACGCCCCCAGCGTCACAACGGTCTCACCGACGGTCGCCCACGAGCGGGTCGCCGTGATGAGCCACGCTGCCGCGACGAGAGCGAGGCCGACGCCCACCAGGGTGACGGCCGTCGTCAGGCCACCGAAGCGCTTGAAGATCGTCGCCGCCCAGAAACCCACGACGAAGGCGAACATCGCCAGGGCGAAGTAGGCGATGCCGGCCGCCACCGGGCCTGCTTCCCACACCCACGGGATATAGAAGAACCACCCGTTCATGCCGTACCCGTTGGTGGCCTGCTCGAGCAGGCCACCGATGACGAAGACGACCGACAGCAGACCCGCGGTGAGCACCGCCGTCAGCAGCGTTCCGACGAAGAAGTCACCACGTGTGACGCTCATCGCCTGGGAGAACGGGAACGTGCGGGTCAGCGCCTGCGCCCCGATGACCCCGAAGTACCACAGCGGCGCCTGCACCCCGCCGCTGATCATGACCCCACGGGCGCCCGACGACTGGATGATGCCGTAGAGCAGCAGGCTGATCGCCAGTGACCCGAACAGGATGATGAGCGGGATCCAGACGAAGGTCTGGCGGTTGATGAGTTGGAGGCGGACGACCTTCAGCGCGCGGTTCATCGCAGCGCTCCTTCCTGGGCGGGGGCGGCCGGCGTGCTCGCCGCGTGTTGGGTGGATCGGACGATGAACTCCTGCAGCGACACCGGGGAGGCCTCCAGCCGTGCGTCCGCCAGCAGGCGGCGGTCCTCGGTTGTCAGGGCGCCCAGGATGGTGACCGACGCGACGCGGCCCAAGGTCTCACGGTGCAGAACCTCGCGACCCGCGCAGAAAGCGTCGACCGCGGCGGCGTCGCCCATGATCGTCGCCGCGCGTTCGCGCACGGCATCCGTGTCCTCGTCCATCACGACGCGACCACCGTCGAGCACGATGACGCGCTCGAGCAGATTGGCGACCTCGTCGATCAGGTGACTCGACAGGACGATCGTGCGCGGGTGCAGGGAGTAGTCCTGCAGCAGCCGGTCGTAGAAGATCTGGCGCGCGACGGCATCGAGACCCAGGTACGGCTCATCGAAGAAGGTGATCTCGGCCCGCGACGCAAGACCGATGACCACACCCACCGCCGAGAGCTGGCCGCGCGACAGCTTCTTGATCGTGCGTCCGACGGGGATCTGGAACGCCTCGATCAGGTCGGTGGCGAGGTCGTCGTCCCAGTTCGGGAAGAACAGGCGCGCCGCCGCGAACGCGTGGCGGGGTTTGGCGTCATCCGGATACTTCTGGCTCTCGCGTACGAAGCACATTCGCGATAGCACCCGCGGGTTCTCGTACGGGTCTTCCCCGAAGACCCGGACGCGCCCGCCGGTCGCGAAATTCTGCGCGGTGAGGATGGACATCAGGGTCGTCTTGCCGGCGCCGTTGCGCCCGAGCAGGCCGTAGATCGCGTCCGCCTCGACGGCGAACGACACATCGGTCAGCGCGTCGGTGTCACGGTAGCGCTTGTGGAGGCCGGCCACTTCGATCACTGCGGTCATCGTGCGGTCCCTTCGATGAGGTGAGCGGGGGAGGAGACGAGCGCGGCACGCTCGCGGATGAGTTCGGCGAGGTCGTCGGGGCCGAGGCCGAGCGTGCGCGCCTCGCTCAGGAGCGGATCGAGGTAGCGATCGGCGAAGGCCGAGCGCCGTTCGCCCAGGAGCTGTACGCGGGCTCCGTCGGCGACGAACATCCCGATTCCCCGGCGTTTGTAGAGGACTCCCTTGTCGACGAGCACGGCGATTCCTTTCGCGGCGGTGGCGGGGTTGATGCGGTGAAAAGCTGCCAGTTCGTTCGTGGAGGGCGCGCGGCTCTCTTCCGGCAGCGAACCGTCGACGATCTGGTCCTCCACGCCCTCGGCTATCTGGAGGAACAGCGCTCTGCCGTCGTCGATCATGCGATCTCCGTTTGTTTGTTAGTTACTTGACTAGGTAACCATGCAACACGAACGCGGCCGCGTCAAGAGCAGGTTCGATTCGTTCCGAAATGGAGTTTGTCCACGGGCGAAGCATCTCCGGGCGATATATCGGTCGGACTCGGCCGGTAGGTCTTCGGGGGTGAAATACTGATGCTCCCGCATTGCCTCGCTTCCCGGCGTGGTCCCGCCCTTGCTCAATCGGTACGCTTCGGCGCGCCAGAAAAGGACCAGCCGTGGGACGCCTCATCTACCGAGACCGTGCATCGTTCGACATCGACGACCGCATCCTCGCCCACCTCCGCATCGTCGTGATGAACAAGCTCCGTCGCAACGAGGGGTTCATGCTCCAGCTGCCCGTCAACGAGGGCGTGCGCCAGGCCAGCCTCTGGATCCACGCGTCGAACGCCCTCGTGATGCAGTTCTACGGCGGTCGCGAACCCGCCATCGATCGGAACCTCGTCGACCAGATGATGCACGACGCCAGCGGCGCCGACGGCCTGACGTTGACCGCAGCCGGGATCGCTCCGGCCTCTGCGGCGCCCCGCCAGCCCGTCGGGGGCCACGCGCGTCCCTGACCCCGTCAAGGGGCTGAGCCGGATGCCGCGGGGCCGGTGGCCTCAGCTCCGCGGCACCGTCACGACGAACCGTGCTCCAGCCCTCCCGGGCGCGCAGCGGACGTCGCCGCCGTGCGCGCGCGCGATGCCCCGCGCGATGGGGAGACCGAGTCCCACGCCGCCGGAAGAGACTCGTCCCTCGTCGAGGCGCACGAGCCTTTCGAAGATCCGCTCGCGATCGGCGTCGGCGACACCGGGCCCGTCGTCGTCGACCGTGACGCGGGCTTCTCCGCCCGCGCTGTCGACGCCGAGGAGCACCGATCCGCGCCCGCCCGTCGCTCGAGCGGCGTTCTCGACGAGATTCGACAGCACCTGAGAGATGCGGTCGACGTCGATGCGGACGGGCACGGCGGCATCCGGGATCTCCGCTCGGATCCGTAGCGAGGGGTGCACGAGCGGCACCCGGCGCACTTCGGCCTCGACCACCGCCCGAAGATTGGCGTCGACGACGTGCAACTCGAGGCCACGGTCGACGCGGGCCATCGTCAGCAGATCGTCGATGAGCCGCGACGCGCGGGTGGCCTCCCGGGCGACGTGGGCCGCGAGCTGATCGCGCTCGGGTCCGTCGAGGTCGGCGCGCACGAGGGTGTCGGCGGCGGCGCGGATGCCGGCGACCGGCG
>NZ_CAUQWC010000077.1:0-14091 GCF_963521695.1 uncultured Microbacterium sp. | reverse complement strand
CGTAGGCTCGCCGCATGAGCGACGTCGTCATCACCGTCCGGGGCGAGAGCAACTCGCGCGTCCGCGCTGAAGAAGCGGCGGTGCGCGTCACCGTCTCCACCGACGGTCCCTCGCGCGGTCCCGTCGTCGAGCGGGCGCAGGAGCGGGCATCGACCGTGCAGGACGGCCTGGTCGCCCACCTTCGCTCCGGCGAGGTGTCGGAGTGGTCGAGCGCGCGGGTCTCGGTGTGGTCGGACCGACCGTGGAACAACGAGGGGGCGCAGCTCCCCCTCGTGCACCACGCCAGCGTCGAGCTGTCGGCGACCTTCACCGACGCCGGTGCGCTGTCGTGGTGGCTGGGCGATGTCGCCGAGTCCGACGACGTGCAGGTCACGGCCGTCGAGTGGCGCCTCTCCCCCGACACGCGCGCTCGCGTGGAGCGCGAGGTCGCCGCCGAGGCGGTTCACGTGGCCGTCGAGCGCGCAACCGCCTACGCGGACGCCCTGGGCCTGGCATCGGTCGCGGCGGTCGAGATCGCAGATGTCGGATTGCTCGGCGGTCGCCCCGAGTCGCCGACGCCGATGGGCGCCCGGATGATGGCCGCCAGTGCCGACGCCGGACCGTCGTTCAGTCTGCAGCCGCCCGAGATCGTCGTGACGTCGGTCGTGGAGGGGCGCTTCCGCGCAGAGTGACCCGTCCATAGCGGCCCCGACCCCGAGGCGCTGACGGCGCCCGTAGCGGCAGCTGTCAGTCGCCCAGGCGATTCTTCGTGCGCATGGCGCGCTCCGCCTCGCGCTTGTCTTCGCGCTCACGGATCGTCTGACGCTTCTCGAACTCGCGCTTGCCCTTCGCCACGGCGATCTCGACCTTGGCCCGCCCGTCGAGGAAGTACAGCCGCAGCGGGACGAGCGTGTACCCGCCCGCCGACACGGCGTGCGAGAGCTTGATGATCTCCTCTTTGTGCAGCAGCAGTTTGCGGGTGCGCTTGGCGGAGTGGTTCGTCCAGTGCCCCTGCGAGTACTCGGGAATGTGCACCGCGTCGAGGAAAGCCTGCCCGCCGTCGATGTACGCGTAGCCGTCGGTCAGGTTCGCCCGGCCCTGCCGCAGCGACTTGACCTCGGTCCCGGTCAGGATGAGACCGGCTTCGTAGGTCTTCTCGATGGCGTAGTCGTGACGCGCCTTCTTGTTGGACGCGATGAGCTTTTCACCCTGCTCACGAGGCACGGTGCCACCTCCTCATGATCATGGGCACACAGAGCCTTACAGTCTACCCCACGCTCAGGTGCGCAGCCATCGCCGGATGGCGAAGCTGGCACTGAGGGCGGCCAGGATGACGCCCACGACGACGATGACCGGGATGACGATCGCGACGTCGCCCACGTCGACCCACGACGTGATGAATCCGATGCGGTCTCGCAAGTACTGGTCGACGCCCACGCCGACGATCGCCCAGACCGCGACGCTCGCGAGTGCCGAGCCGACCAGGGCGGCGAGCACGCCCTCGACGACGAACGGTGTCTGGATGAAGCGATTGGACGCCCCCACGAGCCGCATGATGCCGAGCTCCCGTCGACGCGCGAACGCCGACAGGCGGATGGTGGTGGCGATCAGCAGCACCGCGGCGATCAGCATGAGACCGGCGATGCCGACGGCGACGTAGGTCGCGACCGTCAGCGCCTGGAACAAGGGCTCGAGGTATTGCAGCTGATCCTGGACGTCTTCGACACCCGTCTGGCCGCTGAACGCCTCGGTGATCACATCCGACTGACGCTGGTCCACCAGGTTGATGCTGAAGGTCGCGTTGAACTGGTCGGCCGTGACGACACCGAGGATGTCTTCGGGCAGCTGCTGCTGCGCGTCGGCGAACACCTCGTCGCTCGTCTGGAACGTGTAGTCGCGGATGAGCGGCGCGAGCGCCGGCCCCTCGAGCGTCGCCGTGACCTCGTCGATCTGCTGCTGGGTCGCCGGCTCTCCCGCGGCGCAGGTGTTCACGTTCGACGAGGAGGCACACATGAACACCGCCACCTGGGCACGGTCGGCCCAGTACGACTGCATCTTGCCGATCTGCATCTGCATCAGCATCGCCGCACCGACGAAGGTGAGCGAGACGAACGTGACGAGGATGACCGAGATGACCATGGACGCGTTGCGTCGTAGGCCCGTGAAGGCCTCCGACAGGATGAGCCCGAACCTCATGATGTGGGCCCCACTTCGTCGCTGCGGTCTGTCTTCTTACCGAGGCCGAGGCGGTCGGCGAGTCCGAGCTCGTCGACCTGAGGCGTCGTGACCGGGATGAACCCCGTGTTGGTCCCCGGCTCACGCGGCTGTCGGGTGGGCTCGTCGGCGGGGGCGTCCGATGCCGGGACTGCCGCGGCATCGTGGGCGGCATCTGCAGACCGCTCCGCCCGCGGTGCGGGCGCGGCATCCGTCTTCGGGAGGGGCTGCAGGGGCCCCGTGCGACCGGTGACCTCGCGCTGCACCTCGAGCACCGCCGAGAGGGCCGCGACGGCGGCGGCGCCCTTCTCGACCTCGGGAGTCAGGCGCGGGATGCTGGCGGTGTCGCCGTATCCGCCGCCGCGCTCGTCGCGCACCATTTCGCCACCACTGAGCTCGATCACGCGCCGCTGCATCTGGTCGACGAAACCGGCCTCGTGCGTAGCCATGACGACGGTCGTGCCGCCGGCGTTGATGCGGGCGAGCAGGCGCATGATGTCGGTGGACGTGCCGGGGTCGAGGTTTCCGGTGGGCTCGTCGGCGAGCAGTACCTGGGGGCGGTTGACCAGGGCGCGCGCGATGGCGACACGCTGCTGCTCCCCGCCCGACAGCTCGTGCGGCAGGCGCTTCTCTTTGCCGTCGAGGCCGACCAGCGCGAGAACCTCGGGGACGGCCTGCTGGATGAATCCACGCGACGATCCGGTCACCTGCAGCGTGAAAGCGACGTTCTGGAACACGGTCTTGTTCGGCAGAAGCCGGAAGTCCTGGAAGACCGAGCCGATCTCACGCCGGAAGTAGGGCACCTTGCGATTGGACAGGGTGCGCAGGTCGCGACCGAGCACGACCACGCGCCCGTCGCTGGGCGTCTCGGCGCGCAGGATGAGCTGCAGGCACGACGACTTCCCCGACCCCGATGCGCCCACGAGGAAGACGAACTCCCCGCGCTGCACTTCGAAGTCGACGGCGCTGAGGGCGGGCTTCGCGGTGCCGCGATACCGCTTGGTGACGTTTTCGAACCGGATCATGGCTCGATGAGCCTAAGCGCGGGTCCGAGGCACGCCGTCAGGACGCGCCGTGTCGGGAAACGAGAGAACCCTGTGGATGCCGGGCTTCCGGCATCCACAGGGTTCGTCGTCACGTGCGGGTCAGTCGTCTTCTTTGCGCTTGCGCCAGCGGATGCCGGCGGCGATCAGCCCATCGAGGTCGCCGTCGAAGACGACCGCGGGGTTGCCGACCTCGTACCCGGTGCGCAGGTCTTTCACGAGCTGCTGGCCGTACAGGAAGTAGGAGCGCATCTGGTCGCCCCAGCTCGCGGTGATGGTGCCGGCGAGCTCCTTCTTCTTGGCGGCCTCTTCTTCGCGCTTGAGCAGGAGCAGGCGCGTCTGCAGCACGCGCATGGCGGCCGCGCGGTTCTGGATCTGCGACTTCTCGTTCTGCATCGACACGACCAGGCCCGTGGGGAGGTGGGTGATGCGCACGGCCGAGTCGGTCGTGTTGACCGACTGCCCGCCCGGTCCCGACGAACGGAACACGTCGACGCGGATGTCGCCCTCGGGCACATCGACCTCGACGGCTTCTTCCATCACCGGGATGACCTCGACCGCCGCGAAGCTGGTCTGGCGCTTGTCGGCACCGCCGAAGGGGCTGATGCGCGCGAGGCGGTGGGTGCCCGCCTCGACGGAAAGCGTGCCGTAGGCGTAGGGCACGTCGACCTCGAAGGTCGCGGACTTGATGCCCGCACCCTCGGCGAACGAGGTGTCCATGACCTTCACGGGGTACTTGTGACGCTCGCACCAGCGGAGGTACATGCGCAGCAGCATCTCGGCGAAGTCGGTGGCATCGTCACCGCCGGCGCCGGAGCGGATCGTGACGACGGCGGAGCGCGGGTCGTACTCGCCGTCGAGGAGGGTCTGCACCTCGAGCTGACCGATCACGTCTTTGAGGGAGGAGAGTTCGCGACGGGCCTCGTCGGCCGACTCTTCGTCGTCCATCTCGATCGCGAGCCCGACGAGCACCTCGAGGTCGTCGAGCCGCTGCTCGATCTCCGACACGCGCTTGAGCTCCGCCTGACGGTGGCTCAGGCGGCTGGTGACCTTCTGAGCGTTGTCGACGTCGTCCCAGAGGTTCGGGGCACCGGCCTCTTCGCTGAGACGTGCGATGTCTGCGGTGAGTGCGTCGACGTCGACCACGGCCTGGATATCGGCGAAGGTCGAGCGCAGCGCCTGGATGTCGGCGGTCAAATCGAGTTCGAGCATTTGGCATCCAGCCTATCGTGGACACGGTGACAGCCGACTCTCCCCGGAACGTGCTGGTGCGCTTCGCGCCGATGATCTACGGACCCACCCTGCTCTTCGCGATCGGCGAGGGCGCCGTCATCCCCCTCATCCCCGTGATCGCCGACCGGCTCGGCGCCGACGTCGCTCTCGCGGCCCTGGTCGCCGCCGCCCTCGTCGTCGGCCAGCTGTGCGGCAACATCCCTGCCGGGTGGGCCGTGGCCCGATTCGGCGAGCGCGTGACGATGGGCGTCGCCGGCATCGTCGTGCTGGCCGGTCTCGTCGGCATCGTCTTCGCCTCGTCGCTGGCCGTGTTCGCGGCGGCGGTGTTCCTCATCGGCTTCTGCGCGGCGGCGTTCGCGCTGGCCCGCCATTCGTTCATGACGACGCGCGTACCGTTGCATTTCCGCGCCCGGGCGTTGTCTCTCCTGGGCGGTACCTTCCGGGCGGGCATGTTCGTCGGGCCGTTCATCTCTGCGGCGCTCTTGGGCATCTTCGGCGACGAGACGGCATCCGTGGTCTTCTTCGCCGTGTGCCAGGTCGCGACCATCCTGCTGGTGTTCTTCGGTCCCGACCCCGAGCGGGCCGTGCCCGTCGGGGCGGGCTCGACGCCTCGGCCACACGCTGCGACCAGGGAGGCCGAGGACACCGGCGAGCCCGTGACCGGCGCGATCCCCACGGTCGAACGAGCGGGCGTCTTCCGCACGATGTGGCGCTTCCGCGGGGTGCTGGCGCGACTCGGCCTCGCGGCCGCCTCGCTCTCGGCGGTGCGGTCGGCCCGCCAGGTGGTGCTCCCGCTGTGGGGTGTCTCGCTGGGGTTGGACGCCGGCACCATCGCGGTGGTGGTGGGGGTGTCGGGTGCCATCGACTTCGCCCTGTTCTACGCCAGCGGTCAGGTGATGGACCGCTTCGGGCGGCTGTGGGCGGCTCTTCCGGCGATGATCCTTATGGGCGCCGGGTTCATCGCGCTCTCGTTCACCCACGATCTGGGCTCCGCGCCCATGTGGTACGCGATGTTCGCCGCCGTGCTCGGTGTGGGCAACGGCCTCTCGAGCGGCATCCTGCTCACTCTCGGCGCAGACATCGCCCCTCCCAGCGAGCCGGCCGCCTTCCTCGGATCGTGGCGGACGCTCACGGACGGCGGCGGGGCGCTGGCCCCGCTGCTCGTGTCGGCGCTCACGGCGGTGGCGTCGCTCTCGGTCGGGGTCGGGGCGATGGGCGCGATCGCGGTGCTGGGCATCATCGGGTTCGTCCGGTGGGTGCCGCGATATGTGCCGCGCACGCGGTGAAGCTTCGGAAACCGTTCAGGTGCATCCGGCTCCGACGTGCCGAAAACGGCGGTTCGCAGGTTTCCGCGCCGTAAACATTCCGGGAATCGATGGCGAATGCTCAGCTATCCGATAAGAATCGAAGCGTGTTCGCCTCCTCGGGCGGACGCATCGTTCCCCCTGGATGATGCGGGCGTCGCCGCCCGCAGAGAGGTGCATTCACCGTGCCCCGAAACACCACCCCCTCCCCGCCCTCGCGCGGCCGCCGTTTCTCCGCCGTGGTGGCCACGACCGCCCTCGTCGGCGGATCGCTGCTGCTCGCGCCGGCGGCGACCGCCGCGGTCGCCCCGGGCGAGACCCCGAACGACCTCGGCCTGACCGGCGCCGACGTCATGACCCACCTCACGGAGTTGTCCGAGATCAGCGAGTCGTTCGCCGCCGAAGGCTTCCGCGCGTGGGACTCGCCCGGCTACGAAGCCGCAGCCGAGTACGCCGAAGAGGTTCTCGAGGCGACGGGGGCGTTCACCGTCACCCGCGACGAATTCGACGTGCCGTACTCGGAGTTCGGCGAAGCGTCCCTCACCGTCGAGGGCACCACGTACGAGGGGTCGCACTTCGACACCAGCGAAGGCATCGACGGCGACTACACCGACACCCTGGCCCTCCCCGCCGCCGACGCCGCGGGGCTCCGCCTCGGGTGCGCCACGACCGACTACGCCGCCGTTCCGGCCGGCGCGATCGTGCTCGTGCAGCGTGGCGACTGCACCTTCCAGGCGAAGATCGAAAACGCCACGGCGGCGGGTGCCGGCGCGGTGTTCGTCTACAACAACGCTCGCCCCGAGGCCGAGGGGACGACCCCCGAGGGTCAACTCACCAACGTCTCGGCCGGCCCGCGCAACGAGGACAACTCCCCCGCTGCCACCCTGCCGCAGGCGAGCGGCGAGGCGCTGGTGGCCCTCGTCGCGGCGGCTCCCGCCGGCGAGCCCGTCGAGGGCACCGCCGTCATCGAGAAGGAGTTCCTCGTCGGCAAGACGTTCAACATCATCGCCAACAGCATCGCGGGCGACCCCGACGACACCGTCGTCGTCGGCGCGCACCTCGACGGGGTGGCCGAAGGACCCGGCGTGAACGACAACGGCTCGGGCTCGGCGGCCATCCTCGCCCTGGCCGAGAAGATCGCGGCATCCGAGGTCCCCAACGACAAGCGCATCCGCCTGGCCCTGTGGGGTGCCGAGGAGATCGGGCTGCTCGGCTCGACGGCCTACGTCGACGAGCTCGTCGCGGAGGATCCGGCCGAGCTCGCCCGGATCTCGGCGTACCTCAACTACGACATGATCGGGTCGGAGAACTTCACGGTGGGCGTCTACGACGCGAACGAGTCGTCGTCCGAAGCTCCGGTCGAGATCCCCGACGGGTCCATCGAGATCGAGAAGGTGTACACCGACTACTTCGACGCCATCGAGCAGCCGTGGATCGACACCGAATACTCGGGCCGCAGTGACTACCAGGCGTTCATCGACAACGGCATCCCCTCGGGCGGACTGTTCTCGGGTGCGGACGACATCAAGACCGCCGAGCAGGTGACAATGTTCGGCGGAACAGCCGGCGTCTTCATGGACCGCAACTACCACTCGGCCGACGACACCCTCGCGAACATCAACCGCACGTCGATCGACATCTTCTCGCCCGCGATCGGCCACGCGGCCTACGTGCTGGCCTGGGATGCCGTCGCGCCCACGCCGACACCGACGGCTGAGCCCACAGCCACGCCCGGCCCCACCGCGGAGCCGACGGCCACGGCCGCACCGACGTCCGCACCGTCTCCCAGCACCACGGCCGTTCCCGCCCCGGGTGGGAAGGGTTCCGGCGGGAGCCTCGCGCGCACCGGCTCCGACGTGGAGGGCTCGCCGCTTCCGCTGATCGGTGCCGGCATGCTCGCCTTCGGTCTGATCGTCGCAGCCGGAACGGCGATCGCCCGCCGCCGCACGCAGCAGTAACCGTCGACGGTCTCCCCCCGGACCGACGAAACCGCCGGGGTCGCGCATCACGCGCGGCCCCGGCGGTTTCGTGTGCGGTTACTCCGCGTCGCTCACGCGGATGAGCACTTTCCCCGTCGCGCCGTTCGCGACGGCGTCGTGCGCGGCTGCGGTGTCGGCGAGGGCGAACCACGTCAGGGGCAGCCCGGCGTCGTCTCCGACCGGTAGCGCTCCGTCGGCGACGGCTGCCGACACGTCTTCGACGGCGGCGGCGAGCGCGTCTTCGCCCACGGTGTACAGCAGCAGGCCCTGCCAGCGGACGTTCTTGGCGAAGCTGGCCCGCACCGCGGCGCTGAACTGGTCACCGCCGTTATCGGCGTAGTAGCCGATCGAGCCGTGGTTGGCGATCACCTCGACATCGAGGGCGGCGTTGTCGGCGATGGCGACCTCGACGATGTGCTCGACGCCGTTCGGTGCGAGCTCGCGGATGCCGTCGGCGAGCGCGTCGCTCGGGTACTGCAGCACGTGGTGGGCGCCGGCAGCGCGCGCGAGCGCCTCCTTCTCATCGCTGCTGACGGTCGCGATCACCGTCGCGCCTGCCCACGCGGCGAGCTGGATCGCCGCGTGGCCGACGGCGCCGGCGCCGCCCTGCACGAGGACCGTGCGTCCGTTCAAGGCTCCCGGCGCGAGTCGGGACGGCCCGTGCTCGTGCACGGTCAGGGCGCGGTGGGCCGTCATGGCGGGGACGCCGAGGCTCGCCCCGAGGGCGAACGAGGCGTCGTCGGCGAGCGGGACCGCACGGGCGGCCGGGATCACGGCGTACTCGGCGGCCGTGCCGGTGGGACGCTCGTGCTGGGCGAGGTAGACCCACACCCGCTGACCCGTCGACGGGGTGTCGACGCCGTCGCCGACGGCATCCACGATTCCCGCGCCGTCCTGATTGGGGGTGACCTCATCCCACGAGAAGGGGCGGCCGCCTTGTCGGGCCTTCCAGTCGGTCGGGTTCACCCCCGACACGGCGATGCGCACGCGCACCTCGCCGGGGCCCGGGTCGGGCAGAGGACGCTCGACGAGCGAGAGGACGGAGGAGTCACCGGTCTGGGAGTACGTGATCGCCTGCATACGGAGGGAAGCGCCCGAGGCGGTGCGCGCATTCCTTCGGCGTGTCGCGAAGGCTCCCGCCACACTGAAGCCGTGAGCAGCCTTCTCGTCGCCAACGGCGTCCTTTTCTCCGCCGGAAACGTCCTCGACGCCGACGCCCTGGGAGTGCGCGACGGCAGAATCGTCGCCGTCGGTTCGTACCGCGACGTGCGCGACACCCTGGGGAGGGTCGACGACGAGCTCGATGCGCGCGGCGGACTCGTGACCCCGGGGTTCGTCGATGCGCACCTCCACCTCGGAGGTGGGGCGGTCGACGCCCTCCGCTGCGATCTGGCGGGCGCGGACACGCTCGATGAGATCGACCGGCGCATCCGCACCTTCGCCGTCGGATCCGGTGCCTCGTGGGTGGTGGGCGGAGGATGGGACCCCACGCTCTTCCCGCCCACCGGCCCCACTGCCGCCCACCTCGACGCACTGGTTCCGGATCGTCCCGCCTTCCTGCTCGACGCCGACCACCACGGCGGGTGGGCGAACTCGGCGGCCCTCGTCGCCGCGGGCATCGACCGCGCCACCCCCGATCCCTCCGACGGGCGGATCGAACGCGCGGTCGACGGCACACCGAGCGGCGCGTTGCGCGAGGGCGCCATGCAGTTGGTCTCTCCGCACATCCCCCCGCACGAGACCGCGGATATCGCGCGGGCCCTTCTCACGGTGTCGCGGTCGGCACTGGCCGCCGGCATCACCGGCTGGCAGGAAGCTGCGCTGGGAGAGTACGCCGGTTACCCCGACTTCTCGCACGCGTACCTCTCGCTCCTGCGTGACGGATCGCTGGTCGGGCGGGCGACGGGCGCCATCTGGGTGCCGCGGAACCTCGCATCGGACACGATCGACGCCTTCGTCGCCGCGTGCATCGAGCGCGCTCGCGTGAACACGGCGGCCGGGTTCCCCACGCACACGGCGAAGCTCATGCTGGACGGCATCGTGGAGACGCGGACCGCGCACCTCTGCCACCCCTACCCCGACGGGTCGCGCGGCCTGTCGTACTTCGCGCCCGAGCTCGTGCAGCAGCTCGTCCCCGCGCTGAACGCAGCCGGTGTCGCCGTCCACGTGCACGCCCTGGGAGACGCGGCAGTCCATGACGCCCTCGACGGATTCGCCGCGGTATCGGCCGATCACCGCGCCCGCGTGCGCAACCACATCGCCCACCTCGAGCTGATCGCCCCCGACGACGTCCCCCGCTTCGCCGCCCTGGGAGTCACCGCCAACTGCCAGCCGTACTGGGCGTGCGCCAACGCCCTGGTGCGTCAGGTCACCCTGCCCCTGCTCGGCGTCGACCGCGCCGACGATCTCTACCCGTTCGCAGCCCTCCGCGATGCCGGCGCCGCGCTCGCGATGGGGTCGGACTGGCCCGTCTCCACCTTCGACCCGTGGCTGGGCATCCACGTGGCCGTCACTCGTCGTCCCCCGGGAGAAGCGGATGCCGAGCCCCTCGGCGCCGCGCACGCCCTCTCGCTCGAGGCGGCGCTCGACGCGTACACGCGCGGCTCGGCGGACCTTCTCGGTATCGGTGCGGGCACCCTCGCTGCGGGCGCCGCGGCCGACCTCGCGATCGCCGACCGCGATCCGTTCAACGTCTCGGCCGTCGACATCCACGAGACCCGGACGAAGGCGACCGTGGTGGCGGGTGAGGTGCTCGTGCTTTGACGGCTCGTTCACATCGGGGGCGGGCGCGTCCCGTTTAGACTGAACGCACTCGCGGGAGTGGTGAAATCGGCAGACACGCAGGATTTAGGTTCCTGTGCCTTCGGGCGTGGGGGTTCAAGTCCCCCCTTCCGCACGATTGGCCGCTCCACCCGCACCACCTCTCCGACCCGACGGGACCGATGTGATCCACACCACCGCCGCACTGCTCCCGTGGCTCGACCCCGCGACGATCATCGACGCCGCCGGCCCCTGGGCCCTCGTCATCGTGTGTCTGATCGTCTTCGCCGAGACCGGTCTGCTGATCGGCTTCCTGCTGCCCGGCGACACGTTGCTCATCATGGCGGGCATCCTGTCGAACCCGGTCACGCACCCGCCTCACGGGGTCTTCGGAGTCAACGTCTGGATCACCGGACTGCTGATCGGCCTCGCGGCCTTCCTCGGTGGCGAAGTCGGCTACCTCATCGGCCACAAGGCGGGGCCCGCGATCTTCGAGCGCAAAGAGTCGGGTCTGTTCAGCCGCAAGAACGTCGAGCGCACGAACGCGTTCTTCATCCGCTTCGGCGGACTCACCGTGATCCTCGCCCGCTTCGTGCCGATCGTGCGCACGTTCGCGCCGATCGCCGCGGGTGTCGGCCACATGAACAAGTGGAAGTACACGCTCTACAACCTGATCGGCGCCCTGCTCTGGGGCTTCGGCCTCACCGTCGCGGGCTATCTGCTCAGCCTGATCCCCGGCGTCGGTGAGTTCGTCGCGGAGTACATCGACGTCATCCTGCTGACGGTCGTGGTCGGCACCGTCGGTTTCGTCGTCTTCCACTACTTCCGCGAGCGCGCCGCCGCCAAGCGCGATGCGGCAGCCGGACACGACACCGTCACCCACGACGAGGCCGAGGCGCTGACGCTCGACCCGAAGTCGTTCGAAGACGGCGACCACCCGGCGCGCTGAGGCTCAGGACGCCTTCGTCTTCTTCTTGGCCGCCGGCTTCTTGTCGGCGGCCTTGTCGTTCTCCCCCGCCCGCGCCGCCCGGCTGCGCTCGACGCTCGCGCGGAGCGCCTCCATCAGGTCGATGACCTCGCCGCCGTCGTCTTCCTCCTGCTTTCCGAAGGTGGCATCCGTGTCGATCGCGTCGCCCTGCTCGAGCTTCGCGTCGATGAGGGTGCGCAGCTCCGCCTGATACGCGTCGGTGAACTCCTCGGGATCGAAGTCCTTCGAGAAGCTCTCGACGAGGGATGCCGACATCTCGAGCTCCTTGGCCGAGATCCGCACGCTCTCATCGAGCGCCGGGAACGCCGCCTCGCGCACCTCGTCGGCCCACAGCAACGTCTGCAGCACGAGCACGTCTCCGCGCACCCGGAGGGCGGCGAGCCGCGTCTTCTGCCGCAGCGAGAACCGCACGATCGCGGTGCGGTCGGTCTGCTCGAGCGTCTTGCGCAGCAGCACGTACGCCTTGGGCGACGAGGAGTCGGGCTCGAGGTAGTACGCCTTGTCGAGGGTGAGCAGATCGACCTGCTCGCTGGGGACGAACTCGACGACCTCGATCTCACGGCTGCGCTCGCTGGGCAGTGACGCGAGGTCGTCCTTGGTCAGGACGACCGTCTGCTCGCCGTCGTCATAGGCGCGATCGATGTCGCCGTAGGGCACGACCTCGCCGTCGACCTCGCAGATGCGCTGATACCGGATGCGCCCGCCGTCCTTGTTGTGCACCTGGTGCAGGGAGACGTCGTGGTCCTCGGTGGCCGAGTACACCTTCACCGGCACGTTGACGAGCCCGAACGTCAGGGCGCCCTTCCAGATCGATCGCATGGGTCCAGTGAACACCGAAACGCCTCGGGATGCCGAGACCCTTGCGCCGCGGGTCGCCGGTTCCGCGCCGTCCACTGCCGCCCCCTGACACAACGCAGGAAATCCGACCGACCGACCGGCGGACGGGGCCGTACTGTCGGTCGGCGCAGCCGGAACTCCTGCGTTGTGTCCGGGCGCGGACGGAACTCCTGCGCTGTGTCCGGGCGCAGCCGGAACTCCTGCGCTGTGTCCGGGCGCGGACGGAACGCCGTCGGCATCCCGGACCTTCCCCGCTCTACGCTGGGGCGATGACGGAGCAGACGGTGCGGATCGGCGGTCGCCGACTGCGCCTGTCGAATCTCGACAAGGTGCTCTATCCCGAGACGGGGACCACCAAGGGCGAGGTGATCGACTACTACTCGCGCATCACGCCGCTCCTGCTCCCCCACGTGCGCGACCGCCCGCTCACGCGCACACGCTGGCCCGACGGCGTGGGCACCGAGGCCGAACCTGCCGAGCCGTTCTTCGCCAAGGCCCTCGAACCGGGGGCTCCTGCCTGGGTGCGGCGCCTGCCGATCGATCACTCCTCCGGGGCGAAGGACTACCCCCTCGTCGACGACCTGCCGACCCTCGTGTACCTCGCCCAGGTCGCCAGCCTCGAATTGCATGTGCCGCAGTGGAGATTCTCGCCCGGCGGCGAGCGCCGGAACCCCGACCGCCTCGTGCTCGATCTCGACCCCGGCCCGGGGGTGGGACTCGCCGAGTGCGCCGAGGTCGCCCGCTGGGCGCGGGCGGTTCTGCGGGACATGGGCCTGGATCCGCTGCCGGTCACCAGCGGCAGCAAAGGCATCCACCTGTACGCGCACCTCGACGGGAAGCAGTCGAGCGATTCCGCCAGCGCGATCGCGAAAGAACTCGCGCGAGCCATCGAGGCCGACCACCCCGACCTCGTCGTCAGCCAGATGTCGAAAGCCGCCCGTCCCGGCAAGGTGTTCATCGACTGGAGCCAGAACAACGGGTCGAAGACCACGATCGCCCCCTACTCGCTGCGCGGCCGCGCACGGCCGACGGTCGCCGCCCCGCGCACCTGGGACGAGCTCGACGATCCCGGTCTGCGTCATCTGCTGTTCAGCGAGGTGCTCGAGCGCACCGTCGACCCCCTCGCCCCCGTCGAGCGCGACGACGGGCCCCTGCGGTCCTACATCTCCAAGCGCACCGCCGGCCGCACCCCCGAGCCCGTGCCTCCCGCACCGCACGGCGACGCCGTGCCCGAGGGTCTCCCCCGCTTCGTCATCCAGGAGCATCACGCCTCCCGCCTGCACTGGGATCTGCGGCTCGAGCACGACGGCGTGCTCGTCAGCTGGGCCGTGCCTCGGGGTGTGCCCGCGACGACGGCGAAGAACAGCCTCGCCGTCATGACCGAGGACCACCCGATGCAGTACCTCGACTTCGCGGGCGAGATCCCCCGCGGCGAGTACGGGGCGGGAATCATGACGGTCTGGGACACCGGCACCTACGACCTCGAGAAGTGGCGCGACGACGAGGTGATCGCGACCCTCCAGGGTCGGCCCGACGGTCCTCTCGGGCGCGTCCGGGTCGCCCTCATCCGCACGCAGGGCGCCGGAGAGAAGTCGCAGTGGTTGCTGCACCGCATGAAGACGGATGCCGAGGGCCACGCGCAACGCGACGGGGCGCCGGTGGTCGCCCTCGACCATGCCGGTGCGAGCGCCGCCCCCGCCACCACCGCGTCGACCCCGCCTCGACCGATCACCGCGCCGTCGGTGGCCGACCTC
>NZ_CAUQWC010000076.1:0-14315 GCF_963521695.1 uncultured Microbacterium sp. | reverse complement strand
CGAGCAGGACCGCCTCCAGACGACGGGCGACGGATGCCGTGTCGCTCGGGCGCGGGGCGGGGCTCGTGGCGGGCGTGGGGATCACGGCCGACGCGGGCGCGGTGTCGTCGCCCGGCGCGGCCGGGTCGGTGGTGGTGTCAGCGGTCATAGTCGGCTCCGAGGGCGGCGAGGTTGTCTTCCGACCACCGTTCGGCGGTCCAGCGCAGGGTCAGCTCCCCCAGCGGTTCGAGTTGCTCGAACGACAGCGCGGCGTGGCGGTACAGCTCGAGGATCGACAGGAACCGCGCGACGACGACCCCGGTCTCGGTGACGCCGGCGATGAGGTCGCGGAAGTTCAGGGTGCCCGCCGAGCGGAGGAGGGTGACGACGATGGCGGCCTGCTCGCGGATGCTGATGAGGGGTGCGTGCAGGTGATCGAGACCCACCGTCGGAATCTGCTTCGGCGCGAATGCCATCACGGCGAGGGCGGCGAAGTCGTTTGCGCTGAGCGTCCACTTCACCTCCGGCACGGCGCTGCGGTACTTCTCGTCGAGTCGGACGCTGCGGGTGTGCCGTCGGTCCTCGCGCTGCAGGCAGCGGGCGAACCACGCCGACACCTCTCTGAACGCCCGGTACTGCAGCAGACGCGCGAACAGCAGGTCGCGCGCCTCCAGGAGCGCCACCGACTCGGCATCCACGAGTTCTCCCTGCGGGAGGAGGCCGGCGATCTTCATGTCGAGCAGGGTCGCCGCGACGACGAGGAACTCGGAGGCCTCGTCGAGATCGCCCTCGGGACCCATCGCGCGGAGGTACGCGATGAACTCGTCGGTCACGCGGCTGAGTGCGACCTCGGTGATGTCGAGCTCCGCCCGCGAGATGAGGGTGAGCAGCAGGTCGAACGGTCCGTCGAAAACGGGAAGCGTGACGCGGAAGCCGGGTGCGGCGGCGTTCCCTTCAACGGGCTCCGCAACCTCGAGCGGGCGGTGGCTGAGCCCGTCGAAGCCACCGGACCCGGCAGGCTCAGGAACCTGGGACGAGAGGTGGCTGAGCTCGTCGAAGCCACCGGAACCCGCAGCATCGGTCCCTTCGACAGGCTCAGGGACCTCCGCCCGGAGGTGGCTGAGCGTGTCGAAGCCGCCGGAACCGGCAGCATCCGTCCTCTCGACAGGCTCGGGGACCCGAATCGCACGCTCGGGGGCCGACATGTCGGCGAGGGTGTCGTCAGGCGACGGCGCCACGGGCGACCAGTTCCCGCGCCAGCCGCAGGTAGGCCTGGGCGGCGGCGTGCTCCGGTGCGAACTCCGTGATCGGCATGCCCGACACCGAGGCATCCGGGAACTTCACCGTGCGACCGATGACCGTCTCGAGCACATCGTCGCCGAACGCCTCGACCACACGCTCGAGCACCTCGCGCGAGTGGAGCGTGCGGGGGTCGTACATCGTGGCGAGCACACCGTCGAGCTCGATCGCCGGGTTGAGCCGATCGCGCACCTTATCGATCGTCTCGACCAGCAGGGCGACTCCGCGCAGGGCGAAGAACTCGCACTCGAGCGGGATCAGCACGCCGTGCGCCGCGGTGAGCGCGTTGACGGTCAACAGCCCGAGCGAGGGCTGGCAGTCGATGAGGATGACGTCGTAGTCGGCCGCGACCTTGCGCAGCACCCGGGCGAGGATCGTCTCGCGCGCGACCTCGTTGACGAGGTGCACCTCGGCCGCCGACAGGTCGATGTTGGCCGGCAGGAGGTCGAGACCCTCGACGCGCGTCGCCACGATGACCTCGCGCGGATCGCGCTTGGTGTCGAGCAGCAGATCGTAGATGGTGGGGACGTCGTGCGTCTGGATGCCGAGACCCGCCGACAGGGCGCCCTGCGGGTCGAAGTCGATCGCGAGCACGCGACGGCCGTAGCCGGCGAGGGAGGCGGCCAGGTTGATGGTCGTCGTCGTCTTGCCGACGCCGCCCTTCTGGTTGCACAGCGCGATGATGCGGGCGGGACCGTGTCCATCGAGCGGCTTCGGGGTGGGGAACCCCTGGTAGGGGCGTCCGGTGGGTCCGAGGATGACCTCGTCCGCGCCCGTTTTCGTGCCCTTCGTGCTCGCCGACACCGAGTCTCCCGCCTTCGTCATAACGTCGTCGAGTCTAGCCGCCGCCCGCTCCCCCGCCCGGTGCACGCGCCGGACGCCGGCCCAGGTCCCCGCGCCCGTCGAAGAGACCGCCACGCACGTGCGCCCGTGCGCACAACCTCCGCGATGCGCCCACCCTCAGTCCGAACCCGCGACGCCTAACGGAGTTTGCGCGAATCACTGAGCGTGCGCATCCGCCGCACCTGCACGCCCAACGCCAGCAGCAGCGTCGCCACGCCCCACGCGGCGGCGACCTTCACCAGCACGCCGTAGATCAGGTGGGTGGGCGTGTAGTCGGTGTCGAAGCCGCCCTCGACCGCGAGGGCCGCGAGGGTCGCGGCGACCAGCGCCACCGGCAGCGATGCCCACCACATCACCCGCACGGCATCCGGAAGCACCCGGGCCGCGGGCCGAGCCGTGCGCCGCGACAGCCACCAGAGCCCGAAAACCGCCAGCCCCGCGAGCCCGAACACCCCCGAGCCGTACTGCAGCCACTTCACGCCCTGCAGCGGCCCCCACTGCTGCTCGAGCGCCGGGAACAGCGCGTCTCCCGCGCGTCCCTCGTGCGTGAAGAAGTCCCACGCGACGGCCGTGACGACCCCGAGCGCGAGCGACAGCACGAGCCACAGGATGCCGACGACTCCCCCGCCGAGCGTCTCGCGAACGGCCGCGCGGGCTCCGGCATCCCATTCCTCCGGGAGGCGGTCCGCGACGATCCGGGGCGTCAGCTCGCGCGTCGCCGGACGCAGGACGCACCGCCACACCAGCAGCAGCACGAACGCCATGACGATCGTCACCGGCAGCCACGCGAGGTCGTGGGTCACGGCGTACGACGGCACGATCCCGCGGAGGAACAGCGGCAGGTCAGGTGTCATCGCGCCGATGGCGATGGCCGCCGGCACGAGGGGCGTGCGCAGGAACGGCAGCGCGACGACCGCGTGACTGACGGTGAACGGCATGTCAGCTGAGGAACAGCCCGGCGAGGGTCTTCTTTCCGCGACGCAGCACCGAGACGCCGCCCGGAAGCGTTCCCGACACGATCGCGTCGTCGGTGGTGACCTTCTCGCCGTCGAGCGACACGCCGCCCTGCGCGATCGCGCGTCGCGCGTCGCTGAGGCTCGACGACAGCCCCGTGGCCGTGAGCGCCTCGACGACGGTGGTGCCGGCGTCCACGTCCGCGTGCGGCAGTTCGTCGAGCGCGGAACGCAGCGTCGCGGCATCCAGGGTCGTCATATCCCCCTGGCCGAACAACGCCTCGGTCGCCGCGATCACCGCGTCGGTCGCATCCGCGCCGTGCACCGTCGTCAGCACTTCGCGAGCAAGACGCTTCTGCGCGGCGCGGCGGAACGGCTCCTCCGCGACGAGACGGGCGTAGTCGTCCATCTCGTCGCGCGTGAGGAACGTGAAGACCTTGAGGCGTTCGATCACGTCGCGGTCGTCGGTGTTGAGCCAGAACTGGTACATCGTCCACGGGCTGCACATCTCGGCATCCAGCCAAATGGCATTGCCCTCGCTCTTGCCGAACTTCGTGCCATCGCTGTTGGTGATCAGCGGCGTACCGATCGCGTGCACCGAGACGCCCTCGACCTTGCGGACCAGGTCGGTGCCGCTGGTGAGGTTGCCCCACTGGTCGCTGCCGCCGGTCTGCAGCACGCAGCCGTACTGGCGGTGCAGCTCGAGGTAGTCCAGGCCCTGGAGGATCTGGTAGCTGAACTCGGTGTAGCTGATCCCGGCCTCGGAGTTCAGGCGTGCACTGACGGCGTCCTTCTTCAGCATCGTGCCGACGCGGAAGTGCTTGCCGATCTCGCGGAGGAAGTCGATGGCGCTCAGCGGCGCGGTCCAGTCGAGATTGTTGACGATGCGGGCGGCGTTCTCACCCTCGAAGCTGAGGAAGCGCTCGACCTGGGCACGGAGCTTGCCGACCCACTCCTCGACGGTCTCGCGGGTGTTGAGGGTGCGCTCGGCCGTCGGACGCGGGTCGCCGACGAGACCGGTCGAACCGCCGACGAGACCGAGCGGACGGTGACCGGCGAGCTGCAGACGACGCATGGTCAGCAGCTGCACCAGGTTTCCGAGGTGCAGGCTCGGCGCGGTCGGGTCGAATCCGCAGTAGTACACGATCGGGTCGCCCGAGAGGAGCTCTCGCAGCTCGCCCTCGTCGGTCGACACCTGCACGAGTCCGCGATACACCAGCTCGTCCCAGACGTTGTCGAAGGTCGGGTCGTTGGCGGGTGCGAGGGCGCTCACGGGCGCCGCGTCGAGGGAGGCAGACACCGGTTCAGGGTATCAGCGGGGGTGTCGGACTCCGGATGCCGCGGCGTCCCCGCACCGCGGGACTCGGGCGCGGCGGAATCTTCGTGCTCCGTGCAGCCGAAGGGACCGCGCCGGGGCTGGGGATCCGCGCTCAGCCGGGCGCGATACCCCACGCGACGAGGAACGCCGCCGCCAACGCCGTCACCCAGCTCACGAGACTGCCGATGAGGAAGTACTCCGCGCGGTCGCCGCCGTCTCCGTCGCGGGAGATCTCGGGGAAGCGCACGATGCCTTTGGCGGCGAGCACGGCGGCGATGAGCGTGTAGGCCCCCGCCAGCGTCAGAGCGAAGACGAGGATGCGCTCCAGCGGCCCGATGAGCCGGCCGCCCTTGAGCGTCGGCGCCGTGGTCTCGTCGGGTGTCTCGCCCGCGCCCATCTCCGAGCGCAGGGCGATGCGCACCACGGCGTTGCCGGACTCGAGCAGGAACACCAGGCACCCCACCACCAGCACGACCACGTCGATCGAGACGGCATCCGTCGGGCGATAGGAGGCCCACATCTCACCCAGGATGCCGGGACGCGCACGGCCGGGGGCGACCACCACGCACGCGGCGGCCGCGAGCGCGAGCAGCGCAACCGGCCAGAGCCCCGCACGGGCGGGGCCCTGCTCGGGCACGACCCAGGTCCAGATCGCGGCGACGGCCACGGCGAGCAGGCCCGCGATCACGGCGTCGACACCCGCCGCGACGACGATGAGCAGTGCCGCGGCGACCGCGTAGGCGATCCACCGGCGGGTGCGGATCATCTGGCGGAGCAGATCGACCGCACCGACGGCGAGCAGGAGGAGACCTGCCGCGATCACGCGCGGCCCTTCCGCGTGAGCACGGCGAAGCCCTCGACGAGCGCGGCCGACCCGGCCGCAGCGAGCGCCTGCGATACCGCCGATTGGCTGATTCCCTCGCGTTCGGCGAGCTCGCGCTGCGACCAGCCGAGGCAGCGCCCGGCTGTGAGCCGGCGCGTGCGCTCGCTCATCGCCGAGACGAGGTGGTCGCGCCCGAGGGCATAGGCGTTTGCGACGGCGACGGTATCGGCCATGGCGGCATCTTCTCCCTCGGAGGCGGCGATCCAGGTGCGCGCGAAGGGCGCTGTGCGTTGCTGCATCCGTTCGACGACCTCTACGGCCGCTCGTGCGGCCCACCACGCGGGCCCCTCGGGCACGGTGCGGTCGTCGAGCACGATGGGGCGCACCTCGCCCACTCCCACGCCGAAGCGGCAGTCGATGTCGTCGGGCAGGGTCAGCCGCACCAGCAGCAGCGAGGCGAGAGCGTCGTCGAGGCGGGCGTACTCGCCCTGCAGTTCGTCGCCGACCGTCGCCGTCAGCGCCTGCACGGCGACCGGCAGGTCGGCGTCGACCTGTTCGACCACCTCTGCGAGCCGGCGCTGCGCGGCGGCGCGATCGTCGAGCCGCCGGGAGGCGACGATGTCGGCGATCACGACCACGGTCACGACATAAGCCTATCGCTTATCATTTGATTTTGATAAGTGAAGAACTGATATTCAACCGATGAGTGTCCGGGCGGCTGCCTGCGCGCGGGCCACGAGGTCTTCGCGCTGCTCGCGCACGCGCTCGGGAGCCGTGCCGCCCGCACCCGTGCGGCTCGCCACGGAGCCTTCGATGGTCAACACCTCGCGCACGGCGGGGGTGAGCGACGGTGACACGGATGCCAGGAGGGCATCGTCGGCGTCTTCGAGCCCGATCTCGCGCTCCTCGCACGCCCGCACGAGGGCGCCCGAGATCTCGTGCGCGTCGCGGAACGCGACGCCCTGACGAACGAGCCACTCGGCGACGTCGGTGGCGAGCGAGAACCCCTGCGGGGCGAGCTCGGCCATGCGGTCGGTGTGGAAGCGGAGGGTCGCGATCATGCCGGAGAACGCGGGCAGGACGAGCTCGAGGGTGCGTACGGAGTCGAAGACCGGCTCTTTGTCTTCCTGCAGGTCGCGGTTGTAGGCCAGCGGCAGCCCCTTGAGCGTGGCAAGGAGACCCGACAGGTTGCCGATCAGTCGCCCGGCCTTGCCGCGAGCGAGCTCGGCGATGTCGGGGTTCTTCTTCTGCGGCATGATGCTCGACCCGGTCGAGTACGCGTCATCGAGGGTGACGAAGCCGAACTCGCGCGTGTTCCACAGGATGATGTCTTCGGACAAGCGCGACAGGTCGACGCCGATCATCGCGGTGATGAACGCGAACTCGGCCACGACATCACGCGAGGCGGTGCCGTCGAGCGAGTTCTCGGCGGGGCGCGCGAGCCCCAGACGGTCGGCGACGAGCTGCGGGTCGAGGCCCAGGGTGGCACCGGCGAGCGCACCGCCGCCGTAGGGCGACACCGAGGCGCGCACCGACCAGTCGCGCAGGCGCTCGATGCCGCGCGTGAACGCCCAGCCGTACGCCTGCAGGTGATGCGCGAGCAGCACGGGCTGGGCGTGCTGCAGGTGCGTCCGGCCGGGCATGATGGCGCTCTCGTGCGCCTCGGCCTGGGCGACGAGGGCGTCGACGAGGCGGAGCACCTCGCGGGTGATGGTGCGCGCGTGATCGAGCAGGTAGAGCCGCACCAGGGTGGCGATCTGGTCGTTGCGGCTGCGGCCGGCGCGGAGCTTGCCGCCGACGGCCGGACCGACCGTCTCGATGAGCACGCGCTCGAGGGCACCGTGCACGTCTTCGTCGCCCTCAGCGGCGACGAGCGAGCCGTCGCGCACACGGGCGGCGAGCTCGTCGAGACCGTCGTGCATGATCCGCGCTTCGTCGGCCGTGAGGTATCCGGCCGACTCCAGAGCGGCCGCGTGGGCGTGAGAACCGGCGATGTCGTAGAGCGCGAGGTCCCAGTCGAAGTGGGTCGAGCGGCTCAGCGCCGCCAGTTCGGGAGACGGTCCGCCCGAGAAACGGGCCCCCCACAGGGCGCCCTCGTTCGTCGTCTGACCGCTCTCGTGACTCATACCCCCAGCCTACCGAGGGCCGCCGACACCGCCGGAGCCGGAGCGAGAGCCCCCACCCGGCGACGCAGGACGGGCGGCGGCATCCCGTCCGACGACGAGCTTCACCACGAGGTCGATGAGCCACTCCAGCGGACCGCGACCGAGGGTGAGCGCCCACACCGTGCACCCGGCGACGAGACCCAGGGTCAGGGGCAGGAACAGCCCCGCCTCGCGGATGCCGTACAGATCGCCCGTGTCGCCGAGGAGGGCGAGGGCGACGAGGGCCCACACGACCAGCTGCAGCACGTAGGCCGTCAGGGGCATGGATCCGACCGCCCGCAGCGGCACGGCCACCCACCGCAGCGGGGTGCGGCAGATCAGCAGGCAGACACCTATCGCGGCGATCGCGAACCCGCCCGACCCGATGACCTCCCACAGCCCCGACGAGTGGTCCTCGGCGGTCAGCACGGTCGCCAGGTACGGGCTTCCCGCGACGGCGGGCGCGGTCGCGAGGGCAGCGCCGTAGCCCGCGAGCAGAAGAGCCCCGCCCGCCGTGACGAGCGCGGCCTGCACGTCGAGTCGACGCAGGTCGAGCCGCCCGACACCCATCCCGGCGAGTAGGAACGCGATCCACACCGTGAACGGATAGTTCCACCCGACCGCCGCCGCGATCTCCGCGCCCGCCCGCCCTGCCCAGATGGGAGCCCCATCGAGCACCGGCTGGATCCACGGCATCACGAGCGCGAGCACCCCCGCGGCGATGAACAGCCCCCGCGCGCGCATCCCGAGGAACGGCAGGGCCAGCACGAACAGCAGGGCGTACGCGGGCAGGATGACGTAGACCGGCACCCCGGTGGCGACCAGCAGCATGCCGATGACCCAGAGCATCGCTCCCCGCAGTGCCAATCGCGCGCCGGCGCGGGGGCGGCGCTCCGCTCCGATCGGGCGCGACCCGCCGGTCACCAGCGCGATCGAGACGCCCGCGAGGGTCGCGAACAGGATCGACGAACGCCCGTTGACCAGGGTGACCCAGGTATCGGGGTCGAGGGTGAGCCGGCGCTCGGTGTCGAGCAGGTGCGCGGCGAGCATGCCCAGCACCGCGAGGCCGCGCGCGAGATCCACGCCGACCAGCCGGCCCGGCCCGTCGAAACGGGCCCAGGCGCGACCGATCGGCGAGGTCGTCACTGCTGACGCAGAAGCCACACCAGCAACGCCTTCTGGGCGTGGAGGCGGTTCTCGGCCTCGTCCCACACCACGCTCTGCGGTCCGTCGATGACCTCGGCGTCGACCTCGTAGCCGCGGTCGGCGGGGAGGCAGTGGATGAAGATCGCGTCGCCGGCGGCCCGGGTCATGAGCTCGGTCGTGACCTTGAACCCGCCGAGATCGCGAATGCGCGCGATCTTCTCCTCCTCTTTGCCCATCGACACCCAGGTGTCGGTGACCACGACGTCGGCTCCGGATACCGCGGCCTCCGGGTCGGTCGAGAGGGTGATCGATCCTCCGGTCTCGGCGGCGATGCGCTCGGCATCCGCGATCACGTCGGCTCGGGGCGCGTAGTCCGCGGGGGCGGCGACCCGCACGTGCATGCCGGCGGTGACGCAGGCGAGCACGTACGAGTGGGCCATGTTGCTGCGCCCGTCGCCGAAGAACGACAGGGTGAGCCCCTTCAGATCGCCCTTGTGCTCGCGGATCGTGAGCAGGTCGGCGAGCAGCTGGCACGGGTGGAAGTCGTCGCTCAGCGCGTTCACCACCGGCACGCGGGTGCCGCGCGCCATCTCTTCCAGTCCCGCCTGCGCGTAGGTGCGCCAGACGATCGCGGCCACCTGACGCTCGAGCACACGGGCGGTGTCAGAGGGGGTCTCTTTGCCGCCGAGCTGACTGTTGGCGGTGGAGATGATGAGGGGCGAGCCGCCCAGGTCGGCGATGCCCACCGCGAACGACACGCGCGTGCGGGTCGACGACTTGTCGAAGATCACCGCGACGGTCTGGGGACCTTCGAGCGGCTTCTGCGCCCAGCGGTCTTTCTTCAGCTCGATGGCGAGGTCGAGGATCTCGGCCTGTTCGGCCGGGGTCAGGTCGTCGTCGCGCAGCAGATGGCGGGTCACGCGGGGGCTCCTTCGAGGATCAGGGCATCGGAGACGGTGGCGAGAGCGGCGCCGAACAGCTCGAGGAACCCGGCCACCTCGGCATCCCCGATCGTCAGCGGCGGCGCGATGCGGATGGTGTCGTCGTTCGCGGCGTTCACGATCAGACCGTGCTGCTGTGCGGCGGCGACGACGGCCTTCGCGACCGGGCTGGTGAGCCCGATGCCCAACAGAAGGCCCCGGCCGCGGACGCCGGAGATCAGCGGAGAGCCGAGCGCGGCGATGCCCTCGCGCAACTGCGTCTCGCGGCGCGCGGCGTTGTCGACCAGGCCCGCCGACTCGATCTCTTCCAACACGGCGCCGCCGACGGCGGTACCGAGGGCGTTGCCCCCGAAGGTCGAGCCGTGGGTGCCGGGGAAGAACAGATCGCTCGCGGCACCGAACGTGATGAGCGCGCCGATGGGGAAGCCGCCGCCGATGCCCTTCGCCACGGTGATGGCGTCGGGCACGATGCCGGCGTGCTGGAAGGCGAACCACGCACCGGTGCGTCCGGCGCCGGTCTGGATCTCGTCCACGATCAGCAGGGCGCCGTGCCGCTCGGTGATCTCGCGCGCGGCCCGCAGGTAGCCCTCGGGCAATTCGACCACGCCGGCCTCGCCCTGGATGGGCTCGACGAGCAGGGCGGCGACGCGCTCATCCATCGCGGCGTCGAGAGCCTCGACGGTGGCGTCGATGTGCTCGACGCCGGCCACCATGGGGAGGAAGTCGGCCTGGAGCGCCGGCTTGCCCGTGAGAGCGAGGGCGCCCATCGTGCGGCCGTGGAAGCCGCCCTTCAGCGTCAGGATGCGGGTGCGGTCGGTGCCGCGGCCGTGCAGGCGCGCGAGTTTCAGCGCCGCCTCGTTGGCCTCGGCGCCGGAGTTGCCGAAGTAGACCCGGCCCGACTCCCCCGTGCCCGCGAGGCGCTTGAGGCGCGCGGCCATCGCCAGCTGCGGGGGCGTGGCGAAGTAGTTCGAGACGTGCGAGAGCGTCGACGCCTGCTCGGTCAGCGCCTGCACGAACACCGGGTGGGCGTGGCCCAGGGCGTTGACGGCGATACCTGCGAGGAAGTCGAGGTACTTCTTATCGTCGCTGTCCCAGACGTAGGCACCCTGCCCGCGCACGAACAGGGCCATCCGGTCGCCGAAGCTGCGGACGAGGTCGCGTCCGGCGTCCTCCTGCCAGGTTGCGGTGGTCATGCGACCACCTCCGTTCCGATTCCCTTGTTGGTGAACAATTCGACGAGCACCGAGTGCGGCACGCGTCCGTCGATGATGGCGGCCGTGGGCACGCCGCCCTCGACCGCGTCGAGGCACGCCTGCATCTTCGGGATCATGCCCGACTCGAGCTTCGGCAGCATCGCGCGCAGCTCCGTCGAGGTCAGGTGCGACACGAGCGAGTCCCGGTTCGGCCAGTCGGCGTAGAGGCCGGGCACGTCGGTCAGCACGACGAGCTTCTTGGCGTTCAGCGCCGTCGCGAGAGCGGCCGCCGCGGCATCCGCGTTCACGTTCAACGACGTGCCCGGGTTGTCGAGGTCGGGCGCGATGCTCGACACGATCGGCACGCGACCCGCGGCGAGGTGGTCCAGCACGGTCTGCGGGTCGACGGTGACGACATCGCCGACGCGCCCGAGGTCGTGCTCGACGCCGTCGACGACCACGCCGCGACGACGACCTCCGAACAGGCCCGCATCCTCGCCGCTGAGGCCCGTCGCCAACGGACCGTGCGCGTTGACCTTGGCCACCAATTGCGGGTTGATCTGGCCCGTGAGCACCATGCGCACGACACCGATCGCCTCGGTCGAGGTCACGCGGTAGCCGCCGCGGAACTCACTGGGGATGTCGAGTCGGTTCAGCATCGATGAGATCTGCGGTCCCCCGCCGTGCACGACGACGGGCTTGACGCCCACGTAGCGGAGGTAGGCGATGTCGGCGGCGAACGCGTCCTGCAGTTCCTCGCTGACCATGGCGTTGCCGCCGTACTTCACCACCACCACCTGGTCGCGGTACTTGCGCACCCACGGCAGCGACTCCACGAGCGTGACCGCCCGTTCGCTGGCTTCAGCGGGATCGGTGTCTTGAAGATCGACGTGGGTCATGAGGAGTAGGCGCTGTTCTCGTGGACGTAATCGTGCGTGAGGTCGTTGGTGCGAATGGTGGCCGCAGCCGACCCGACGCGCAGGTCGACGACGAGGTCGGTCGCGCGGGGGGTGAGGTCGACGTCTTCGCGAGGGCGGTCGGGGCCGCCGACGGTGCAGACGCGCACGCCGTTCATCGACACGTCGACGTCGTAGGGGTCGAAATCCGCGTCGGTCGTGCCGATGGCCGCGAGCACGCGTCCCCAGTTGGGATCGTTGCCGAAGATCGCCGCCTTGAACAGGTTGTTCCGGGCGACCGAGCGGCCCACCTCGACCGCGTCGTCCTCGGTGGCGGCGCCGATCACCCGGATGGTGATGTCGTGGCTCGCCCCCTCGGCGTCGCCCTGCAGCTGGGCGGCGAGGTCGTCGCACACCGCGGTCAGAGCGGCGGTGAACTCGTCGGCGGAGACATGGATGCCACTGGCCCCGCTCGCCATGAGCGTCACCTGGTCGTTGGTCGACATGCACCCGTCGGAGTCCAGCCGGTCGAAGCTCACCCGGGTGGCGGCGCGGAGCGCGGCATCCGCCTCCGAGGGCTCCAGAACGACGTCGGTGGTGATGACGACGAGCATCGTCGCGAGGCCCGGCGCGAGCATGCCGGCGCCCTTGGCCATGCCGCCGATCGCCCACCCGTCGCCGGTGTGGACGGCCCGCTTGGGCTTCGAGTCGGTCGTCATGATCGCGAGAGATGCGTCTTCGCCGCCGTCTGCGGACAGTGCTGCGACGCCCTGCTCGACACCGTCGAGCACTTTGGCGCGGAACACCTCGTCGCCGGTGCCGATGAGCCCCGTCGAGCACACGACCACGTCGCCCGCGCCGACACCGAGGAGCTCGGCGGCACGCTCGGCGGTCTGGTGGGTCGTCTGGAACCCGAACGAGCCGGTGAAGCAGTTCGCACCGCCGGAGTTGAGCACGATCGCCTCGACGACGCCGTCCTTCACGACCTGCTCCGACCACAGGATGGGGTTGGCCTTCGCGCGGTTCGACGTGAACACCGCCGCTCCCACCTTGAGAGGCCCGCGGTTGACGACGACGGCGACGTCACGCGCGCCGGTCGACTTCAGCCCTACGGCGACCCCGGCCGCTTCGAATCCGGCGGCGACGGTCACGCTCACGGGGCGACTCCATTCAGGGGAAGGGCGGTGGCCTCGTCGAGGCCCAGCGCGATGTTCATGGACTGCACGGCGGCACCGGCCGTGCCCTTGACGAGGTTGTCGACGGCGGCGACCACGATGACCCGGTTCGCTCCCCGGTCGATCGCCAGCCCGAGCGAGGCGATGTTGGCACCCAGCAGGTCGGCCGTGCGCGGGAACACCCCCGCCGGAAGCAGCTCGACGAAGGGTTCGTCGGCGTACGCGGCCTCCCACGCGGCGCGGATCTCGGCATCCGTCGCGCCTGCGCGGATCGGAGCGGTCGACGTGGCGAGGATGCCCCGCGACATCGGCACGAGCACCGGGGTGAAGGAGATCCGGATGCCGTCGGCCGGGGCTCCCGCGGCGACGAGTGCCTGGCGGATCTCGGGGATGTGACGATGCGTACCGCCGACGGCATACGGGTGAGCCGAGCCGAGGATCTCGCTGGCGAGCAGGTTGGTCTTGGCGGCCTTTCCGGCACCGCTCGGGCCCACCGCGAGCACGGTGACGATGTCGCCCGGGTCGATCACCCCGGCGGCGACGCCCGGGGCGAGCGAGAGTGCGACGGTCGAGGCGTTGCACCCGGGGGCGGCGATGCGGGTCGCACCGCGGAGGTGCTCGCGCTGCTTGACACCGCCGACGGTGAGTTCGGGCACCCCGTACGCCCACGGCTCGGGGTGGTCTCCCCCGTAGAAGGTCGCCCAGTCTTCGGGCGAGGTCAGCCGATGGTCGGCGCCGGCGTCGATCACCAGGGGCGTGTCGGCGAGCGCGTCGGTGTACTGCGCCGACTGCCCGTGCGGAAGGGCGAGGACCACCACGTCGTGCCCCGCGAGCACCTCGGGTGTCGTGGCCTGCAGCTCGAGGTGGGCGAGAGAGCGAAGGTGCGGCTGGTGCGCGACGAGCGGCTGGCCGGCGCTGGAGTGCGCGGTGACCGTGCGGATCTCGACATCGGGATGGGCCGCGAGCAAGCGCAGGATCTCGCCGCCCGCATAGCCGGAAGCGCCGGAGACGGCGACCGAGAGGGTCATGTTTCTACCTTAGGAGTCGGGGCGTGTGCTGAATCAGCGTGAACCGGGGCGGCGACGCCCGCATGCCCGACCGTCGGCGGGTTTACGAGGTCGCCGAGAGTCGGCGCGTGACCCGACGTCGACGCTCGCCACCGGTGCTCACGGAGAGCTCCTCGGGGCGCACGGTGATCGACGACATGTGGCGAGGGTAGCCGCCCCGCGGGCGGGCGGGCAAATCGGCGCGGGAGGCGGGAATGCCGAAGCGCCGCACGACGAGAGTCGGCGGCGCTTCGGATGGGACGCGTCAGTCGCGGATGGCGGCGCCGAAACGCTCGGCGGCCACCGCGACGCCGGCGAGCTTGGCATCCGTCGCCTCGGCCGCGGTGAGCGTGCGGTCGTCGGCGCGGAACCGCAGCGCGAACGTCAGGCTCTTCGAGCCCTCGGCGAGCCCGGGGCCGCGATAGTCGTCGACCAGGCGCGCGCCCTCGAGGAGCGGTGCACCCCCCTCGATGAGCGCCGCGCGCACGGCGCCGGCCGCCACGTCGAGCGGCACGGTGAGCGAGACGTCCTGCGTCGCCGCCGGGAAACCCGAGAGCGA
>NZ_CAUQWC010000075.1:0-14395 GCF_963521695.1 uncultured Microbacterium sp. | reverse complement strand
CGCGGAGCAGCCCTATGGCGGCCGTGACCGCCTCGCCCGCCGTGAACGCGACGGCGCTGCGCGCGCGACGCCGGAGGTAGGCGTCGAACGGTTCGACCAGGATGGAGGTCGCGGAGCTGTTCATCCCCCGATGGTGGCGAAGGGGCGGCACCGTCCGCGGCGCCGTGACGTCGGATCGGGGACGGATGACGCGTTCACGGCTCTGGGGAGGAGGGGGCGGTGTCGAAGATAGAATCATTCTCATGGCCGCTCGTACTTCCACGCCCGAGAAGCGTCCGGGCTTCTTCTCGCAGCTCAAGACCCTCTACACCTTCACCCAGAAGGAGTACCGGTGGCTGCCGTTCCTGCTGGCCGGCATCGTGCTGGTGGGCATCGCCCTCGGCGTGGTCGTCGGCTTCCTGATCCCGCCGCTGGCGGTGTGGAGCATCATCCTGTGGGCGGTGACGGGCCTGCTGGCCGGCATCCTGGCCGCAATGATCACCATGACTCGCCTGTCGACCACGGCGATGTACAAGAAGATCGACGGCATGCCGGGTGCCACCGGCCACGTGCTGTCGTCGTCGCTCGGCCGCAACTGGCAGGCTTCCGAGACCCCGGTGGGCGTCAACCCGCGCACGCAGGAGGCTCTGTACCGCGCGATCGGCCGCGGGGGTGTCGTCCTCATCGGTGAGGGCAACCGCAGCCGCCTCACGCGCCTCGTGGGCGAGGAGCGCGGTCGCGTCCAGCGCATCGCCTCGGGCGTTCCCGTGACGGTGCTCTACATCGGACACGGCGACGACGAGGTGCCGATCGCGAAGCTCGCCTCGACCATCAAAGGCCTCCCGAAGAAGGTCGACCGTGCCACGATGGCGGCCGTCATCAAGCGCGTGTCGTCGGTCTCGCAGGGGCTGTCGTCACTGCCGATCCCCAAGGGCGTCGATCCCACCAAGATGCGGTCGCCGCGTCCGCGTTGATCCCGAGATGAAGAAGGCCCCCGCCGTCGCGGGGGCCTTCTTCGTCCGTGCCGGCATCACGTGCGAACGAGGACGGTGCCGACGATCTTGTCGTGCAGACCGCGCTGGTCGGCGTCCCAGACCACGGCGGGGATGATCAGAGCCAGCAGCACGGTCCGCACGATCGGGCGCCACAGCCCCACCCATCCCCCGGATGCCAGCTCGAGGCGCATCCCCATGAGGCGGTGTCCGGGGCTTCCCCCGATCAGTGGGATGAAGAGGATCTGTACGGCGAAGAAGATGACATTGGCCGCGATCGGGTTCGCGAACGGGACGCCGGTCACCGGATCGGGTGTCGAGAAGAAGGCGAAGCCGACCAGGCCGGCGCTGACGACGTCGATCAGGAGCGCGGCGATCCTGCGGCCCGGACGGGCGATGGAGCCGCGCCCCTCGCGGGGAAGACCCAGTCGCTGGCCCGGATAGTCGTGCTCGGAGGGTGCGCTCACGGCATCCAGAGTAATCGGGCCCGTGTAACACGCCCGAAACATGCGAGATATCGCCGAGACACCGGTTCTGTATAGGGTCGAGGAGGCTGGGCGAGGCCCGCCGATCCCGAATGTTCTACCTCTGGAGTCTTCATGTTCAAAGATTCGTCCGAGGTGCTCACGTTCATCCAGGACGAGGACGTCAAGTTCCTCGACATCCGTTTCACGGATCTTCCTGGTGTGCAGCAGCACTTCAACATCCCCGCCTCGACCGTCGACGAGGAGTTCTTCACCGTCGGACAGCTGTTCGATGGCTCGTCGATCCGCGGGTTCGCGAACATCCACGAGTCGGACATGCAGCTGATCCCCGACGTCACCACGGCGTACGTCGACCAGTTCCGCGAGGCCAAGACCCTCGTGATGATCTTCGACATCTACAACCCGCGCAACGGCGAGATCTACTCGAAGGACCCGCGCCAGGTCGCCAAGAAGGCCGAGAAGTACCTCGCCTCCACCGGCATCGCCGACACGGCGTTCTTCGCCCCCGAGGCCGAGTTCTACATCTTCGACGACGTGCGCTACGAAGTGAAGCAGAACTCGAGCTTCTTCTCGGTCGACTCCGAGGAAGGCGCGTGGAACACCGGCCGTCAGGAGGAGGGCGGAAACCTCGCCAACAAGACCCCCTACAAGGGCGGGTACTTCCCGGTTTCGCCGGTCGACAAGACGGCCGACCTGCGCGACGACATCACCCTCAAGCTGATCGAGGCGGGCTTCGCGCTCGAGCGTTCGCACCACGAGGTCGGCACCGGTGGTCAGCAGGAGATCAACTACCGCTTCGACACGATGCTGCACGCGGCCGACGACATCTTGAAGTTCAAGTACATCGTCAAGAACACCGCTGAGCTGTGGGGCAAGGTCGCGACCTTCATGCCCAAGCCGCTCTTCGGTGACAACGGCTCGGGAATGCACACCCACCAGTCGCTGTGGAACGACGGCAAGCCGTTGTTCTACGACGAGACCGGCTACGGCGGACTCTCCGACGTCGCCCGCTGGTACATCGGCGGTCTGCTGGCGCACGCTCCCGCGGTGCTCGCCTTCACCAACCCGACCCTCAACAGCTACCACCGTCTGGTGAAGGGCTTCGAGGCGCCGGTCAACCTGGTGTACTCGGCCGGTAACCGCTCCGCGGCCATCCGTATCCCGATCACGGGCACGAACCCCAAGGCCAAGCGCATCGAGTTCCGCGCCCCCGATGCCTCGGGCAACCCGTACCTCGCGTTCGCCGCGCAGCTCATGGCCGGCATCGATGGCATCAAGAACCGCATCGAGCCCCACGAGCCCGTCGACAAGGACCTCTACGAGCTCCCCGCCGAAGAGGCCGCGAACATCCCGCAGGTTCCGAACTCGCTGCTCGACTCGCTCGAGGCCCTGCGCGCCGACCACGAGTTCCTGCTCGCCGGTGGCGTCTTCACGCAGGAGCTCATCGACACCTGGATCGAGTACAAGATCGAGAACGAGATCCAGCCGATGGCCCAGCGTCCGCACCCCTTCGAGTACGAGCTGTACTTCGGGGTCTGATCGCCTCTGCCTCCCCGACGCCCGTCCCCGCCGTTTCGCGGGGGCGGGCGTCGTCGCGTTTAGGGAGGAACGGTCAGCCGTCGGCCCGCGCGCTGCTGCCTCCGTCGACCACGATCGAGGAGGAATGACGGCGCAGTGTGTCGCGACTCACCCCCGTGAGTTCGTGTACAGCGCGTTGGCTGAGTCCCGCGGTGTGTATCAGCGCGACGGCGGCGTCCCGGCGCCGCCGCGGCGGCCATGACCTGAGGCGCTGCACGGTGGCCGCATGAAGGGCATCTCCGGCGCCGATCTCCGTCATCGCGGCGAACCGTCGGGCACGTTCGACCGCATCTTCGATCATGCGCGGTGTCTCGCCCTGGCGGAGAGCCGCGATCACCCGGACGACGCGGTCGTCGACGTCGCCCAGCACGTCACGAAGGAGCGACTCGACCATCGCGACGTCGGGGACGCCGACCTCGATGACCGCATCGATGGCGAGATGGATGCGCACCCCGGTCGTCTCCACGAGGACGAGGCCCGATCCGGCCCGGGCACGCACGAGGACCGCGAGTGCCGCGACGTCCTGCGTATGCGCATGTTCCAGGTGCACCGTCATCCCGGATGCCGTGGCGGAGGCGACCGCATCGACCAGACGTGCGAGCGGAACATCGCGCGTCGTCGCGAGATCGATCGTCGTGAGCGCACGTCTCCGCTGGTGAGCCATCCACCGCACGCGCAGGGTCTTGCCCGTTCCCTCGGCACCGACGAAAAGCACCGACCCGCCTTCCCCCAGGCGCTCGGCGACGGAGCCGAGGTGACGCAACTGCTCCTCTCCCAGGGCTACGGCGGGCGTGGGCACGACGCGTTCCACCGTCGCGATCGGTGCCACGGGACGGTTCTTCGGCCGGACCGGTCGGGGCGATGTGCGTTCGAGGATCTCGGCGATCACCTCGGACGCCCCCGCTCCGTCGTGATCGGCGATCTGTGCGAGAACGGTTCGCGCGGCCGGGTCGGTGGCCCGCACGGCGAACTCGACGATCTGGGCGAGGTCGTCGGCGGCGAGGCGCACCTGGCGTCGACCGCGAGGCGGCGAACCTGCCGAACGAAGGATGCGGGCACTGACAGGGATGACGGACATGGGGGATCTCCCGAGCTGAGGTCGACGCGATGGGCCGTCGTCAGACGGCTGCGATCCGCCGCATGAGCGGCGGCGTGCGACCTCAGGTACGGGAGATACCGAAGACGATCAGAGGATGCCGCCGTGGCGGCGGCGCGCCCGACGGCATCGCCCCTCCACGGACCGCCGCGAGTGCGCGGAGGACGAGGACGACGAGCATGGTGGCGGTGAAGACGAGCAGAACCACGTCGATCGACCCATCGGCGGCGACCACGGTCGTCGCGTCGGTGTCGACGGGCGGGACCAGCGCGGCATCCGGAATCGCGTTGTCATCCGCGTGAAGGAGGGAACCGACCGTGATGGCACTGTGCGCCGTGCCCTCGTGGTGACCGCCCGCTTCATCGAAGTGCGTCGTGGCCCAGGCGCAGACCAGGAGGAAGACCGCCAGCGCAAGCCGGACCGCACGCTCGGCGGCGCGCCGGTCGGACGAGCGGGATACGGCGACGGTCATCGAGCCGAGCCTAGGCGCGCGTATCCGAGAGCTGACCGCCGGTGGGCGATTGACTACCGTCTGGACACCTGATCTTCACCTGGGCATCGCGAAGGGGTGACCACCGGGCAGTGGGCTTGGCGTGCGGTCGACGGCCGCCCCGATCTGACGAAGGACTCCCCCATGGACTCTCGCACTTCCCGACGCCTCCGCGCGGCCGCCGCCTCGGTGGCCGTCGCGCTGGCGGCCTCGACCTCCATCGGCCTCGTGGCCGCTCCCGCGCTGGCCGCGACGCCCGACATCACCGAGCACGGTGGAGCGGCTCGCAACGACGGCGACATGACCGACCTGCTGCGCGAGTCGATCGTCGACGGTCCCGCCAAGAACGTCATCCTGCTGATCGGCGACGGCATGGGCGACTCCGAGATCACCGTCGCGCGCGACTACGCCGAGGGCGCGGCGGGGCGGTTCGCCGGTATCGACGCGCTCCCCCTGACGGGGCAGTACACGACGTACTCGATCGATGAGGCGGGCAAGCCCAACTACGCCTCCGAGTCGGCCTCGACCGCCAGCGCCTGGTCGACGGGTACCAAGACGGTGAACGGTCGCCTCAGCGTCGACGTCGCCAACACGCCGCAGGCCACCCTGCTCGAGATCGCCAAAGCCAACGGCCTCAAGACCGGCAACGTCTCGACCGCGGAGATCCAGGATGCCACTCCGGGCGCGCAGATCGCCCACATCTCGGCCCGTGGGTGCTACGGCCCCGAGCAAGCGTCGAAGAACTGCTCCGCGGAGGCGCTCGAGAACGGCGGCCTCGGCTCGATCAGCGAGCAGCTGCTCAACGTGCGCCCGGACGTCACCCTCGGCGGCGGCGCGGCGAGCTTCGCGCAGACGGCGAAGGCGGGCCCCTGGGAGGGGCGGACGCTCTCGGACCAGGCGCGCGACCGTGGCTACGCCCTCGTGGACGATGCAGCCGGTCTCGACGCGATCACCGCGGCGGATGCCGATCGGCCCCTGCTCGGGCTCTTCAGCGAGGGCAACTTCCCCGTCCGCTGGAACGGCCCCGCGGCGACCGATCTGACCTCCGGTGGCGAGCTCCCCGCTCCGGTCTCCTGCACGGAGAACCCCGGTCGTCTGGCCACGGGTCTGTCGCTGGCATCGCTCACTTCTAAGGCGATCGACCTGCTCGACAACGACAACGGCTTCTTCCTGCAGGTCGAGGGCGCGAGCATCGACAAGCAGGACCACGCCGCCAACGCCTGCGGTCAGATCGGTGAGACGGTCGACCTCGACGAGGCCGTGCAGGTCGCCCTGGAGTTCGCACGCACTCAGGGCGACACCCTCGTGGTCGTCACCGCCGACCACGCGCACACGAGCCAGATCGTGGGCTCGGCGATCCCCGGCCTCAACACCCACCTGCTCACTGCCGACGGCCAGCCCCTGATCGTCGCGTATGGAACCTCGCCGGCAGGCGGCTCGCAGCAGCACACCGGCTCCCAGGTGCGTATCGCCGGGTACGGCCCGGGTGCGGCGAACGTCGTCGGTCTCACCGACCAGACCGACCTGTTCTTCACCGCCGCGAACGGCCTCGCCCTCTCGCAGAACCTCGCCGCTCTCAGCGCGCAGGCGACGGTCAGCGTGCCCGCCGAGGTCCGCCCCGGCGACCCGCTCACGGTGGCCGCCGACGGCTTCGCGGCCGACTGGCAGCTCGCCGGCACGGTGTCGACGACAGGCGACCTCGGGCAGCGCGACGCGCTGCGCGGCTCCGCGCGTTTCGCGACCACGGCCCCGACGGCGGAGGGCACCTACGAAGTCACGGTGAGCGGTGCGCAGACCGGTGTCGTCAAGACCGCGTCGTTCCGCGTGTCCGCCTCGGCGGCTCCTGCACCGACGACCACTCCCACCCCTCTGCCCTCGCCCACGGCCGGGGCGGGCGCTGCGGGCGTGGGGCAGAACGGCGGGGGTTCGCCGCTGGCGATGACCGGTGCGGCTCTGCCCTTGGGCGCGATCGTGCTGGCGATGGGACTGCTCGCCGTCGGCGTGATCCTGCGTCTGCGTCGTCGTCGCCGCACCGAGTTCGTCTGATCCGACTCTCCCCGATGCCCGTTCCCGCACTCGCGGGGGCGGGCATCGAGGCGTTCAGGCGGTGCGTTCGGCCCGCTTCTGCTCCTGGAACACCCGGATGGCCTCGTAGCGTTCGGCCGAACGCGCCTGCCGCTTCGCGGCCTCGACTTCGCGGACCTTCGGCGGTGCCGCGGTGACGAGGTCGTCGAGCAGCAGGCGGACGGACGCCGTGATCTCGGCCACGGCGTGATCGAAGACCGCCTCATTGGCTCGCGACGGCGTAGTCGTCCCCACGATCTTGCGCACGAACTGCAGTGCGGCGTCGTGGCATTCAGCGTCCGTGGCCGGCGGCGTGAAATTGTGCAGGGGGATGATGTTGCGGCACATGCCCCACAGGGTAGGCCGATCGCGGGCGCATGGCGAGAGGGACGACCGATGGGTCCGTCCCCGTCAAGTGCGGGCGGGATGTCGGAGGGGCTTGGAAGGATGGAGGCATGCCGGAGTCTCCTTACGCCTCGCGTCCGTGGTCGACCTCGTACGCCGAGGGCGTCCCGCTCGAGATCGACGTGCCATCGCAAACCCTGCCCGAGATGCTGGCGGCCTCCGTCTCGTCGTACGCAAAGAAGGTGGCCCTGGAGTTCTTCGGTGCGCAGACGACGTACGCGCAGCTCGGCGATGACATCTCGCGTGCCGCCGAAGGGCTCCGCCGGCTGGGCGTCCGCGCGGGCGACCGGGTGGCGCTGGTGCTCCCCAACTGCCCGCAGCACGTCGTCGCGTTCTACGCGGCGTTGCGCCTGGGAGCCATCGTCATCGAGCACAATCCGCTGTACACGGCGCGCGAGCTGCGCCACCAGTTCGAAGATCACGGGGCTCGCTTCGCGATCGTGTGGGACAAGCTCGCCGACACCGTCGCCGACTTCCCCTCCGACCTCGCGCTCGAGCACATCGTGAGCGTCGACATCACCGCCGCATTCCCGCTCTCCAAGCGGCTGGCCCTGCGTCTGCCGATCACCAAGGCCCGCACGGCACGCGCGCAACTGACGGCGACACCCCAGTCGAAGCGTCCGAGCCGCTGGGAGAAACTCCTGACCCGCGGCACGTTGTCGAAGAAGCACCCCGGCCCGCGGGTCGATGACATCGCCCTGCTGCAGTACACCAGTGGCACGACCGGCACCCCCAAGGGGGCGATCCTGACCCACGCCAACCTGCGGGCGAACGCGATGCAGGGGCGGGCGTGGGTGCCAGGGCTCCACGACGGTGAAGAGACGTTCTACGCCGTGCTTCCGCTCTTCCACGCGTATGGCCTGACGCTGTGCCTGACGTTCGCGATGAGTATCGGGGCGAAGCTCGTGCTCTTCCCCAAGTACGATCTCGATCTCGTCGCGGCGGCCGCGAAGAAGAGCCCGCCGACGTTCCTGCCCGCGGTCCCGCCGATCTACGACCAGTTGGCGCGCGCCGCTGCGCGCGGCTCGATCGACCTGACCAGCGTGCGGTTCGCGATCTCCGGGGCGATGAGTCTGCCGGTCGCGACGGTCGACCGTTGGGAACAGGCGACCGGCGGGCTGCTCGTCGAGGGCTACGGCATGACCGAGTCGTCCCCAGTCGCTCTGGGCAACCCCATCGGCCCCTCGCGGCGGCCGGGAACCGTCGGCGTGCCGTTCCCCAGTACCGAGATCCGCATCGTCGATCCCGAGAACCCGGCCGTCGACCGTCCGCTCGGAGAAGCGGGCGAGTTGCTGCTGCGCGGCCCCCAGGTCTTCTGGGGGTATTGGCAGCGCCCGGCCGACACCGCCGACACCCTGCTGCCCGGCGGCTGGCTGCGCACCGGCGACATCGCGACGGTGTCCTCCGACGGGTTCGTCACCATCGTCGACCGGTTGAAGGAGATCATCATCACCGGTGGCTTCAACGTGGCGCCGACCGAGGTCGAAGACGTGCTCACCTCGCATCCCGACATCGAGAGTGCCGCGGTCGTCGCGCTGCCCAAGCCGCGCGGCGGAGAAGATGTCGCCGCTGCCATCGTCGTCCGTGACGGTGTCGACATCTCGTCGGAGACGGTGCGCGACTACTGCAAGACGCGCCTGGCGGCGTACAAGGTGCCGCGCCGCATCGTCGTGGTCGACGACCTTCCGCGCTCGCTCATCGGCAAGGTGCTGCGCCGAGAGGTACGAGAGCGCCTCATGGCGTCGTGAGGCTCGCGGGCTCAGAGCGGATGTCCGCGGGACGCACCCGCGGCCGGCGTCGGCACGGGCAACGTACGGCACCGACGAGCCACGAGGTAGGCATGGATGCCGGAGCCCACGGCATCCACGCGCCTCAGCCGTAGAAGAGCTTGTCGAAGACGCGCCGGGCTCGACGCGTCGCGCCGAGGTAGTCCTCTTCGACGCGCGTCGCCGAGCGGGGCGGGTACTCGAGGATCCGCCCGATGCCGTCGAGTCGCACGCGGTCGGCCGGCAGGACGTCACTCGTCTGCCCCGACAGGAGTGTGTTCGCCGAGCGCAGGCGACTGGCGAGATGCCAGGCGGCGGCGAGCTTCTGCGCCGCGTCGGCCTCCACGATCCCCGCCTCGACCGCGGCATCCAACGCCGTCAGCGTGGAGGTGGTGCGCATCGCCGGAACGGCTCGGGCGTGTTGCAGCTGGAGCAGCTGCACGAGCCACTCGACGTCGCTCAGCGATCCGGGGCCGAGCTTCAGGTGACGAGCGGGATCGGCGCCCTGAGGGAGTCGCTCGTTCTCGACGCGCGCCTTGATGCGGCGGATTTCGCGCAGACCGTTCTGGTCGGCCGACGCCGGATAACGCACCTCATCGGCGAGCGCCATGAACTCCGCGATGAGCTTGATGCTGCCGGCGACGCCCCGGGCGCGCAGCAGCGCCTGTGCCTCCCACGACAGCGACCATCGCCGGTAGTACTCCGCATACGCGTCGATCGACCGGGCGAGCGGGCCGCTGCGGCCCTCGGGGCGGAGTTCGGCGTCGAGGTCGAGCGGCAGGCGGTGGTCTTCCGAGTGCTCCCGGATGCCGGCGACGAGCTTGAGCGCCAGTTGACCCGCGCGCTGCGGGTCGACGCCGTTGGCGCGGTAGACGTACATGACGTCGGCATCCGACCCGAATCCCATCTCGCGCCCGCCGAAGCGCCCCATCGCGATGATCGCGAAGTCGAGGTCGTCGTCTTCGGGTGGCACGACCACGCGTCGCACCGCGCGAAGCGTCGCCTGGATCGTCACCTCGGTGATCGTCGAGAGGGCGTCGGCGAGCTCTTCGAGCGACACCGTTCCGAGGACCGCGGCCATGGCCACTCGCAGCATCTCGCGGCGGCGCAGCGCCCGCACCGACCGCATGGCGTCATCGATGTTGTGCCAGCGGGTCTGGATCGCGCGCGCCTCTTCTTCGAGAGCTTTGCCCGAGCGCGGTCGAAGCAGCGCATCGTCGTCGAGCCAGGCGACGGACTCGGGGATCCACTCCATCAGCTCGCCGATGTAGCGCGAGCCCGAGAGCACACGGGTGAGACTCTCAGCGGCGCCCGCGGAGTCCCGCAGCATGCGCAGGAACCACGGGGTGTTGCCGAGCCGCTCACTGATGCGGCGGAAGACGAGGAGGCCGTAGTCGGGATCGACGCCGTCGGCGAACCACCGGATCATGACCGGCATGAGGTGCCGCTGGATCGTCGCCTTGCGGCTGAGGCCGCTGGTCAGCGCCGCGATGTGGCGAAGCGCCCCGGCGGGGTCGCGGAAGCCGATGGCCGCGAGACGGTCGCGCGCCTGCGCGGTCGACAGCGTCCGCTCCCCCTCGGGCAGCGATGCCACGGCCGACAGCAGCGGCCGGTAGAACAGTCGCACGTGGATGTCGCGGACCTCGCGCTTGATGGCCTCCCACGCCGCCTGGACTCCGGATGCCGAGTCGGCCAGCCGGGTCGCGCGCGCGAGCACTCGCAGGTCGTCGTCCTTCTCGGGCAGCAGCGCCGTTCGGCGGAGCCCGCGCAGCTGCAACCGGTGCTCGAGCAGCCGCAGCGTGCGGTAGTCGCGGGCGAACGCCTCGGCTTCGGAGCGGCCGATGTATCCCTCGGCCACCAGAGCGTCGAGGGCCTCGAGGCTGCCGCGCTGACGGATGCGCTCGTCGGTCAGGCCGTGCACGAGCTGGAGCAGCTGCACGGTGAACTCGACGTCGCGGATGCCACCGGGCCCGAGCTTGAGCTGACGGTTCACCTCGGCCGCGGGGATGTGTTCGGTCACGCGCTCTCTCATGCGCTGGACGCCCTCGACGAAGTTCTCGCGGGCCGCGCTGTGCCACACCAGCGGCTGCACGGCGGCGACGTACTCTGCGCCGAGGGCCGGGTCGCCGGCGATCGCCCGCGCCTTGAGAAGCGCCTGGAACTCCCAGCTCTTCGCCCACCGGTCGTAGTACTGCTGGTGCGACGCCAGGCTGCGCACGAGAGCGCCCTGCTTGCCTTCGGGGCGCAGGTTCGGATCGACCTCCCAGAGGGGCGGCTCGATCTCGGGGCCGGAGATGCCGCGCATCGTCTGCACGGCGAGGCGGGTGCCGATGTCGATCGCCCGGGCCTCCGAGACGACGTCGTCGTCGGACGTGCCGCCGACGAAGATCACGTCGACATCACTGACGTAGTTGAGCTCGCGCGCGCCCGTCTTGCCCATCGCGATGATGGCGAACCGGGTGGCCTCGACCTGCTCGCGAGGGAAGGCGCCCGGTCCGGGAGCCGACACCCGCGCGCGGGCGACGCTCAGCGACGCCTCCAGCGCCGCGCCGGCGATGTCGGCCAACGCTGCCGAGACGACGTCGATCGCCCCCGCCGGGTCGTCCTGACCGAGGTCGTACGCCGCGATACGCGCCAGGAGGCGGCGGTAGCGCACCCGCAGCGCGACCCACGCGGCATCCGAGGCGTCCGACGCGAATCCATCGACGTCGCCGACGGATTCCAGCAGCTCGGCGCGCATCGACTGCTCGTCGGGGACGGTGAGGCCCGCACCCGACAGGTGCACGAGCTCATCGGGATGCCGAAGGTAGAACTCCGCGAAGCCGTCGGACGCCCCCACCAGATCCCACAGCGCGCGCCACGCGCCCGCGTCGGCGGCGGCCGCTCTCACGGCCGCCGCGTCGCGCCGGGCCACCTGCAGGATTGCCCGCAGGGCGCCGTCGGGGTCGGCCACACGCTGTGCGAGCCGCATGGCATCCGCCCGGTCGACACCGACCGTCTCGTCGAGCTCACCGAGCAGGGTGTCTGCCTCGGTGAGCCGCGAGAAGCCGGTGCGAGCGAGCGCGGTGAGCGCGGTGGAGCGATCGCCCGAGGTCATGGGACGACCGTCAGAGTGCTTCGAGGTTGCTCGCGAGCTCGAACGGCGTCACCTGGGCCCGGTACTGCTGCCACTCACGGCGCTTGTTGAGCAGGACGTACTTGAACACCTGCTCGCCCAGCGTCTCGGCGACGAGCTCCGACTCCTCGAGGTACTCGAGAGCGTGGTCGAGGCTCGCCGGCAGGGGCGCGTAACCGAGGGCCCGGCGCTCCGAGTCGGTGAGGGACCACACGTTATCTTCCGCCTCGGCGGGGAGCTCGTACTCCTCCTCGATGCCCTTGAGGCCTGCCGCGAGCATGAGCGCGTACGACAGGTAGGGGTTGGCCGCGGAGTCCAGCGCGCGGTACTCCACACGGGTCGACTGGCCCTTGTTGGGCTTGTACAGCGGCACGCGCACGAGCGCGGAGCGGTTGTTGTGGCCCCAGCAGATGAAGCTGGGCGCCTCGTCGCCGCCCCACAGGCGCTTGTACGAGTTGACGAACTGGTTCGTCACCGCCGAGATCTCGTTGGCGTGGCGCAGCAGGCCCGCGATGAAGTGGCGACCGACCTTCGAGAGCTGGTACTGACCGCCCTCTTCGTAGAAGGCGTTCATGTCGCCCTCGAAGAGCGACAGGTGCGTGTGCATGCCGCTGCCGGGCTGGCCGCTGATGGGCTTGGGCATGAAGGTCGCGTACACGCCCTGCTCGATCGCGACCTCTTTCACGACCGTGCGGAAGGTCATGATGTTGTCGGCCGTGGTGAGGGCGTCGGCGTAACGCAGGTCGATCTCGTTCTGCCCGGGGCCGCCCTCGTGGTGGCTGAACTCGACCGAGATGCCGAGGTCTTCGAGCATGCGCACCGAGCGGCGGCGGAAGTCGTGCGCCGTGCCGCCGGGGACGTTGTCGAAGTAGCCGGCCGAGTCGACCGGCTGCGGACGCCCGTCGGGGCCGAGCTGCGACGACTTCAGCAGGTAGAACTCGATCTCGGGGTGCGTGTAGAAGGTGAAGCCGGCGTCGGCCGCCTTCGCCAGCGTGCGCTTGAGCACGTGACGGGGGTCTGCCACGGCGGGCTGGCCGTCGGGCGTGGTGATGTCGCAGAACATGCGTGCCGTCGGGTCGATCTCACCGCGCCACGGCAGGATCTGGAACGTCGTGGGATCGGGGTGAGCGAGCAGGTCGGACTCGTACGAACGGGTGAGCCCCTCGATCGCCGATCCGTCGAAGCCCAGTCCCTCGGTGAACGCCCCCTCGACCTCGGCCGGGGCGATCGCCACCGACTTCAGCGTCCCCACCACGTCGGTGAACCACAGGCGCACGAACTTGACGCCGCGCTCCTCGATCGTGCGCAGGACGAAATCACGCTGCTTGTCCATCGTCATCCCTCGTATCGGTGCGGTCAGCGGGCGGAGCCGGAGCCCCAGTCGTCACGAGCCTCTTCTTCGGCCCACTTCTTCGAACGCTCCTTGAAGAGCTGCGGCGCGTTGGCCGCCTCTTCGGCGGTGTCGAAGGGGCCGGCGCGGTCGACGGCCGGTGACTCGTACCCCTGTTCGACCTGACCGGTCTCGAGGTTGTACCAGTACTTCGTGTTGTCGTCGCTCACGATGCTCCTCACGTGGGTCTCGCGTGTCGGCGTGAACCGCCGGTGCTCCCCCGATCCTACTGATGCCGACCGTGCGGCTGGATAGGCTGAGGGGTATGGCAACGAATGCGTCTCGTGCGGTCGGAGTGGACATCGGCGGAACCGGCATCAAGGCCGGGATCGTCGACCTGGATGCCGGAGAGCTCGTCAGCGACCGCGTCAAGGTCGCGACCCCCGCAGGTGCCGAGCCCGCCGACGTCCTGACCGCGGTGCGGCAGGTGCTCCAGACGCTCGAAGCCCCCGCCGATCTGCCGTTGGGCGTGGCCTTCCCGGCCATCGTGAAGAGCGGCAAGACTCTGTCGGCGGCGAACGTCTCGAAGACCTGGATCGGCTTCGAGGCCGAGAAGTTCTTCGAAGACGGCCTGTCGCGCGGCATCCATTTCGCCAACGACGCCGACGTGGCCGGAATCGCCGAGGTGCGTTACGGCGCGGCGAAGGGCGTCGAGGGTCTCGTGATCCTCACCACACTCGGCACCGGCATCGGCTCGGCCATGATCTACGACGGCGTGCTCGTGCCCAACAGCGAGCTCGGTCACCTTCAGCGCGCCGGACACAAGAAAGATGCCGAGCACTTCGCGGCGTATTCGGCCATGGAGCGCGAAGAGCTGTCGTGGGACAAGTGGGCCAAGCGCCTGCAGTGGTACTACGACTACGTCGAGTTCCTCTTCAGCCCCGATCTGCTCGTCGTCGGTGGCGGGGTGTCGAAGCACTCCGAGCACTTCCTGCCGCTGCTGAACCTGCACGCACCGATCGTTCCGGCGAAGCACCGCAACAACGCGGGCATCATCGGCGCGGCCTCGCTCGCCGTTCCCGTTCCCGAGGCGCT
>NZ_CAUQWC010000074.1:0-14496 GCF_963521695.1 uncultured Microbacterium sp. | reverse complement strand
GGGTGGTGGGGCGGCGCCGCCGTCGCACTCGCCCGCGCGGGGTGGTGGGGCGGCGCGAGAAACGCGATCCGCGGATGGAAACGCGTTGACAGCGCGTTTCCTCGCGCCAGGAGCGTTTCTCGGCGGTGACGGCGGAGCCGCGGCATCCGGCGCGGGCCCGACGCTGGCACCGGGGCGTCTCTCACGCGAGTCGACAGGGGCGCCGGCGGACCAGCCCGGCCGAGCGCGGACAGGACGATGCCCCTCCCGCGCGCCAAGAACGGGAGGGGCATCGCGTCCGACACTCGCCCCACCGCGCGAAACGGCGGGCGGGGCGAGAGCAGGGGGTCGGCTCAGGACCGCTGCAGGCGGTACCGCAGCGCAGCGAGCTCGGCGCGCAGGGCCGCCGGCAGGTGCGAGCCGAACGTGTCGTAGAACTCCTCGGTCATGTCGGCCTCGGCCAGCCACGACCGGGCGTCGACGGAGAAGAGCTCGGCGAGGTCGGCATCCGGGAGGTCGAGACCCGAGAGGTCGAGGTCCTCGATCTTCGGCAGGCGCCCGATCGGGCTCTCCACCGCGTCGACCTGACCGTCGACACGACGGATGATCCAGTCGATGACGCGGGCGTTGTCGCCGAACCCGGGCCAGAGGAAGCGGCCGTCGTCGCCCTTGCGGAACCAGTTGACCTGGAAGATGCGCGGCGCGCGATCGAAGCGGAGCTTCTGGCCGACCTCCAGCCAGTGGGCGAAGTAGTCGCCCATGTTGTAGCCGCAGAAAGGCAGCATCGCGAAGGGGTCGCGGCGGAGCTCCCCGACCGTTCCCTCCTGGGCGGCGGTCTTCTCGGACGACACCGTCGAGCCGATGAACACGCCGTGCGACCAGTCGGTGGCCTCGACCACCAGCGGCACGTTCGTCGCGCGACGACCGCCGAACAGGATGACATCGAGCGGCACGCCCTCGGGAGCCTCCCAGTCCTCGGCGATCTGCGGGCACTGGGCGGCGCCGACGGTGAACCGCGAGTTGGGGTGAGCGGCCGGACGACCCGAGGCGGGCGTCCAGGCGTTGCCCTCCCAGTCGGTGAGGTGCGGGGGCGCCTCGTCGGTCAGTCCCTCCCACCACACGTCGCCGTCGGGGCGCAGCGCCACGTTCGTGAAGATCGTGTTGCCCCACAGTGTCTCGATCGCGGTGACGTTGGTCGATTCGCCCGTGCCCGGCGCGACACCGAAGAAGCCGGCCTCGGGGTTGATGGCCCACAGGCGTCCGTCTTCACCGGGGCGGATCCAGGTGATGTCGTCGCCGAGGGTCTCGACGCGCCAGCCGGGGATGGTGGGGCGCAGCATCGCGAGGTTGGTCTTGCCGCAGGCCGAGGGGAACGCGGCGGCCACGTGGTACGCCTTGCCCTTCGGGTCGATCACGCGGATGAGCAGCATGTGCTCGGCGAGCCAGCCCTCGTCGCGACCGATGACCGAGGCGATGCGCAGCGCGAAGCACTTCTTGGCCAGGATGGCGTTGCCGCCGTAGCCCGAGCCGAACGACCACACCTCGAGGGTGTCGGGGAAGTGCACGATGTACTTCTCGTCGTTGCACGGCCACGTGACGTCGGCCTCGCCCGGGGCGAGCGGGGCACCGACGGAGTGGACGGTCTTGACCCACGGGGCGCCCTTCGCGATCTGCTCGAGCACCGCCGTTCCGACCCGGGTCATGACCCCGATGGATGCCACGGCGTAGGCGCTGTCGGTGATCTGCACGCCGATGTGGCTGAGGGGGCCGCCGACCGCGCCCATCGAGAAGGGGACGACGTACATCGTGCGCCCGCGCATCGAGCCCTCGAAGACGCCGTCGAGCGTCTCGCGGATCTCGGCGGGGGCGATCCAGTTGTTCGTGGGGCCGGCATCCTCTTCGCTCTCGGAGGCGATGTAGGTGCGCGACTCGAGGCGGGCGACGTCGCCGGGGTGCGAGCGGGCCAGGTACGAACCGGGCCGCCACTCGGGGTTGAGCTTGATGAGCTTGCCCTCGTCGACCATGTCGCGCAGCAGCGCGTCGTTCTCTGCGGGCGAGCCGTCGACCCAGTGGATGCGGTCGGGCTGGGTGAGGGCGGCGACCTGGTCGACCCACGCGCTCAGCGCGGCGAGACCCGGGCCCTCCACGGCCGGACGCACGCCGTGACCGGGACGGGCGGCGCGGGCGGCGGCGGCAGCGGGCGCGGCAGTGCGGGAGCTGGAGCTGAAGATGTCGGCGAGAGCCATGTCGTTCTCCTCGGTTGAGAGCAAACTCGGTGTCGTTCCTCCATGTTGAGGCCCTCGCAACCCGACTTTCGGTGATCGACCAGTGTAAGAATGCGAATTCTTTCGATATGGTCAAGGAATGGCGTCGTCCTTCGAACTCACCACCCTGGGTCACCGCATCCGTCATCATCGTCTGGCCCGCGGCCTGACGCTCGATGAACTGGGAGCGCTCGTCGGCGTGGCGGGCAGTCAACTGAGCCTCATCGAGAACGGCAAGCGCGAGCCCAAGCTCTCGCTCCTGCAGGAGATCGCGCGCGCGACCGAGACCGAGGTCACCGAGCTGCTCTCGAACGAGCCGCCGAACCGCCGCGCCGCTCTGGAGATCGAGCTCGACCGGGCGCAGGGCAGCCCGTTCTTCCGACAGCTCGGCATCCCCCCCGTCAAGGTGAGCAAAGGCACCAGCGACGACACGATCGAGGCCGTACTGGGGCTGCACCGAGAGCTGCAGCGGCGCGAGCGCGCGACCATCGCGAGCCCCGAAGAGGCGCGCCGTGCCAACACCGAACTGCGCCTGCGCATGCGCGAGACGGCGAATCATCTGCCCGAGATCGAGAGCCTCGCCGAGAAGCAGCTCAAGGCCGCGGGGCACGCGACCGGCGCCCTCACCCACCGCACGGTCAGCATCATGGCCGAACAGCTCGGATTCGAGCTCATCTACGTCAACGACCTGCCGCATTCGGCGCGCTCGGTCACCGACCTCGAGCACGGTCGCATCTATCTCCCCCCGGCATCCATCCCCGGCGGGCACGGCCTGCGCTCGATGGCCCTGCAGGCGATGGCCCACCGCCTGCTCGGGCACCGCCCGCCCACCGACTACGCCGACTTCCTGCAGCAGCGCCTCGAGATCAACTACTACGCCGCGTGCTGCCTCATGCCCGAGACCAGCTCCGTCGCCTTCCTGACGCAGGCGAAGAAAGACCGCAACCTCGCCGTCGAGGATTTCCGCGATGCGTTCGGCGTGACCCACGAAGCCGCGGCGATGCGCATGACCAACCTCATGACGACCCACCTCGGCGTGCACCTGCACTTCCTCCGCGTCGACGGCGACGGCGCCATCTCGCGCGTGTACGAGAACGACGGGCTACCGCTGCCGACCGATGTCACGGGGTCGGTGGAGGGGCAGGTCGTGTGCAAGAAGTTCTCGGCGCGCGCCGCTTTCGCCGAGCACAACCGCACGACCGAGCACTACCAGTACACCGACACCCCCGCCGGCACCTTCTGGTGCTCCTCGCAGACGGGCACCACCAGCGACGGCGACTTCTCGATCACCGTGGGCGTGCCCTTCGACGATGCGCGGTGGTTCCGCGGCCGCGAGACCTCGAAGCGCGGGATCTCGCACTGCCCCGACGAGTCGTGCTGCCGACGCCCCGACACCGAGGCCGCGGAACGCTGGCAGGGCAAGGCATGGCCGAGTGCCCGCGTGCACCGGTACATGTTCTCGCCTCTTCCGCGCGGGATGTTCCCCGGCGTCGACGACGCGGAGGTCTTCGCGTTCCTCGACCGGCACGCCGACGGCTGAGGGGCGCAAGCGCCCGACCAGCCGCCTCGCTCACGCGAGACGTCGCCGCGCGAGACGGAGCGGTCGCGCCGCGGGGCTGCGGGACGGCCACCGGATGCCACGGACCGTGCCGTCAGAGGATCGTCGTGCCCGGGGCCCGTCGGACAAGGTGATGCCACGGCCATCCGTTCTCCCGGGACGACGAAACGAAAACGACACACGACGGGACAATTCACGAAAAGTAAAACATTTACGTTTAAGGGACACCCACCCACACGGAGGCTCCCGAATGTCACACCTTCGCACCGACCTGTTCACCGCCCCTCCCGCAGCAATGCACGCCGTCACGGCTCCCGCCGCGCGCCGCCGCCGCCGGCGCACCACCGCTGCCGCTGCCGCCGTCGGCGCTCTGCTCCTCGCCCTCACCGTCACCGGCTGCGCCTCCCCCGCCGCCTCGTCGCCCAGTGACGGTCCCACCTCGCTCGGCACCGCCAGCGTCGCCCTCAGCTGGATCAAGAACTACGAATTCGCGGGGTACTACTTCGCGGAGGAGAACGGGGCCTACACCGACGCCGGGTTCGACGAGGTCGACCTCATCGCCGGCGGCGGCAACACGAACTCCTGGGACCTCGTCCTCTCGGGCCAGGCGCAGATCGGCCTGGCGTCCGACCTCACCGGCATCACCGGCGCCATCAACGACGGCGCCGGACTGAAGATCATCGGCGCGCAGTTCGTGAAGAACCCCGTCGGCTTCGTCTCGCTCGCGGGCAACCCCATCCGCACGGTCGCCGACCTGAAGGGCAAGCGCATCGGCGTCGACGCCGGCGGAAAGCTCGCCGTCGAAGCCGTCCTGAAGGCGAACGACCTACCCGCCGACACGGTCCAGTTCGTCTCGGTGCCCAGCGGCGTCGACCCGCTGATGAACGGCGAGGTCGACGCTCTCATCGGCTTCCTGACCAACTACCCGATCGCCGTCAAGAACGCCGGCGGCGACGTGGTGACCATGTCGTTCGCCGACGCCAATTACGCCCAGTTCGGCGACGCCGTGGTGGTCAGTGAGAAAGCGCTGGCCGAGAACCGCGACGCGCTGAAGGCGATCATGAAGGCCAGCATCATCGGCTGGAACACCGCCCTCACCGAGGGCGCCGACTCGATCGCCGACATCGCCATGACCTACGGCGGCGCGGACAACGGGCTCGACCGACAGCTGCAGGTCGACTCCGCGAGCGTACTGCCCTCCTTCATGCTCACCCCCGACACGGTGACCAACGGCATCTTCACGCTCACGCCCGACCTCGTCGACCAGGCCGTGTCCTCGCTCGCCGCGGCGGGCATCACGGCCGACCCGGACATGTTCGACACGTCGCTGCTCGACGAGGTGTACGCCGAGAACCCCGAACTCATCCCCGGGTTCACCGTCCCGGCATCCTGATCCCTTCCTCCACCGCCCCGACACGAGAGGACGCCACGACATGACGTCGATACCCGCACGTGGCGTCCTCTTCGGCGCCGCCGGTCTCGCCGTGCTGGCGATGGCCTGGCACATCGTCGCCGTGACCGTCTACCAGCGCCCCAACGGCAGTCCCGGTCCGGTGCCGCCCCCTCTCCCGGTCCTCGTGCGCGCGGCCACCGGATTGGGTGACGGAGCCTATGAAGAAGGCGTGGCCGCGACCGCGGGAGCCGCCCTGATCGGCTACGGCGTTGCCGTCGTGATCGCGCTGGGGCTCGGCATCCTGGTCATGATGGCCCCGCCCCTGGGCCCCTTCGCCTCCCAACTGGGAGTGGTGGCCGCGTGCGCTCCCGCAGCCGCCATCGCGCCCATCGTGGTGCTGCTCAGTCCGTCGGGCAGCCGTGCCGTGAGTGTCGTGCTGGCGATGCTCGCCGTGCTGTTCCCCCTCGTGGTCGGGGTGCTTCTGGGACTGCGCTCGGCCGCCCCGGCGCAGCTCGATCTCGTGCACGCCTACGGAGGCACCGCGTGGACGGCCATCCGCAAGGTGCGGGTGATCTCCGCGATCCCCGCGCTGCTCGCCGCCCTCAAGCTCGCCGCCCCCGCCGCCTTCCTCGGCGCCATGACCGGCGAATTCTTCACCGTCGGCGTCGACGAAGGGGCCGGCCGACTCCTCATCTCGCAGCAGTACGTCGGCGACTACACCGGCATGTGGGCGATCGCCCTGCTCGCGACGGTCGTCTCGGCCCTCGGGTACGGCGCGATCGCGCTGCTCGGACGCGTTCTCGCGCCGTGGACCACTCACACGGGGGGCACCCGATGACGCGCATGTCCTCCCGGCTCACGACGACCCTGTGCACGCTCGCCACGGCGGCCGTGCTGCTGATCGGCTGGCAGCTGGCGATCACCCTCTCGGGGCTCTCGCCCTACCTCGCGAAGACGCCGCTGGACGTGTGGGGGTACCTCTTCGTCGACGGGGCCGGCAATCCGGCCGGCGCCGCTGAACGCCGCGCAGCCCTCGCCCCGATGATCGGCGTCACCCTGATGCACAGTGCCGTCGGGCTCCTCCTCGGCGTCAGCACCGGGTTCGTCGGGGCGGTCGCGCTGACCGTGTCGCGGGCGTTGCGCTCGATCTTCCTGCCGCTGGCCCTGCTGCTGCAGACCGTGCCCCTCATCGCCATGGCCCCCGTCATCTACGCCGTCTTCGGTTCCGGCATCCTCACCGCCGCCGTCGTGGCCGCGGTCGTGACCTTCTTCCCCCTGCTGATGAACATCGGGGCAGGCCTCACCTCGTCGACGCCGGAGACGGCCGACCTCGTGCGTGCCTACGGCGGCGGCCGATGGACCCTGCTGCGGTTCGTGCAGCTGCCGGCATCCCTTCCGTCGTTGTTCGCCGGTCTCAAGCTGGCCGCCCCCGCGACCGTGTCGGCGGCCACCCTGTATGAGTTCCTGTTCTCGTTCGAAGGGCTCGGGGCGAACCTGCTCACCAGCAAGTCGTACTCCGACTACGGGCTGCTGTGGACGCTCGTCGTCGTCACGGTGCTCCTCTCGCTCGCCGCCTACGGACTCGTCGTCGCGGCCGAAACGCTTCTGCTCGCCGGTCGTTTCCCGCCGCGCGATTCGACCCTCGCTCAGAAAGGCCCCGCATGACCGCGTCCGGCGTCCACGTCCGTGCTCTCACGCGCCATTTCGCCACCCGCGGCGAGACGGTCGTCGCCGTCGACGGGGTCGACCTCGACACTCCGCGCGGGTCGTTCCTGTCGCTCCTCGGCCCCTCCGGCTGCGGCAAATCCACCGTGCTGCGCATGCTCGCCGGCCTGGACACCCCCACCTCGGGCACAGCGACGGTCAACGATCTCGCCCCCGCCGCCCTCCGCGGGAAGCACGCGTACGGCATCGCCTTCCAAGACCACGCACTGCTGCCGTGGCGGACGGTCGAGCGCAACATCGCGTTCCCGTTCGAGATCGCGGGGCTCCCCGTCGACCACGACTGGGTGGGCGAGCTACTGCGCCTCGTGCGCCTGGAACAGTTCGCCAAGGCCCGACCGTGGCAGTTGTCGGGCGGCATGCGCCAACGCGTGGCCATCGCCCGCGCGCTGGCCCTCCGGCCCAACGTGCTCTTCCTCGACGAACCGTTCGGAGCGCTCGACGACGTCACCCGCCAACGTCTGAACGTCGAGCTCCAGCGCTTGTGGAGCGAGCAGCAGGCGACGACCGTCATGGTCACGCACGGCGTCCAGGAGGCCATCTTCCTCAGCGACAAGGTCGCCGTGATGAGCCCTCGTCCGGGGCGCATCAAAGAAGTCATCGACGTCGACCTCCCGCGGCCGCGCACCCTCGAAATGACGACGTCGCCCGAATTCCACGCCTACGTCGACCGCGCCAGCGCGCTCCTGTTCCACTGATCCCCCCGAAAGGCCCACCCTCATGACCGAACTCACTGCCGTCGCCGCCACGCACACCGCTCCCGATCTGGATGCCGCGGAGGAGGGGATCCGCATGTACATGCGAGCGATCGGCCTCGACACCGAGCACCCCACCCTCATCGACACCCCCCGGCGCGTCGCGCACGCCGGTCTCGACCTCTTCTCGGGAATGGGAGGCGACCCGCATCGCGCGCTGGGCGGCGGTGAGCCCATCGAGGGCGTGTACCCCGGGGCGGTCGCGGTGCAGGACATCCCCTACTCCTCGATGTGCGAGCACCACCTGCTGCCCTTCCAGGGAGTGGTGTCGGTGGTGTACCTGCCCGATCGGGCGCTCGCCGGCATCGGCGACTTCGACGCGATGCTGCGGGTGCTCGCGGCCCGACCGCAGATGCAGGAGCGCCTGGCCGACCAGATCGCCGAGGTCGTCTCCGAGACACTCGACGCGAAGGGCGTGCTGGTGCGCCTCACCGCACAGCACGCCTGCATGTGGGCGCGCGGGGAGCGGACCGTCGGCTCGACCGCGTTCTCCCTCGCGGGGCGCGGCGTGTACGAGACCGATCCGGCGGCGCGAGCAGAGGCGCGAGTGCTGCTCGGACTGCACTGAGATGACGAGCTCCATCGAGGTGACGGAGGTCGCCGCGCGGGCCGGGGTGGCCCTGGTCCCGATCGGGGCCACCGAGCAACACGGTGCGCACCTGCCCGTGACCACCGACACGGCCATCGCGGCCGCTTTCGCCGCGGAGGCCGGCGCTCGGGTGACCGGCGAGGTGGCCACGTGGGTGCTTCCGGCGCTGCCGTTCGGCTTCTCGCCCGAGCACGCGGGACGCGCCGGCACGATCGGCCTGTCGGCGGAGACGCTGCTCGCCCTCGTCGACGACATCGGCCGCGGCGTCGCCGCCAGCGGCATCCGTCGTCTGCTGTTCGTCAACGGACACGGTGGCAATCCCGAACTGCTGCACGTCGCGTGCCGGCAGTTGCGCGAGCGGCGGGGGCTCGCGGCGTTCGCGGTGCACGTGCCCGGGCTGGCGCTGCCTCCCGAGCTGGCCGAGGGCGTGACCACGGGCGATCTCGACGCGCACGCCGGCCACTACGAGACGAGCCTGTTGCTCGCGCTGGACCCGGGCGCCGTCGACATGGATGCCGCCCGCGCCGACGGTCTCGAGAGGGTCAGGGCCCGCGCGGCCTCCCCCACCCGGCCGTTCGGCGCCGTCAGCGTGCCCTGGCACGTCGACGATCGGTCTGCGTCGGGCGTGATCGGTGATCCGAGCACGGCCGACGCCGCGTGGGGGGGGCGCGGCGGGGGCCGGCCGGCCGAACGCGCGTTCGCCACGCAGGCCGCCGCCCTCGCCGACATCGTCCGCGCCGTCGCTGCGCACCCCCTTCCGCCCGAGTGGGTACACTCGCGGCGGGGGGATGCCGAATGACCGACGGTCCGGGACGGACACCGACCCTCCAAGAGGTGGCGACGGAGGCGAAAGTCAGCCTCGCCACCGCCAGCAACGCCCTCACCGGCAACCGAGGGGTGAGCCCGAAGCTGCGCGACCGGGTGCTGGACGCCGCTCAGCGGGTCGGGTACCCCCGGGCGTCCGGGCGCCGGCGCACCGATCGCACGACCGTCGGGATCGTCCTGCCCGACGTGCGGCATCCGGCGTACGCCGAACTCGCGCACGCGTTCGAGCGCGAGGGCGCGCAGCGCGACTGGGCGCTCGTGCTCGCCGGGTCCGATTACGAGCCAGACAACGAGCTCGAAGCGCTCGAGAACCTCGTGCGCAGCACGGACGGCGTGCTGCTGTCGCCCTCGCGCCCCCCGCGCTCGGGGGTGCATCGGCTGCGGGCGAGCCCCGTGCCGATCGTCGCCTGCGACGAACCCGCGGACTCCGCCCTCATCGGCGGGTGGGTGCGCTCCGACAACTTCGGCGGCGGACGTGTCGCCGCGCATCACCTGGTGGATGCCGGCGGCACCCGCTTCGCCATGCTGGGCGGCGAGGGCTATCTGCCGTCGACGAAAGAACGGCGCGAGGGGTTCCTCACCGGACTCGCCGACCGCGGCGTCCCCGCGGCCGAGGTGCTGATCGTCGGCGAGAACTACGGCATGGACGGCGGTCAGAGCGCCATGGCGGAACTCCTCGAGACCGACGCCGAGGTCGACGCCGTCTTCGCGGTGAGCGACCTGCACGCCGTCGGCGCGTTCTTCCGTGCCCTGCAAGAGGGGCGGTCCGTACCGGGCGATCTGCTGCTGTGCGGCTTCGACGGAGTGGCCTGGACGCGACAGATCTCGCCCACGATCACCACGGTGCGTCAGGACTGGGGCAAGATCGCCGCACGCGCGATGGACATGCTCGACACCCTCATGGCGGGCGGCGACGGAGACCGCGCAGTGATCCCCGTCGAACTCGTCCCGGGCGAGTCGACGCAGCGCTGACGACGGATGCCACGCGTCGCGTGCTCGGCCGGCGGCGGACACCACGCAGGACTTCTGCGGTCCCTGCGCTCCCGTGGCCCGACTTATCGACGTCCCATCGCCGAACCTCCTGCCTTGTGTCCACACAGGCCGGGGGAACGACGGATGCCACGACCCCGCCCCTCCGAAGAGGATGGGGTCGTGGCATCCGTCGTCTCAGGCGTAGGGGTTCGCCGTGAGGGTGTACTTCGTCTGCAGGTACTCGTGGATGCCCTCGTCGCCGCCCTCCCGTCCCAGACCCGACTGCTTCCAGCCGCCGAAGGGTGCCGCGGCATTGGAGACCACGCCGACGTTGAGGCCCATCATGCCGGTCTCGAGCTTGTCGATCATGCGCTGTCCGCGTGCGAACGACTCGGTGAAGACGTAGGAGACGAGGCCGTACTCGGTGTCGTTGGCCAGGCGGACCGCGTCGTCCTCATCATCGAAGGGGACGATGGCGAGCACGGGTCCGAAGATCTCCTCGCGCAGGATGTCGCTGCCCGGTTTGACGTCTGCGACGACCGTCGGCTCGAAGAAGGTGCCGGGACCGTCGACGGGCGAGCCACCGGTGGTGACGGTGGCGCCGCGGTCGACGGCATCCCCCACCAGGGTCTTCGCCTTGTCGACCGCGCGGTCGTCGATGAGGGGCCCGATCTGCACGCCCTCCTCGGTACCGCGGCCGACCTTCATCGCCTTCACGCGCTCCGTGACGCGCTCGGTGAAGTCCTCGACGACGCTGCGCTGCACGAGGAAACGGTTGGCCGCGGTGCAGGCCTGGCCGATGTTGCGGAACTTCGCGAGCATCGCCCCCTCGACCGCCTTGTCGAGGTCGGCATCCTCGAACACGACGAACGGGGCGTTGCCGCCGAGCTCCATCGACGTGCGGAGCACGCCGGGCGCCGCCTGCTGCAGCAGCTTCACACCGACCGGAGTGGAGCCGGTGAACGACAGCTTGCGCAGGCGCGGGTCGGAGATGATGCGCTCCGACACCGGCCCGGTGCTGGTCGTGGTGACGACGTTGACGACACCGGCGGGGACACCGGCGTCCTGCAGGATCTGCGCGAAGAAGAGCGTCGTGAGGGGCGTGAGGGTCGCGGGCTTGATCACCACCGTGCAGCCCGCGGCGAGCGCGGGGGCGATCTTGCGGGTGGCCATGGCGAGGGGGAAGTTCCACGGGGTGATGAGGTAGCAGGGGCCCACGGGGTGATGCGAGACGATCATGCGACCAGTGCCCTCGGGGTTCGCGCCGTAGCGGCCCTGGGTGTGCGCGGTGACCTCGCTGAACCAGCGCAGGAACTCCCCGCCGTACGCGACCTCGCCACGCGCCTCGACGAGGGGCTTGCCCATCTCGAGCGTCATGAGCAGCGCGACGTCCTCCTTGCGCTCCTGCAGCAGGTCGAAGGCGCGGCGGAGGATCTCGGCACGCTCCCGAGCCGGGGTCGCTGCCCATGACGGGAACGCCTCGGCAGCGGCATCCATCGCCGCGACGCCGTCGTCGACCGTGGCGTCGGCGATCTCGTGGATGACGTCACCGGTGGCGGGGTCGTTCACGGCGACGGTCTTGCCGCCGGTCGCCTCTCGCCACTCGCCGTTGATCAAGAGGCCGGTGGGTACGGATGCCAGCAGCTCGCTCTCGCGCGAATCGGTCATGGGTCCTCCTGGATCGGGGCGGGGTTCCCGCCAATTCTCGTCAGCCCGCGTGGCGGAGCCGATATACGTGGTGTACAAACGGGTCGCCGTGCTGGCCGTCGTGGCCGGTGGGGAGCGGATCGCCTTTACGGGCATCTCCGGCGCGGCCGGGGTGCACGGCTTCCGCATGCATAAACGCTTTCCGCACGCATAAACGCGCTGCGCCCGCGTTTATACGCGCCGATCGCGTTTATGCGTGGGACGGGGCGGATGCCCCGACCCTCGTCCGCCCGAATCGCGCCCAGCCCGGCGCCGGGGCGACCATCAGGCATAAACGCCTTCCGCGCGCATAAACGCGCTGCGCCCGCGTTTATGCGCGCCGATCGCGTTTATGCGTGGGACGGGGCGGATGCCGCAACCGGCGAGGCCATCACCCCGACGAGGAAGCGCCGGAGCTCCTCCGGGGCGGTGAGCGGCAGCACGTGCGCCACGTACTGGTCGGGGCGCACGAGCACCACGGCTCCCTCGGCGCCGATGCCGCGCTCGGTGAAGATGTCGGCGCTCGTCCACGCCGAGGGGGCGGCGGCGAACACCTTCTCGAGGTCGGTCAGGCCGAGGGGCCCCGAGCGCGGCCGGTACAGCGTCGGCACCTCGACCACGTCCTCCCACCGGCCGGGGAACACCGCCTTCACGTCGAACACGGCGTCGAGGTCGGCGCCGTCGGGCGTGAAGCGCTCCACGATCGGGCGCGCAGCCTCGGCCCATTCCCGCAGCGCCGAGCCGTCGGCATCCGCGAAGGCGTAGATCCGCCAGCGCCCATCGGCCTTCGCGTGATGGCCGAGGTGTACGGCGTTGCCGTCGCACACCCGCACGACCTCGACGCTCTTGAAGCGCCTTCCGACGGGAAATCCGGATGCCAGGTCCTGCGCCGGCGCCTCGGCGGTGATCGTCGAGGAGGCGTAGTGCGTCATGAAGCCCGAGGGGAACTCGGCCGTGGCCAGGTAGTAGGTCGACAGCTCCGCGGGGTCGGTGATCTCGCCGGGCTTTCGCGCCATGAGCGACGACCACTCGCGGTCGAAGTCGATGAGCTGCTGGGCGACGGGCCGGCGCTCCCGGTCGTAGGTGCGCAGCAGGTCCGCCGGCGCGAGCCCGGTGAGCACGTGGCCCAGCTTCCAGCCGAGGTTGAAGCCGTCCTGCATCGAGACGTTCATCCCCTGCCCCGCTTTGGCGCTGTGCGTGTGGCAGGCGTCACCGGTGAGGAACACGCGCGGGTGATCGAGATCGTCGACGAACTGGTCGGTCACCCGGTGACCCACCTCGTAGACGCTGTGCCACGCGACCTGTTTCACGTCGATGGAGTACGGGTGAAGGATCTCGTTCGCCCGACGGATGACCTCGTCGATCGGGGTCTGCCGCACGCGGTGGTTGTCGCCTTCGGCGACCTCGCCGAGGTCGATGTACATGCGGCTGAGGTAGCCGCCCTCGCGCGGGATGTGCAGGATGTTCCCGGCGGCGGCATTGATCGCGCACTTGATGCGCCAGTCGGGGAAGTCGGTCTCCACCAGCACGTCCATGACGCCCCACGCGTGGCGCGCGGCGGCTCCGACGTGCGTCCGGCCGATCGCCTGACGCACACCGCTGCGCGCGCCGTCGCACCCGGCGACGTATTTCGCACGGATCGTCCGCTCACCCTCGGCCGTGCGCACGCGGACCTCGACGTCGTCGGCGCCCACCTCGAGGCCCAGGAACTCCACGCCGTAGTCGGGCACGATGCGCGCGGGGCCGTGGGCTGCGGCCTCGGCGAAGTAGTCGAGTACCCGGGCCTGGTTGACGATGAGGTGCGGGAACTCGCTGATCTTGTAGCCGTAGTCCTCGGTGCGGGTCGTGCGGACGATCCGCTCGGGATCCTCGGGGTCGGGGGCCCAGAAGTTCATCCAGCCGATGTTGTACGCCTCGGCCGTGATGCGGTCGGCGAACCCGAACGCCTGGAAGGTCTCGACGCTGCGGGGTTGGATGCCGTCGGCCTGGCCGAGGGCGAGACGGCCCTCGCGCTTCTCGATGAGACGCGTCGTGAGCTGGGGGAACTGCGACATCTGTGCAGCGAGAAGCATGCCGGCTGGCCCCGAGCCGACGATGAGCACGTCGACCTCGTCGGGCAGACGGTCAGGACGATCGAGACCCGTGCCGGCCGCGTTCTGCACGCGCGGGTCGCCCGAGACGTAACCGTGGTGGTGGAACTGCATCGTCTCTCCTGACGTCGATGTCGGGTTGCGGTCCAGCACACATACGTTCTATATTCGAACACAGTGTTCTGCTACCGAACGAGAGAGTAGCCCGATCCATGCCCGCACGGCAAGACGCCTCCCCCGCCTCGCAGACGCTGAGTCGCGGCATCCGCCTGCTCGAAGAGCTCGCCGATGCCCGGACCCCCCTGACCATCGACGAGCTGGCGGCCCGCGTCGAACTGCACCGCTCGGTCGCCTACCGACTCCTCCGCACCCTCGAAGACCACGGTCTCGTCACCAGGGATGCCGCGGGCGCGGTGCGTCTCGGGACGGGCCTGGCCGCCCTCGCCGCGGGAGTCGCCGCCGACCTGCAGGCCGAGGCGCTGCCCGAACTCACCGCCGCCGCGAACGACCTCGGCATGACGTGCTTCCTCGTCGTGCTCGATCACGACGAATGCGTCACCCTCGCCAGCGTTGAGCCGCGCCACGCGGTCACCGCCGTCGCGCAGCGGCCGGGGTCGCGGCATCCGGTCACCCGGGGTGCTCCCGGACGCGCGATCCTCGAGC
>NZ_CAUQWC010000073.1:0-14564 GCF_963521695.1 uncultured Microbacterium sp. | reverse complement strand
GTCAGACGCGGCCGGCGTGCACGGCCTCGAGGGCCGCGGCATCCGTCTCGCTCATGCCCTCGATCGGCTCGCCGTTCCAGACGATGTCGTCGCCGAGGGCGGCGAGCACCTCTTTCCGGTCGCCGTGCGAGATCTTCGCGCCGTGCGCGATCGTGGCCGGGCTCCAGAGCATCGCCGCGTCGTCCCACCACCCGGCCCCGATATCGCGCACGTGGAGCAGGTCGTGCAGGGTCCTCGGCAGATGCGACAGCGGCTCGGTGAACGCGTCGGCGATCACGGCGAGGGTGATCTGCCGCTCCGTACCGGGCACGGCGACCACCGGCTCGGCGAGCTCGCCCTGGATCGCCTGGGACACGTCGTCGGCCTCGAGCAGGATGACGCCGTTGGTGGGGCGCGGGTTGCACTCGATGATCTTGTAGTCGGGGGCGGCATCGGAGCCGTGGTCGACGAAGTCGAACGAGATCTGCCCCGTGAAGCCGGGGTCGAGGGCGGCGACGAGCTGCTGCGTGTAGCGCAGGGTGTCGGTGCTGTCGACGGCGATGAACGCGATCGCGGTGGAGTGCGCCCACTGTTCGGCCGCCCGGTAGGTCGTGTGCGCTTGAACCGTGCCGTCGACCACCACGCTGTAGGTGCAGACCATGGGGCCGTCGACGAACGGCTGCACGAGCCACGGCTGCTCGGGGGTCGGCACGCAGTCCTCCACGGGCACCTTGCCCGCGAGCGGCCCCGTGTTGGTCAACAGGCCCACGCCGCCGCGCGAGAAGGCCGCGCGGGCGAAGTAGCGGGGGAAGCGGTCGATGGCGGTGCGCAGCTCGTCGGGCGAGGTGACGACGACCGTCTCGGGGATGGGCACGCCGGCATCCTGGGCGAGGCGCTGGAAGCTCGCTTTGTCGTGCAGGCGGGCGAGGTCGCCGAAGCTGCCGGCGTACAGGCGAACCCCCTCGGGCAGGTCGGCCGCGCGGGCGGCGAGGTAGAAGACCTCCTCGAAGGTCGGGATGACGACCTCGATGTCGTGCTCCTCGACGTAGGCGTTGACCGTCGCGATGAACGCGTCGGTCTCGAAGCGCGGCGACGGGGTCGTCAGGTGGCCCGCGAGGAAGCGCGAATGGCTACCGACCGCTCCCTCGTAGGTGTCGGCGGCGAAGACCGTGTGCCCCACGCTCCCGAGCTTGCGGATCAGATCCAGGGCGAAGGTGTTGCGGGAACTGGTGACGAGCACGCGCATGGAAGCATCCTTGATCGTGGCGGCGAACGATGGCGTCACTCTATCCACACCCCCGACACCCCCGACATCGTCGTCCGGGAAACGTGTCGGCAACACGGTGCTGAGTAGAGTCTCAGCATGGGTGACCTCTTCGACGGTTACGGCTCCACGCTGGCGCCGCGCAAGACCGCATCCGGCATCCCGGCGTACGACGAGATGTTCGGTGCCCCGGCCACGGCCGGCGACGCCGCTCCCTCTCGTGAGGCGTACCGGGAGCTGTACCAAGCGCTGGCGCAGATGACCCAGGAGGAGCTGCGCGGCCGTACCGAGTCGTTGGCCAGCTCGTACCTGGCGCAGGGCGTGACGTTCGACTTCGCGGGCGAGGAGCGGCCGTTCCCGCTCGACGCCGTGCCCCGAGTCATCGCGTACGACGAGTGGTCGCGTATCGAGGCCGGCGTGAAGCAGCGCGTCCGGGCGCTCGAGGCCTTCCTCGACGACGCGTACGGCAATCAGCACTGCGTGCGCGACGGCATCCTGCCCGCCGGTCTCATCTCGTCGTCGCAGTATTTCTACCGTCAGGCCGCCGGCATCCGCAGCGCCAACGGCGTGCGCATCCAGGTGTCGGGCATCGACCTCATCCGCGACGAGCACGGCGAGATGCGCGTGCTCGAAGACAACGTGCGCGTGCCCTCCGGCGTCTCGTACGTGATCTCCAACCGCCGGGTCATGGCGCAGACGCTGCCCGAGCTGTTCGTGTCGATGCGCGTGCGCCCCGTGGGCGACTACCCGAACAAGCTGCTCGCGGCGCTGCGCGCCTCGGCCCCGCCCGGCATCGACGACCCGAACATCGTCGTGCTCACTCCGGGTGTCTACAACTCGGCGTACTTCGAGCACACGCTGCTCGCGCGCCTCATGGGCGTCGAGCTCGTCGAGGGACGCGACCTTCTGAGCATCGGCGGCAAGGTGTTCATGCGCACCACCCGCGGGCCGCAGCGCGTCGACGTCATCTACCGTCGCGTCGACGACGACTTCCTCGATCCGCTGCAGTTCCGCGCCGACTCGATGCTGGGCGCTCCCGGTCTCATGCTGGCCGCGCGCCTCGGCAACGTCACGATCGCGAACGCGGTCGGCAACGGCGTCGCCGACGACAAGCTGCTCTACACGTACGTGCCGGAACTCATCCGCTACTACCTGGCCGAGGAACCGATCCTGAAGAACGTCGACACCTGGCGGCTCGAAGACCCCGGCGCCCTCGAAGAGGTGCTCGACCGGCTGCCCGAGCTCGTGGTCAAGCCCGTCGACGGCTCCGGCGGAAAGGGCCTGGTCGTGGGCCCCGACGCCTCGCCGGCCGAACTCGACGCGCTGCGCAAACGGCTGAAGGCCGATCCACGCGGCTGGATCGCCCAGCCGGTCGTGATGCTCTCGACCATCCCGACGCTGGTGGAAGACGGGATGCGCCCGCGGCACGCCGACCTGCGTCCGTTCGCCGTCAACGACGGCGACGACATCTGGGTGCTGCCCGGCGGTCTCACCCGCGTGGCGCTCCCCGAGGGGCAGCTCGTGGTGAACTCGAGCCAGGGCGGCGGGTCGAAGGACACCTGGGTGGTCGGTGGTTCGGCCCCCTCGCACGTCGAGTACGGCCAGGGCAGTGGCGTCTCGGGCCTGGTCGCCGACCAGGCGGCGGTCACCGAGTCCATCCCGATCATCTACGACGGTCAGCCCGCACCCGCCACCTCGCCGCGCGATCACCGCCCGGGTCGAGACCAGCAGGAGCAGCAGCAGCAGGCGGACGTCAACGTGCAGCACGGCCCGCAGGCGGAGCAGCAGCAGCAGGCGCGGGAGTCGACTCCGGATCCTTCGACAGGCTCGGGGTCCTCGGTCGCACCCGCGGGTGACGGACGGGAGCAGGCACCATGCTGAGCCGCATCGCAGAAAGCCTGTTCTGGATCGGGCGCTACATCGAGCGCAGCGACGGGACGGCGCGCATCCTCGACGTGCACCTCCAACTGCTGCTCGAAGATCCCTGGATCGACGAGGACACCGCGTGCCGTTCGCTGCTGAGCGTGATGGGCTCGCCCTGGCCGGAGAACATCGACACGGTACGTCGTGACGACGTGCTCGCCCGTCTCGCCGTCGACCGGATGAACCCGTCGAGCATCGCGTACTCGCTCACCGCGGCGCGCGAGAACGCCCGCCGCGCACGCGAGATCGTCTCCACCGAGCTCTGGGAGACCCTCAACACCACGAATTCCCGGATGCCGCGACGGTTGCAGACCGAGAAGGTGCACGAGTTCTTCCAGTGGACGCGCGAGCGCGCGGCCCTGGCCATCGGGATCGTCGACTCGTCCACCAACCGCGACGAGGCGTGGCAGTTCTTCACCCTCGGCCGCAGCATCGAGCGCACCGACATGACGGCGCGGCTGCTGGCCACGCGGTCGCTGACCGAGGTGTCGGGTCCGTCGTGGACGACGATCCTGCGTTCGTGCGGCGCCTACGAGGCGTACCTGCGCACGTACCGGGGGATGCCGAGTGCCCGCAACGCCGCGGAGTTCCTGCTGCTCGACCGCCTGTTCCCGCGTTCGATCATCTTCTCCATCCAGCGCGCGGAGGACTGCATGAGCGCGATCGATCCCCGCGCCGATCGCGTCGGTCACTCCAACACGGTGCTCCGCGCCCTCGGGCAGATCCGCAACGACCTCGAGTACCGGCCCATCAGCGAGATCCTGTCGGAGTTGCCCGAGCACATGCAGCGCGTGCAGACCGTCACGCGAGAGGCGTCGGAGGCGATCCGTTCGCGGTTCTTCCCGACGCAGGCCGAGCCGAGCTGGATCGGGGAGATCTCGTGACCCTTCGACAGGCTCAGGAACCGGTCGCGACGGCGGCGTCACGTCAGGCGGAGAGGACGACCCGATGAAACGTCTTCGTATCGAGCACCAGACCGGGTTCATCTACCCGGGCGACGTCTCGGCGTCCTACAACGAGGCGCGGATGCTGCCGCACTCGACCGACAGCCAGTTCGTGCTCAGCTCGTCGCTCGACATCGAGCCGTCGACCTCGGTCAACCAGTACGTCGACTATTTCGGCACGCGGGTCGCGGCCTTCGACGTGCTGTCGCCGCACTCGGCGCTCACGATCACGGCGCGCTCGCTCATCGAGGTGCGTCCGCGTCCGATCGAGCACGCCGACATCACCTGGGAGCAGCTGGCCGCCGAGGCCGATCGATCCATCTCGACCGTCGAGCAACTCACGCAGACACGTCGCACGACCCCGCATCCCGAGGTCGCCGCGCTGGCGCGGTCCATCGCCGCGCAACACGAGCGTCCGGGCCCCGCGGCCCACGCCATCGCGGAAGCCGTCGGTGACGCCATCGACTACATGCAGGGCGTCACGGCCGTCACGTCGACGGCCATCGACGCGTGGGAGGCCCGCAAGGGCGTCTGCCAGGACATCGCGCACATCGCGATCGGGGCGCTCCGCGAGGTCGGCATTCCGGCCCGCTACGTCTCGGGCTACCTGCACCCGAAGCCCTCCGCCGCGGTCGGCGAGGCCGTGACGGGGGAGTCCCACGCGTGGGTGGAGTGGTTCGCCGGCGACTGGCAGGGCTTCGACCCGACGAACAACATCGAGATCGGCGACCGCCACGTGCTGGTCGGTCGCGGACGCGACTACAACGACGTGCCGCCGCTGCGCGGCGTGTACGCGGGCCCCGGGCGCAGCAACCTCAAGGTCAAGGTCACGATCACGCGCGAGACCTGAGTCAAGTTCAGTCGGCCGCCGCCGCACCCAGCAGCGTCTGGATCTCGCGGTGGAGGGCGGGGAGGTTCGCCTCCTCGCCGCGGTCGGCGCGGCGCGCCCACTCGTCGAGGGCGGTGCGCATCTCGAGGGCCGCGAGACCGATCGCCGCGCGCACATCGAGCTCGCTGACGCCGATGCGGGCGGCGATCTCGGGGACGAAAAGGTCGGACGAGGTCGTCTCGCGCCGGATGGCCGCGCCGAGCAGCGTCGGTTCGTGACCGATCAAGCGCCGGACGCGAAGGAATCGCGTGCGCGCGTGCGCGTCGGCGTGCAGGCGGTCGAGTTCGCGGGCGAAGACCTCTCGCAGTGCCTGAGTGAGGGCGGCAATGTCGTCGCCGTCGGTGCCGATCTCGGCGAACGCGGCGGCGAAGCGTCCGTCGTCGATGAAGACGGCGTCCTCCTTCGTGCCCGACAGACGGAAGAAGGTGCGGGCCGAGACGCCCGCGCGGGCGGCGATCTCATCGACGGTGGTGCGCGCGACGCCCTTCTCCTCGAACAGGTCGAGGGCGGCCTCGCAGATCTCGAGCGTCGTCTCGCGCCGTCGACGGTCGCGGAGCGCCTCGCCGACGGGTGCCGCTGCGGTCTCCATGTGGGCTACAGTAGTCCATGTCTTATTGGCAGTCACTGCCACAATGTCATTTACTGCTCACCATCCGTTCAGATTGGTCGTCCATGGTCGCCACCGGAACCGTCCCCACCGCCGCCCCGCCCGGGAAGGCCGCCGTGCGTCCGGGCGCCGTCATCGCGCTGCTCGTCGTCGCCGCATTCGTCGTCATCCTCAACGAGACGATCATGGGCGTGGCGCTGCCCGAGCTCATGCGCGAGCTCGACATCACCGCCGCCACCGCGCAGTGGCTCACCACGGCGTTCCTGCTCACCATGGCCGTCGTCATCCCGGCCACGGGATTCCTCATCCAGCGTTTCCCCCTGCGCACGCTGTTCTTCACCGCGATGGGGCTGTTCACCCTCGGAACGGTGATCGCGGCCGTCGCCCCCGGCTTCGGGGTGCTGCTCCTCGGGCGCATCGTGCAGGCGTCCGGCACGGCGATCATGATCCCGCTGCTGTTCACCACGGTGCTCAACGTCGTCCCCGCCCACCGGCGCGGACGCATGATGGGCCTCATCTCGATCGTCATCTCGGTGGCGCCGGCTGTCGGCCCCACCGTCTCGGGTCTGATCCTGTCGGTCTTCCCGTGGAGGGCCATGTTCATCGTCATGGTGCCGATCGCCCTCGTCGCGATCGCACTCGGCGCCCGCTGGGTGAGGAACCTGACCGAGACCCGCCGCGTCACCCTCGACGTGCCGTCGGTCGTGCTCTCGGCCCTGGCTTTCGGCGGCATCATCTTCGGCCTGTCCAGCATCGGCGAGGCGGCGGGCGGTCACGCGATCGTTCCGGTCTGGATCCCCCTCGTCGTCGGGGCCGTGGCGCTCGCCGCCTTCGTCGTGCGTCAGCTGCGTCTGGGCTCCACCGATCGTGTGCTGTTGAACCTCGCGGTCTTCCGCCACTCCGCCTTCACCGTCGCCGTGATCCTCGTCGTGGTCGCCATGACGACGCTCTTCGGCGTGCTGATCCTGCTGCCGCTGTACCTGCAGAACGTGCTCGGCCTCGGAACGCTGCCCACCGGCTTGATGCTGCTGCCCGGCGGGCTGCTCATGGGTCTCATGGCGCCGATCGTCGGAAACCTCTTCGATCGATTCGGCGCTCGTCCCCTCGTGCTGCCCGGAGCGATCATCGCCAGCGTCGCGCTGTGGGGCTTCGCGACGCTCTCGACCTCGACGCCGATCGGCTTCGTCATCGCCGTGCACTGCGTGCTGAGCCTGGGGTTGGCGTTCATGTTCACCCCCCTCATGACCTCGGCGCTCGGTTCGCTCCCGCGCGAGCTCTACCCGCACGGCTCCGCGATCGTCTCGACCGTCCAGCAGCTCGCGGGTGCGGCCGGCACGGCCGTGTTCGTGACGCTCATGACGGTGGGGGCCGCGGCGGCGGCGACCGACGACGGCGCATCGACGGTGGATGCCACGGCCTCCGGCATCCATTCGGCTTTCTTCGTCGCGGCGTGCCTGTCGGTGGCCGTCATCGTGCTGGCGGCCTTCGTGCGCACCCCGAAGCAGGTCGACGCTCCCGAGGCACTGCCGACGCACTGACGTCGTCCGGCCGTCACCGCGGTGGCGAGGGCGTGCCCGCGACCGGCTCGCCCCGCCATCGTCGGGCCGACGATGACCCGCCGGCCACCCCGGTGTCGTGCCCTCTCCCGGTCAGCGGCCCACGAAGCCCATGTGCTGCGCGTTGTAGCGGTCGCCGTGGACGCCGATGCGACGGGCCAGACCGTCGAGGTCGGCTCTCTCGTCAGCCGAGAGGGGGATCTCGCTCGAACGGGCGTTCTCGTGGATCCGCTCCGTGCGGCGGGTTCCGGGAATGGGGGCGATGTGCGGTCCCTGAGCGAGCAGCCACGCGAGGGCGATCTGCCCGGGCGTGCAGTCCTTGCCCGCGGCGAGGTCCTGCACGTGCGCGACGAGCGCCTGGTTCGCGGCGAGGTTGTCGGCCTCGAAGCGCGGGACGCGCGTGCGGATGTCGCCGTCGCCGAAGGTGGTCGAGGCGTCCACGGTGCCCGTGAGAAACCCCTTGCCCAGCGGGCTGAACGGCACGAATCCGATCCCGAGTTCCGCGAGGGTGGGGAGGACTTCCGTTTCGGGGTCGCGCGTCCACAGGGAGTATTCGCTCTGAAGAGCAGTCACCGGGAACGTCTGATGAGCCGCACGGATTGTGGCCGCCGACGCTTCGGAGAGTCCGAAGTGGCGGACTTTGCCGGCGGCGACGAGCTCGCCGACCGTTCCCGCGACGTCCTCGATCGGAACGTCCGGGTCGACGCGGTGCTGGTAGAAGAGATCGATCACGTCCGTGCGAAGGCGAGCGAGTGAGGCGTCGGCGACCCGTCGAATCTGTTCGGGTCGGCTGTCGAGCCCGACCATCGCGCCGTCACGGATGTCCCACCCGAACTTCGTGGCGATGACGACCTCGTCGCGGATCGGCTCCAGCGCCTCTCCGACCAGCTCCTCGTTGTCGTACGGGCCGTAGACCTCCGCCGTATCGAAGAAGGTGACGCCCGCATCGAGGGCCGACCGCAGCACCGCGATCATCTCGTCGCGGTCGCCGGGGTTCGGTCCGTACGACTGCGACATCCCCATGCAGCCGAGCCCGACCGCGGATACTTCGAGCCCCTGTCCCAATGTGCGCGTGTGCATGCCGTCACTCCCTGGCCGTGTCGTTCCTGGGGTCGACGCTACGCCCGAAGCCGGCGCCCCGGGGGTGACGTCGGCAAACCTCGACGACGGTTCTCGGCCGTCGACAGCGAGGTGCTCGACGCTCTCAGACCGCCTCTCCGGCCCTCGCCTCGTCGGGCTCGCGCCGGGAGGCGCCCGCGCCGAGTGTCAGCGTCGAGGCGAGCCCGAGGGTCAGGAAGGCCGCAGCGGTGAAGGCCGCGGCGCGCGTGCCGTCGCTGAAGGCTGCGCGGGCGTTGATCGCCAGATCCTGCGTCTCGGGCGACGCGCCGAGGCCGGCGATGGCCGCGCCGGCGCTGTCGACGACCTCTGAGACCACCTGATCACGCTCGGCTGCGGGGATGCCGCGATCGTCGAGAGTGGATGCCAACACCCCCGCGGTCGTCGAGAAGAGGACAGTGCCGAGGATCGCGACGCCGAGAGCCGCGCCCAACTGGCGCGACGTCGACTGGGTACCCGACGCCTGGCCACTCGCGGACGGCGGCACATCGGCCAGGACGACACCCGTCAGCTGCGCGGTGGCCAGCCCCACGCCGAGTCCGTAGACGAAGAGGAACGGGATAAGCGGTCCCCAGGTGGCATCCGGTCCGATCGTGACGGCGACGCCGGCGACGCCGATGATCTCGGCGAGAAGGCCGCCGCGTACGATCCACACCGGCGCCACCCTGCCGCTGAACGCCCCGACGACGCCGCTCGCGACGAAGGAGCCGATGGCGAGCGCGAGCAGGAGCAGGCCCGTCTGCAGGGCGTCGAAGCCGACGACGAACTGCAACCACAGCGGCAGTGCGAGGATGATGCCGAACTCGCCCAGCGACACGACGGCGGCCGCGATGTTGCCGTTGCGGAACGACGTGATGCGGAAGAGGTCGAAGGCCAGCAGCGTCGAGCGCCCCTGGCGCTGGCGACGCAGTCCCCACGCGATGAAAGCGATCACGGCGACCAGGGCCACCGCGAACGCGATCGGCACGGGTGACAGCGAGAACGGCCAAGCCCGATCACCGATCGTGGGGACGGTGGCAACGGTCCACCATCCGTACGTGCGTCCCTCGATGAGGCCGAAGACGAGCGGGGCCATCGCGAGCACCGACAGGAGGGCGCCGACGCCGTCGATCCGGGTGACACGGTCGCTGCGCGACTCGGCCACGGTGAGCAGGACGCCGATCACGATCACGACGCCGAGCGGAATGTTGATGCCGAACGCCCACCGCCACGAGAACGCGGTGGTCAGCCAACCGCCGAGCAGGGGCCCGACGGCCGCCATGCCGCCAATCGTGGATCCCCAGACGGCGAAGGCGATGCCGCGCTCGCGGCCGCGAAAGGTGGCGTTGATGATCGACAGCGTCGTCGGAAGGATCATCGCCCCGCCCACGCCCTGCACGAGGCGCGACAGGATGAGCAGCCCCCCGGTGGGGGCGAGGGCTGCGGCGACGGAGGCTCCGGCGAAGATGACGACGCCCCACAGCATCAACCGTCGTCGCCCGAATCGGTCGGCGAGGCTGCCGAACACGAGGAGGAACGACGCGAAGACGAGGGTGTAGGCCTCCTGGACCCACTGCACCTCGGTCGAGGAGATCTTCAGCTCTTCGACGATCGAGGGCACGGCCACGTTGACGATCGTCGAGTCGACGATGATCAGCGAGACGGCGATGCTGATGAAGACGAGTCCCGCCCACCGGCGGGATGCCTGGTTCCCGGTCATGTAGCTAGCTTATCTAGCGATTTCGGAGAGCGCGAGGGGGTGCGTGCACGCTCGAGGGCCGGCGCGCGCACGGCGCTGGACATCGACGGGAGATCAGGCGCTGTGACGAGGGCGGTGCACGGGGCGCGGAGTGCGCTCGCCGGGCGGCAGCGGGATGGCGGTCGTGCCGGCGATCTCGTCGCTGAAGTCCTCGGGCTCCACCGGGATCGTCTGCAGCGGACGCGTTTCGTCGAGGGTGAGGCGGAAGCGTTTCGTCTCGTGGCGGTGGACGCGGCCCGATGCCAGCGTCCACGCGACGCCCACCCCGCACGCGAGGAGGGCGACGGCGGCGGCCAGCCCGATCGCCGTGCGTGGTCCGAACTCCGTTGCCACGGCGCCGACGATCGGAGCGCCGACCGGGGTGCCGCCGAGCAGGATCGCCATGTAGAGCGCGATCACCCGGCCGCGCAACGACGGGTCGGTGGTGGTCTGCACGTACCCGTTGGCGGTGGTGAGCGTCGTCACGACGCAGAAGCCGGTGAGCACGAGAGTTGCGGCATACGTCGCGTAGCTGGGGGCGAGCACCGAGAGGGCGGATGCCACGGCGAAGCCGCCCGTCCCCACCACCACGACGCGCATCCGCGCGCGATCACGGCGCGCTGCCAGGAGGGCACCGGCGAGCGAGCCGATGGCGACGAACGAGCTGAGCAGGCCGAACCCGTCGGCGCCGCGGCCGAATTCGAGGGCCATCGTGGAGGCGAAGATCGGGAAGTTCATGCCGAAGGCGCCCAGCAGGAACACCATGACGAAGATGACGACGAGGTCGGGGCGCCGCGCGACGTAGCGGAAGCCGTCGGCGAGGCGAGCGGGACCGTTCCGCCGGGCGCGGGCGACGAGCTCGTGCGGCCGCATCATCAGCAGCGCGCCGAGCATCGCGAGGAACGTCACGGCGTTGACGAGGAACACCCACCCGGTGCCGACGAGCACGATCATCACTCCGGCGACGGCCGGGCCGATGAGCCGGGCGGTGTTGAACGACGCGGCGTTCAGCGCCACGGCGTTGGAGGCATTCTCTTGCGAGACGAGGTCGGACACGAACGCCTGCCGCGCGGGGTTGTCGAACGCCGTCGCCACACCGAGGGCCAGCGCGAAGCCGTACATGAGGGGGAGGGTCATCGCCCCGGCGAGCAGCAGGATGCCGAGACTCACGGCGAGCGCGAGAAGGGCGCCCTGCGTGCACATGATGAGCTTGCGACGGTCGAAGCGGTCGGCCACCCATCCGGTGACGCCGACCAGCAGGAGCGGCGGGGCGAACTGCAGGGCCATCGTGACGCCCATCGCGGCGGCGTCGTTGTCGGTGAGCTGCGTGAGGACCACCCAGTTCTGGGCGGTGGCCTGCATCCAGGCGCCGACGTTGGAGACGAGTGCTCCGATGAACCAGACGCGGTAGTTGAAGATCGACAGCGACCGGAACATCGATGTGCTCACCTGTCGGCCACCTTCCTCATGATCAGGGCCGCGCGGGCCAGCGTTTCCCGTTCGTCGGGGGTCAGGTCGGCGAGCGACTCCTCGAGGAAGGCGTCGCGCCGGCGGACGGTCTCGTCGACGATCGTGCGCCCATAGGCGGTGAGATCGATGCTCACCCGACGGCGGTCGACGGCATCCGGGGTGCGTGTGATGTAGCCGGCTTCTTCGAGAAGAGAGACGGTGCGGTTCATCGACGGTGCGGTGACGCGCTCACGATCGGCCAGTTGACCGAGCGTGTGCGCGCCGTGCACCGTCAGCGCGGCGAGGACGGCGAACTGCCCGTCGCTCATGGTGTCGACGGCTCGTTGCGCCCGGAGGCGGCGAGCCAGTCGGAACGTGGCCATGCGCAACTCGGAAGCTGCGGCGCTGTGGTCAGGAATGTTGTCGGTGAGGGGGGATTCGTCGACGCTGTCATTCATATTCCTAATCGTTAGCATAACTCATTAGTCCTGCTAAGGGAATGGATGCCACGCTGTTCGTGGTGCCGCGGGGGCCCGGCGCCGGTGGCGGGTCGCCGTCGTACACTCGGCCCATGCCCGAGTTCGTCGACGCCTACGGCATCCCGATCGTCTACGACGTCTACGAGGCGCCCGAGCCTCGCGCGGTGGTGCAGCTGCTGCACGGCGTGGGCGAGCACGCGGGCCGATACGGCGCCCTGATCGAGACCCTCGTCGCCGGCGGATACACCGTGTACGCCGACGATCATCGCGGCCACGGACGCACAGGGCTCCGCCAGTGGAGCGGCGATCACACCAAGCTCGGTCGCCTCGGCCCCGGCGGGGTGGATGCCGCGCGCGACGCCGTCTGGACGCTGACGCAGCGCATCCGCGACACGCATCCCGCCCTCCCCCTCGTGCTGATCGGGCACTCGTGGGGGTCGTTCCTGGCGCAGATGCTGCTCGATCGGCATCCCGAGGCCTTCGATGCCGTCGTGCTGAGCGGCACCGCCCTGCGCTGGCCCGGCTCGCTGAACGCCGGAGACCTGAACGGCCCGTGGAAGCACCTGCGCGGGTCGGGGATGGAGTGGTTGTCGAGCGACGAGCAGGTCGGACGCGACTTCGTCGACGACCCGCTCACCACGTCGGTGCCGCTGCTCCGACTGTTCGGGCCGGTGGAGGCGGCGAAGCTGTTCGGCCGTCCGCGACGGGATCTCGGACGAGACGTGCCGATGCTGCTGATGGTGGGACGCGACGACACCGTCGGCGGTCCCCGCAGCGTGCACCGCTTGGCCGACGCCTACCGCGAGCGGTCCGGTTTGACCGACGTCACGGTGCGGGTCTATCCCGGGGCCCGGCACGAGATCTTCGCCGAGGTGAGGCAGGCCGACGTCCGTGCCGATCTGCTCGCCTGGCTCGACGCGCGGCTGCCGGCCGGCGCCACACGGCCGTCGGTGGACTGAGCGCCTCGCAGCCAGGGCCGCCTGAGAGGGGACGAAAGCCCTCCGGCACCCGGCCCCTCTCCCCCCATCGGCGGCATCGGCGGACGCGGTGACGCAACCGACCGATGTCTCCAGCCTGCGGGAGTGAGGGCGAACGGGGGAGAGCCGGAAGCGGTCATGTCCGCAAGAGGGCGCCTCCTCGTCGGCTGTCGCAGACACGCCCGGTGGTCGCGCAGTTATTGCGCCTAGCGGCTACACCTTTTGGTTGCTATCCCGCAAAAGCCTGGGTACTGTCGGGAGGGCCGGGACACCTCGATGACGAGTCCCGCCTCGCACACCCGAACCGCCCGCCATCCCCCTGGAGCGTGTCCCTCTCCCGGTCCTCCGACCGGTCGATCGCGCGCGCCCGCATCGTCACGTCCCTCAACGAAGAACGGATCCCGCGTGAACACTTCGGACACCACCCCCACCGCCGGCGTCGGCGCCTGGTTCATCGGCGCACGAGGATCGCTCGCCACGACGGCGACGATCGGCATCCACGCCCTCGCGCTCGGAGCCGCCTCGCCGGTCGGCCTCACCACCGAGACCGACGCCGTGCGCGTCTCGGAGTTCCCGGCGGTCTCCGACATCGTCGTCGGCGGACACGACATCGCCGCCACGCCGCTCGAGGAGCGGGCCGAGCACCTCGCCGCCGGCGGCATGTTCCCCGCCGCGCTCGTCGAGGCCGTGCGCGAGCGGCTCCGTGCCACCGAGGAGAACCTCCGCGCGGTGCCCACGCTCACCACGACGCAGCAGGAGGAGATCGACCTGCTCGCCGCCGACATCGTCGACTTCCGCGACCGTCACGGCCTGCGCGAAGTCGTCGTGATCGATGTCTCGTCCACCGAACCCCTGCCGCCCTACCACCCCGGTTTCGAGGACGACGAGGCGCTGCAGACCGCCCTGACGACCCCGGGGGTGCGGGTGCTCCCGCCCAGCTCCCGCGCGGCCCTCGCCGCGATCGCGGCCGGTGCCGCCTACGCCGCCTTCACCCCCTCGGCATCCCTCAACCTCCCCGTGCTGCGCGCACGGGCGGAGCGTGCGGGCATCGCCTACGCCGGCCAGGACGGCAAGACGGGCGAGACGCTCCTTCGCACGGTGCTCGCACCGATGTTCGCCGCCCGCGGCTTCCGCGTGCAGTCGTGGGCGGGCACGAACCTGCTCGGCGGCGGCGACGGCGCCACGCTCGCCGACCCGGAGGCCGTGCGCTCCAAGCTCGTGTCGAAGAACCGCGGGCTGCACGCCCTCGTCGGCGACGACGTCGTGGCCCCCCTGCACATCGACAACGTGCCCGACCTCGGCGACGTCAAGACCGCGTGGGACCACGTGAGCGCGACCGGATTCCTCGGCAGCCGCGTCACCCTGCAGACCACATGGAGCGCGTACGACTCCGCGCTCGCCGCGCCCCTGGTGATCGACCTCGTGCGATCGCTGTCGCTGGCCACCCGCGCCGGCCACGCCGGCGTCGTCCCCGCCCTCGGCTGCTTCTTCAAAGACCCGTGGGGCAGCGACGTGCACGGCTTCGGCGAGCAGACGGCGCAGTTCATCGCGTGGGTGCACGAGACCGCGGCCGCCGTCGCTGCGGCGCGGGTCGCCGCCCCGTGACGCGGGCCGCGGACTACCTCGACCTCGTCCGCGCCCCCGCGTCGCTGACCGTGCTCGGC
>NZ_CAUQWC010000072.1:0-14786 GCF_963521695.1 uncultured Microbacterium sp. | reverse complement strand
GTGGTGGCCCATGCCGCCGACCTGACAGACGGCGACGCGGTGGCGGCGCTGGCCTCGTGGCTCGATGAGACCGGCGGCGTCGACGCGCTCGTGCATGTGGCCGGGGGTGCGCGCGGCAGCGATCGCATCGAGGCCGGTGACCCGGAGGACTGGCGCTGGATGTTCGAGGCGAACGTCCTTTCGGCGCAGCGCCTGGTGGCATCCCTTCTTCCGGCTATCCGGCGTGCGGCTGACGTCTCGGGCCACGCCGACCTGCTCTTCGTCACCTCGACAGCTGCGCAGACGGCCTACCCGGGCGGGGGCGGGTACAACGCGGCCAAGGCCGGGGAGTCGATGCTCGTTCACGCGCTGCGTCAGGAGCTGAACGGCGAGCCGTTGCGCGTGATCGAGATCGCCCCGGGCATGGTGCGCACCGAGGAGTTCAGCCTCAACCGTCTCGGTGGCGACCACGACGCGGCCGACAAGCTCTACGAGGGCGTCGAGGCGCCTCTCGTGGCAGACGACGTCGCCGACGTCATCGCCTACGCGCTCGACGCCCCCGGGCATGTGAACCTCGACCTCGTGACGATGCGCCCCGTGGCGCAGTCCGCACAGCACCTGCTCGCGCGCGGGCCGCTGACGACGCGTTGACCCCGCGCCGCCGCGTCCGCGCCCCGGACGGGGGGCACCCCTCGAGCGCCTAGGGTGAGAGCAGTCGAGGAGAGGATCCGGTGTGACGGACGAGCGCGAACGGTTGAGCTGGGACGATTTCGGGGTCGCGACGCGCGACATCTCGCGCGCGATCGTCGCGGACGGGTTCCGTCCGGAGGTGGTCGTCGCCATCGCGCGGGGCGGGCTGCTGCCGGGAGGGGCGATCGCCTACGGCCTCGGTGTGAAGAACTGCGGCGCGCTCAACGTCGAGTTCTACACGGGTGTGGGCACCGTACTCGATGCGCCGGAGGTGCTGCCCCCGGCGCTGGACCTGTCGTACCTCGAGGGACGCCGCGTGCTGCTCGTCGACGACGTCGCCGACAGCGGTCGCACGCTCGACCTCGCCGTCAAACTGCTCGACCGGCATGGTGCCGAAGCGCGGTCCGCCGTGATCTACACCAAGCCGACGACGGTCGTGACGCCCGACTACTCGTGGAAGAACACGACCCTCTGGATCGAGTTCCCCTGGTCGCACCTCGGGTCGGTGCACGAAGAAGACGCGGCGTGACGGCGAAGTCCCTCGCCCAACTCGCCGACGCCGGCCTGATCGACTCCACCTGGGTGGAGCCTCTCGCCCCGGTCGCCGACGACATCGCCGCGCTCGGCGAGCGTCTGCGGCAGGAGGGGAAGCCGTATCTGCCGGCCGGCGAGCTCGTGCTCCGCGCCTTTCGCACGCCGCTGGACGCCGTCCGGGTCCTCATCGTCGGACAAGACCCCTACCCGACGCCGGGTCACCCGATCGGGCTGTCGTTCGCGGTCGACCCGCACGTGCGGCCCCTGCCGCGAAGCCTCGCGAACATCTATCGGGAGCTCTCCGACGATCTCGGGATCTCTCCCGCCCCGCACGGAGACCTCTCGGCGTGGGCGGCCCAGGGGGTCATGTTGCTGAACAGGGTTCTCACGGTGGCGCCGGGGTCGCCGGCATCCCATCGCGGCTGGGGATGGGAACGCGTCACCGAACATGCCATCCGGTGTCTCGTCGAACGGGATGCGCCCCTGGTCGCGGTGCTCTGGGGTCGCGATGCCATCAACCTCACGCCCCTGCTGGGCAGCACCGCCGTCGTCTCGTCGCCGCACCCCTCGCCGCTCTCGGCCAGCCGGGGCTTCTTCGGCTCCAAACCGTTCTCGCAGGTCAACTCCCTGCTGGCGGAGCAGGGCGCGGATGCCGTGGACTGGCGCCTCCCGGCCTGACGGCGTCGTCATGCGGCCCGACGTCGCGGCCCGGTGACACACGCGGGAAACGGGGTCGCCCGTAGAGTTACGACGTGCTGGAAGAGGAGTACGAGAAGAGCCGTCGGCGACCACCCGCGCATCTGCGCCGTGCCCCCGAGCCCGAGCGCCCGTTCTCGTTCGAGATCCGCGCGGCCACGGAGGCCGACATTCCCGACATCCGGGAGATCTACAACTACTACGTGCGCAACTCCGTCGTCACCTTCGACGAGAAGGCGTGGACCATCGCCAAATGGCGTGAGAAGTTCGCCACCCTCCAGAAGTTGAAGCTGCCCTTCCTCGTGGCACAGTCGCCCAGCGGGCAGATCCTCGGCTACGCCCTCGTGCAGCCGTGGCAGTCGAAGTCCGCCTATCGGTACACGGTCGAGAACTCGATCTACCTCGGTCAGGCGGCGGCGGGCAAGGGTCTCGGACGTGCTCTGCTCGAAGCGCTCATCGCCGCCTGCCAGGATCTCGGCATCCGCGAGATGGTCGCCGCGATCAGCGACAAGGGCGCCGACGCATCTATCGCGCTCCACGAGAAGCTCGGCTTCACCGAGGTCGGCCGGATGGGCCGCGTCGGTTTCAAGTTCGGCCGATGGCTCGGCGTTGTCTACCTGCAGAAGAGCATCCCGTCGAAGAAGAAACGGCGGAAGCTCTTCGGCTGACGGCTACCGCCACACAGAGAGGGCGGCACGAATTTTCGTCAGGATGCCGCCGTGCGCGTCTCGGCAGCTCTTCAGCGACCGCGCGGCTGCGGGTGGGCGGCCTGACGCACCTCATCTACGAGCGTGCGCCACGCACCCTCGATCTGCCCGTCGCCCAGTCGCGCCTGGTGCACAGGCGCCCCGCCGTGATGCACCTCGATGCGCCATTGGTAGCGGTCCGCCCCGGCCGTCGGCGGGGGTGCTGCGTCCCAGGGGCAGCTCTCGACGAGTTCTCTCCAGCGCGTCGCGTGGTCGGCATCGGCCTCGGCCCTCCACTGTCTCGAGAGCCCGGCGATGCCGCCCGAACGCACGACGACGATCGTCAGACGCTCGTTTATGTCGGCTTCAGGCTGCGGCATCCTCCACGACGCCGACCCCGGCCCAAGCGGCGCGGACGGCGGCGACCTCCTCCGACTCCTCACCGTACTCCGCAGCGGCCGCCGCCAGGGTGGCGGCCGCGAAGGAGGTGAAGTCGGCGGTGGGGGAGAGGGTGCCCGCGGTGAGCGTGCGGTACCAGATCAGACCCGCGCGTTCCCAGGCCTTGCCGCCCAAAGCGGTGGCGGCGAGGTAGAACGCCCGGTTCGGGATACCCGAGTTGATGTGCACGCCGCCGTTGTCGTCGTCGGTCTCGACGTAGTCGCGCATGTGACCGGGCTGCGGGTCTTTGCCGAGCACGTCGTCGTCGTACGCCGTGCCGGGCGCCTTCATCGATCGCAGGGCCTCGCCCTGGACGTCGGGGGCGAAGATGCCCGCCCCGATGAGCCAGGTCGCCTCATCGGCCTGCTGGCCCAAGTGGTGCTGCTCGGCCAGGGCTCCGAACACGTCGGACAGCGACTCGTTCAGAGCACCGGACTGGCCCTGGTATTCGAGGCCGCCGGCGGCCTCGGTCACCCCGTGGCCGAGTTCGTGCGCGATGACGCTGAGGGAGCGCGTGAATCCGACGAACACCTCACCGTCGCCATCGCCGAAGACCATGCGCTCGCCGTTCCAGAAGGCGTTGTCGTAGTCGTCGCCGAAGTGCACCGTGGCCAGGAGCGAGCCGCCCGCGGCGTCGATCCCGTCGCGCGAGAAGGCGTCCCAGAAGAAGTCGTAGGTCGCACCCAGACCGTCGTAGGCCTCGTCGACGGCGACGTCGCCGCTGGGAGAGTCGTCTTCGCTGCGCACCCGGCGCCCCGGCAGGTTCTCGGTGTTGCCGGCGTCGGAGATGATGCGATCGGGGGCGGGCGCGGTCTCGGCGACCAGCGCGTCGCCGTCGATCGACAGGCGCAGTCGTGTGCGTGTGGGCCGCGGAGGACGCGGCATGGCCAGCGTCTTGCGGGCGGCGGCGGCGGCCCGCGCAAGACGGGGGTCGTCGGTCTGAGCGAGACGGTCGAGCAGGAAGGGGGGAACGATGCCGGCGATCATGCGCCCGAGGCTAGCGCGCACCTCCGACATCGCGGCATCCCTTGCTCTCGACCTGGGGGCGGATTCCCACCCGCACGCGTGGGGGAGGAGCCGCGCCCCACGACGACCGGCGCCCCGGCGGACCCGCCGCAGGCAGAGGGGCGCGTCAGCGGGGCAGAGTCGGGATGGATGCCAGCAGCTGGCGGGTGTACGCGGCCTGCGGCTGCAGCAGGACCTTCTCGGTGGGGCCCTGCTCGACGATGCGGCCGTCCTTCATCACGACGACCTGATCGCAGACGTTCTGGACGACGCCGATGTCGTGCGACACCAGCACGAGGGTCACCTTCTCCTCGACGCGCAGCCGCGCCAGCAGACGCAGGATCTGCGCCCGCACCGTCACGTCGAGCGCCGACAGCGGCTCGTCGCCGACGAGGATGCGCGGCCGGTGCACGATGGCACGGGCGAGTGCGATGCGTTGCCGTTGCCCGCCCGAGAACTCGTGCGGGAAGCGGGCGGCCATGTCGGCCTCGAGTCCGACCTGTTCGAGGACCTCCCGCACGCGTGCGCGGCGATCGCCCTCGATCCCCAGCGCCCACAGGGGTTCGCCGACGATGCGCCCGACGCTCATGCGCGGGTCGAGGGAGGCGTACGGATCCTGGAAGACGACGCCGGTCGTGCGACGGAGCCAGTGCAGCGAACGCGCCGAACCGCGGGCGTCCACCGCGCGTCCCTCGAGGTCGACGGTTCCCGCGGTCGCGACGTCGAGCCCGAGCAGCAGGCGCACGAGCGTGGACTTGCCCGAGCCCGACTCGCCGATGATGCCGACCGCGGAACCCGCGAGCACCGAGAGGTCGACGTCGACGAGACCCGGGGTGCGCTCGGCGCGTCCGAATCCGCGGGTGCGGGGGGTCGGGTAATCGCGGGAGAGTCCGCGCGCCCGAATGATCGTCTCGGTCATGGCGTCCGCCCCGTCTCCGAGGCGCCGGGTTCCGCGGGCGGTGGCGTGGAGTCGTCCACGCCCGCCACGGAGGCATCGATCGCGCCGCTGCTCGGCGCGGTGAGGGCGGGTCCGTCTTGGACGGCCGCCGCCGCGGCATCCGAGACCGATGGATGCGAACGCTCGGGATGCCACAGCGTCGCTGTCGCGTCGCGCAACAGGGCCTGCGTGACCGACGACGACGGCGCGTGCAGCAGGTCGGCGACACCGCCCTGCTCGACCACCCGGCCGTGCTCGAGGACGACAGCGTGGGTGGCGACCTGCGCGAGCACCGCGAGGTCGTGGGTGATGAAGACGAGCGACATGCCGGCATCCTGAACCAGGGTGCGCAGCAGCGCGAGGACACCCGCTTGGATCGTCACGTCGAGCGCGGTGGTCGGCTCGTCGGCGATGAGCAGGCGCGGGCGGCAGGCGAGGGCCATGGCGATCGCGACACGCGGGCGCTGGCCCCCGGACAGCTGGTGCGGGTACCGCGAGACGATGCGCTCGGGCTGGGGCAGCGCGACGCGCTCCGCCTCGGCGACCGCTCTGCGCAGCGCCTCGCGGCGTGAGACGCGTTCGTGGATGCGCACGGACTCGACGATCTGCCGGCCGACCGTGCGGATGGGGTTCAAGGCGGTGCGGGGCTCCTGGAACACCATGCCGATGTCGTCGCCGCGGAGCCGCGCGAGCTCTCGGTCGGGGAGCCCCAGGATCTCGCGCCCGTTCCACCGCACACTCCCGCTCGCCCGCGCCCCATCGGGCAGGAGCCCGAGGATCGCCAGGGCGGTGAGCGACTTGCCCGAGCCGGACTCGCCGATGATGCCCACCCGTGCGCCATCGGGCACGGCGAACGAGACTCCGTCGACGACCGGGCGTCCGCCGATCTCGACGCGCAGGTCGGTCACCTCGAGGCTCACACGACCACCCCCGGCACGTGTAGGCGGGCGGAGGGCGCGCGCTCGGACAGGGTGGGATCGGCGGCCTCGCGCAGGGCGTCGCCCAGCAGGTTCAGCCCCAGCACGGTGACCGTGATGGCCAGGCCCGGCCACACCACCGTCAGCGGGTGCACGGCGATGTACGCCTGCAGATCGCTCAGCAGCACGCCCCACGAGGGCTGAGTGACCGGGGCGCCGAAGCCCAGGTACGACAGCCCCGCCTCGGCGAGCACCGCCACCGCCATGCCCCACGACAGCTGCACGATGAACACCGGTGCGACGTTGGGCAGGAGGTGCCGGGTGAGGTTCTGCCACGTCGTCAGGCCGCTCGCGCGTCCGGCGAGTACGTAGTCGCTGTGCAGGACACGGCGCAGCTCCGGCCGTGTCACGCGGGCGACGTTCACACCGAAGCCGATTCCCACTGCCCAGATGACGACGGCGAGCGAGCCGCCCCACACCGCTGAGATCATCATCGCGATGATGAGCACCGGGAAGGCGATCAGAATGTCGACGAGCACCGCGACGCTCTCGCGGACCCACCGCGCGGTGAGCGAGCCGAGGGCCGCGAGAGCGATTCCGAGTACCGAGGCGACCACCCCCGCACCGACGGCGACCATCACCGTCGTGCGCGCGCCCGCCATCAGCAGGCTCGCGATGTCGCGACCGCTGTTGTCGGTGCCCAGCACATGCGGCCATGACGGGTCGCTCCAGCGCTCCCGCGCATCGACGGCCGCCGGATCGAACGGCGTCCACCCGAGAGACACCACTGCCGTGACGAGCACGAGAAGGACGATGAGGATGCCGAACCGGCCGGTTCCGAGCCCCCAGAGACGTCGCAGGGTGGTCATGCGGCCTCCCGCTGTCGGGGGTCGACGAGACGGTGGATGAGATCGACGAGGAATCCCACGAAGAGGACGAAGCCGGTCAGCGCGAGAAGTTCCCCCTGCACCTTCGGCAGGTCGCGCGAGGCGACGTCGCCGACGAGCATGCGGCCGATGCCCGGAAGGGTGAACAGTTGCTCGATGATCACCGCTCCCACGATGACGCCGGCGATCTGCAGCCCCAGCACGGTGATGACCGAGAGCCCGACGTTGGGGAGACCGTGGCCGAGGAGTGCGCGCGTGCGGGTGAGACCTTTCGCGGCTGCCGTTCGCACGTAGTCCTGGCCGAGTGCCTGGAGCGTGGCACTGCGTACGAAGCGCAGGAGGATGGCGCCCTCGACCACGCCGATGGTCACGGCAGGAAGCACGAGCGCGCGGAAGGCGGCTGCGGGGTCGTCCCACCCGGTCCGGGGGAAGCCCTGCGGCGGCAACCATCCGAGCCACACCGAGAACACCACCACCAGCATGAGACCCGCCCAGACCACCGGTACGGCCGCGAGACCCTGCGCGACGACACTCACCGCCGTGCCGCTCGCGCGGCGACGTCCCAGAGCCGACAGCACGCCGAACGGGATGCCGACGAGCAGCGCGACCGTGAGGGACATGGCCGCGAGCGGAACGGTGACCCGCGCCTTGTCGGCCAGCTCCGCGGCGACCGAGGTGCCCGTGACGAGGGAGGTGCCGAGGTCGCCGCGCAGCAACCCGCCGATCCAATCGCCGTACTGCGACCACAGCGGCACGTCGAGGCCGAGACTCGCGCGCACGGCGGCGATCTGCGCGGGCGTCGCCTCGGCGCCGGCGATGAGTTGCGCGACGTCGCCCGGGAGTACGCGCAGGGAGAGGAAGATCAGCACGCTGGCCACGGCCAGGCCCAGCACGAGCAGGCCCAGCCGTGTCAGCGCGTAGCGGATCACTCCGACGAGACCGTCACACCGGCCAGCGGCAGGCGCACGTTGAGGGAGTTCTGCGGGAAGTTCGCGACGTTCGTGCCCACCGCGGTCAACGGTGTCGAGAGGAACAGCCAGTCGGCCGCATCCTCGTCGCTGACGATTCGGGCGGCCTCGGCCAAGAAGTCGGACGACTGCTGCTCGTCCGTCGTGGCGAGCGCTTGCGCGTAGAGGCCCTGCACCTCGGCGTTGTCGTAACCGAAGTAGTACGACGGATCGGCCCAGTTGCCGAAGTCGCGCGCCTCGACATGGCGGACGAAGCTGAGGTCGTAGTCCTTGTTCGTGTAGACGTCCTGCAACCAGGCGGTGAAGTCGACCTGCTCGACCTGCAGCGTGACGCCCACGTCGGCGAACGATGACACCAGGAACGTGGCGATCGTGCCGGGGTAGACGTTGGGGATGGTCAGCGTCAGGTTCAGGTTCTGTGCGCCGGCCTCGGCGAGCAACTCACGGGCCCGGTCGGGATCGAAGTCGACGGAGCCCGTGAGGTCTTCGAAGCCGGGATCGAGCGGCGGGATGGGGCCGTAGAGGGTGTCGCCGGAGCCGAGGGTCTCGACGAGGGCGTCGTGGTCGATCGCCAGGCGCAGGGCCTCGCGCACCCGTTGGTCGTTCAGAGGAGCCCGCTGGTTGTTGAACGCCAGGGTGCCCTTGTCGGTCGTCAGGCCCGACGCAATCGTGAAGTTCCCGCCGTCTTCGAGCTGGCCCCGCAGCTCGGGGTCGATCTCGAGAGCGACGTCGAGGTCGCCGTTGATGGCGGCGTTGATGGCGGCGCTGTTGTCGGGGATGTAGTCGAGCACGACCTCGGCGACGCCGGCCTTGTCACCCCAGTACCCGTCGTAGCGCGCGAGCGTGAGGCTCTGGCCGGTGTTCCAGCTCGCGACCGTGAACGGTCCGGTGCCGTTGGCGGCCGTTTGGAGGTTCGTCGTGTCGCCGCTGTTGAAGACGAGGCCGACCCGCCCGGTGAGGGTGAAGAGGAAGTCGATGTTGGGTTGTGCGAGAGTCAGCACGACGGTCGAGGCGTCGGGGGCGGCGATCGAGGTCACACCGGCCAGGTCGGAGCTGTCGGCGATGGTCGCATCGTCTTTCGCCGTCTGCAGGGAGGCGACGACGTCGTCGGCGGCGAGCTCGCTGCCGTCGTGGAAGGTCACCCCCTGCCGCAGGGTGAAGGTGTAGGTGAGGCCATCGGCCGACACGTTCCATTCCGTCGCCAGGGCCGGGGTGATGGCGTTGTCGTCGTCGGCGTTGCGCGTCACGAGTCCCTGATAGACGTTGTCGACCAGTGCCTGCTCGAGGGCGGCACCACCGGTGCGGCGGATGTCAAGGTTCGACGGCTCGAGCGACAGGCGCACCGTGAGAGTGGCATCCGGATTCGCCTCGCCCGTCGGGTTCTGCGCGGTGTTCGAACCGGTGCAGGAGGTGAGGAGCAGGGCTCCGATGAGAAGCGCACTCGTGGCGAGGGTGGTGCGGCGCAGCATTGCGGGGTTGTCCTTTCGCAGGCCGAAGGCATCGAGGGTGCTGTGGATGCCGTGCAGGGGTGGGAACAGCCTACTTTCACCCGTATTCCCTCCCCTCCGCGTGTGACGGTGCGCGACGGCTCGTGACCCGGGGGAGGAGGGGCTCCTCGGTCGACCGCTCGCGCTCAGTCGTTCGACAGAGCGTCGGCGAGGAGCGCGGCGAGAGCGCCGGGATCCTCCTCCTGCGCGTTGTGGCCGGTGGGGAGGGTGCGCACCGCGGCGCCGGGGACGCGACGCGTGAATTCCTCGGCATCGGCGGGCGTGACGAAACCGCGCTCGCCGCGAACGAGGGTCATCGGACGCTCCACGTCGGCGATGTCGTCCCACCCCGTGGCCGCCAGCACCGCACGAACCGCGTCGGAGGTCGTCGCGTCGGCGCCCGCGTTCGCGGCAGCGGCCGCGAGGTGGGCGAAGTGGTGCTTCCACTCCACGCGTCCGTCGGGTCGAACGCGCGAGTTGAGGAAGACGCCGCGAGTCGCCGCCTCGCGCGTGCCGCCGAGACCGAAGGAAAGGGCGCGGTCGACGAGCTCGTCGCGCGATGCCCAGTCGGTCGGGCCGGCGAAGAAGGCACGGATCTGCGCGGGGCCCGCGCTGGGATCGACGCCGGGGGTGATGTCGACGATCACGAGCTGCGACACGAGGTCGGGTCGGGATGCCGCGACCGCGGCCGCTGTGAGCCCGCCGAGCGAGTGGCCCACGAGTGTCTGCGGCCGGTCGCTCCAGGCGTCGATCGCCGCCAGGACATCGGGCGCGAGGACGCGGGCGACGTAGGCGGCGTCGTCGCGCCATGACGAGTCGCCGTGGCCGGGCAGATCGAGCGCCAGGGCGGGGACGCCCAGATGCAGCAGCGTCGTGTCCCAGGTGTGAGCGTTGAGTCCGGCGCCGTGCAGCAGCGTCACGCGCGGGGGTGCGTCACCCCACGCCAGGCCGCTGAGGGTACGACCGTCGGAGAGCGTCAGGCGCACACGGTGCACCGTCGGGTCCGCACGTCCGAGGGAGGCGGCCTGCGCGGGCAGGAAGGAGAACTCGTCGAGCTCGGGCATGGCACCCAGCCTGTCACCGCTGTCGACGACGCCGCCACCGCCGTGCCGCGGGGCGTCTTGGCGGCGGTCGTTCGGGCGAGGGGGTGTTCGCGCGGTGTCGAGGCCGTGACCCTCGGCACCCCGACCCGTGCGCGCACGGCGGCCCATAGGCTGTGGCCATGGCCGAGGAACGCGTGCACCTGTCGAAGAAGGCCCCCGAGGCGTACGCGGCGTTGCGGTCGTTCTCGACGACGGTCGGCAGGCTCGCAGCCGACGCCGGGCTCGACGCTCGCCTGCGCGAGATCGTGCAGATCCACGCGTCGCAGCTGAACGGCTGCGCCTTCTGCGTGCGCGTTCACGTCGAGGCGGCCGTGAAAGCCGGACTCGACGCCGATGTGATCGCGCAGATCGCCACGTGGCGCGAGTCGGGCGTCTTCGACGAACGCGAGCGGGCCGCGCTCGAGCTGACCGAGTCCTTCACCTTCATTCACGAGGACGGCATCCCCGATGACGTCTACGATCAGGCCGGCGGCATCCTGAGCGAGCGTGAGTACGTCGCCCTCAGCTGGGTCCTCGTGGCCATCAACGCGTTCAATCGCGTGGCCATCGCCGGCCGCTACCCGGTACCCCCGCGCACGGACGCGCCCGCGAACACGCCTCACGAGCACGACGCATGACGACGTCGTTGGTCTCGGGTGCGACGAACTTCCGCGACGTCGGCGGTCTGCCCGCCGGCGACGGACGCACGCGCGAGGGGGTGCTGTACCGGTCGGGCAACCTCGTCGCCGTCGACGACGCCGGTGTCCGCACGCTCCGTCAGCTCGGCATCCGGCGCGTCATCGATCTGCGCGATGACGCCGAGGTGGCCCACGCTCCGAGCCGACTGGACGATCTCGCCGTCGACGTGCAGCACGAGCCGCTCTTCCTCGGCTCCGTCGCGTCGTTCTTCGCCAACGACGTGAGCCTCGACGCCCTGTACGCCGCGATCGTCGACGATTCCGCCGACCGCGTCGTCGCGGTGGTGCGTGGCATCCTGAGCGCGCAGCCCGTGCTCGTGCACTGCACCGTCGGCAAGGATCGCACGGGCGTCACCGTCGCCATCGCACTCGACGCCGCCGGGGTCGACCGCGAAGCCGTGATCGCCGACTACGCCCGCACAGAGCAACTTCTGCCAGCTGAGCGCAATGCCGCCGTACTGCGGGCCGTCCGTGCCCTGCACCCGCGCGCCGTGCACGCGGAGGCGTTGGCGACGCGGTCCCCGGCCCCGGTCATGCGCACGCTGCTCGAACGCCTCGATCGCGAGTACGGCTCCCCGGCCGGATACCTGCGCGCGAACGGTGTGACCGACGACGAACTGCGCCGACTGCGAGATCTGCTGGTCGTCTGACCTGTCGCGCCCGCCGCGCCCCGGGATCGGCAGCGGGATCGCATGATGCGCGGTGGATGTCCTGCGTCGGCGGACGATCCGCGGCCACGGCTCGTGCCCGGCGACCACCTCGACGTCGAGATACAGGGCGCGAACTCAGGTTAGGCAACCCTTCGCCGGGGGTATAGTGGATGCCATCATGACCACGTCCATCGAGCACAACGCCGCCGCTTGCCGGGCTTCGCGGCACACGCGCGTGCAGCATCTCGTGACGGCCGACGAGACCTCTCTCGTCGAGCTCGAGACGCTGTTGGCCACGCTGCCCATCTGCTCGACCGGACGCGTGTTCATCGAGGTCCCCGACGAGTCGTGGATGGGTTCCGTCGCCGCCCCGGCGCGCATGACGCTGACCTGGCTCGACCGCTCCCGCCGTGCCGGCGCACCCGGCACCGGCCGCGGCTGCGCTCCCGGAGAGGCGCTCGCGCGCGCCGTCTCGGGGTGGGCCGGCGAGATGCTCTGCGCAGACGACGACGCGACCCGCGTGGTGCTGCTGGGCGGCTACCTCGGCACAGCCGAGATCGTCGACGACCTGATCAGCCGCCACGGCGTCGACGCCCTGGCCATCCACACTCCCGAGCGCTTCGGTCTCGCGACCGCGCGCTGACGTCGGCGCGCTCCGGCGTCCGCCCGCTCTGCCTGAGCCTCGCGCTGTATCCGCTTTCGCGGACGACCGCTCACGACGCCCGAAGGTGATCTGACCGGGCGAGGACGCCGAGGCGGCACGACCGTGCTTCGCCTACGGACGTCGTCTCGTCACGAGCCGCCCCGGCGCTGGTCGAGGCCCGCGCGTCAGCTGCCCCGCGGCACGTAATTGCCCTCGATCAGGCCCGCCTCGATCTCGAAGCGGTTGCGCAGCGGATCACGCCCGGCGAGTGCGTAGAGCACCGGCATGAGGAATCCGTAGCGGCGCCATTGGCGTCGGTGCACGGCCTCGTGTCCGAGCACCGTGTCGGTCGGACGATCGTCGCCGGTCAGGAAGCAGGCGCCCACGCAGACGCCGCCGCGGGGGAACGCCCACGACGGAAGCCCCCGGAACACCCACAGACCCGCCCGCTTCTCGATGCGGCCGGTGCTCCACACGGATCCCCAGGTCCACCCGACGGCGCAGCCGTACCAGTAGCCGATCCGGCTGACGGGTGTGTCGAGCAGCACGGCCGGGATGAAGCGGTCGAACCGTCGTCCGCGAGCGACCGCGCGGTCGGCGCGCTCGCGCCACCCAGCCGGAGGTCGGGGGATCGGGCTCACGCGAGGGCTCCCACGAGACGCAGGATCGTGCCCAGGTCCTCGACGGCGGCCGCCGGCGACGACGGCGAGAATTCCGTCAGCGTCGCGCCGGCGAGGGGGAGTCGTTCCCGCAGTCGTCGGATGGATGCCACGACGTCGACGGTGCGGGCGCCGAAGGGCTCGGGCAGGGCGACGCCCGCCATTTCGGCGGGGTCGAGCACGTCGAGGTCGACATGGACGTACACGCGGGTCGCTCCGGTCGCGACCACGGCGTCGGCCAGCACATCGGGGTCGGCCATTTCGTCCGGGGCGACGACACGCACGTTGTGATGCTCGATGAAGCGCTGCTCTTCGGCATCCAATGACCGTGTGCCCGCGAGTACGAGGCGCGCGGGAGGGATGCCGGGCTCGAGGCGCAGGAGACTCTCGCCCTCTCCGGTGATCGCGCGCAGCACCATGCCGTGGAAGGCGCCGCTGGGGGAGGTCTCGGGGGTGTTGAGGTCGGCGTGCGCGTCGATCCACACCACGGCGAGATCGTCTCCGGCGATAGGCGTGAGCGAGCCCAGGGCGACTCCGCAGTCGCCGCCGACGACGATCGCGGGCTCGTCGGACCCGCGGACGGCGTCTTCGATGCGCTCGCGCATGCGCACCAGCGCGCTGAGGCGGTGTACCCCCGTCCCCTGGGCGTCGCCGGCCTCGGTGGGCACGTCGAGCACTGTGGTCGAGCTGCGCGGCAGGTCTCCGGCGATCGCCTCGGCGCCGTCGATGAGCTGCATGGCACGTGACGACGACGACCCCTGCCATTGCGGGGCGACGATGAATCGGGTCACGGGTGCTCCTCGCCGCAAGACGTGAGTGCGCCGCCCGGGCGAGCGGGCGGTGCACTCACGAGCATGTCAGACCTGGTCGGGGCTGGGTGCGTCGATTGCGGCACGCTGAGGTCCGCCGACCTTGAGGGCGGCCAGTCGCGCCTCGACCTCGGTGAGCTCGCCCACGTCGTCGAGCGCGTTGAACTGGGCGTCGATGCTGGAGGCGGCGAGCTCCTGCTTGCCCGCTGCCAGGGCCTCTTCGCGCCGGATCTTGTCTTCGAAGCGGCCGAGTTCGCTGGTGGGGTCGAGCACGTCGATGGACTTGACGGCGTCGTGCACCTTGTTCTGCGCCTCGGCGACCTTGGCCCGAGCGGTGAGCTCGTTGCGCTTGGCGCGGAGCTGCTCGAGCTTGCCCTTCATGCCGTTCAGGCCGTCTTTGAGCTTGTCGACGACCTCGGTCTGCGCCGCGATGGTGGGAGCGGCCGACTTCGCCTCGCCCTCGGCCGAGATCTGCCGCTGCAGGGCGATCTTGGCGAGGTTGTCGAACTTGTCGGCTTCGCCGGCGTTGCCGGAGGCGCGAAGCTCGTCACCCTTGCGGCTGGCGGCGAGGGCCTTGTTGCCCCACTCCGCCGCGGCCTGCATGTCTTCCTGGTGGTCGCGCTCGAGCAGGCGGAGGTTGCCGATCGTCTCTGCGATCGCCGACTCGGCGTCGGCGATCGAGTTCGAGTAATCGCGGACGAGCTGGTCGAGCATCTTCTGAGGGTCCTCGGCCTGGTCGAGGAGCGAATTGATGTTCGCGCGGACGAGGGTCGAGATGCGACCGAAGATGGACTGCTTGGCCATGCGGGGTGTTCCTTCCTGAGGGCGACGATGTCGAGTCTGGTGTCGGATGCTACGAATTCTCTGTGATCGGGCGGGGTGCCCGCGAGGGGTGGACTAGCGGCGTCTGCCGCTCCCCCCGCCGGCTCGGCTGCGTCCCCCGCCCGAGAAGCCGCCGCCCCCACCGGCACGGCTGCGTCCCCCGCCGGAGAAGCCTCCGCCGAAGCCGCCGGTGCGTGAG